>NZ_CAXTHR010000161.1:0-9201 GCF_964244095.1 uncultured Methylobacterium sp. | reverse complement strand
GGGAACGTCGCGGGCCGGTCGGTCGGGTCGCGGTCCGGCAGGGCGGCGGGCGCGAGGTCGAGCATCGCGGCGAGCCGGTTGCCGATTCGCGGCAGGCGCGCCACCAGCCCCCTGAACGGGCTCCCGAGCTTGGCGCCGAGTAGCGCCAAGCGGAACCGGTTCGGGTAGGGCAGCACGAAGGCCAGCACCGCGCGCAGCAGCCGGTCGTCGAGGCGGCGCGAGAACGTCTGCTCGATATGGCTGCGGGCATGATCGACGAGGTGCATGTAATGCACGCCGGACGGACAGGTGGTCATGCAGGACAGGCACGACAGGCAGCGGTCGATGTGGCGGACCACCTCGGCGCTCGCTGCCTTGGCCCCCTCCAGCATGTCCTTGATCAGGTAGATGCGCCCGCGCGGGCTGTCGAGCTCGTCGCCGAGCAGCAGGTAGGTCGGGCAGGTCGCGGTGCAGAACCCGCAATGCACGCAGGTGCGCAGGATCTTTTCCGAGGTCGCCATCGCGGGGTCGGCGAGCTGAGCAAGGGAGAAGTTGGTCTGCACGGCGCGTCCTGCTGCGTCTTCTTCCGGGCCGATGGCGTCGGCGGTCCGGATCGGTCCGCCTTCCTTGCCATCCTTTGAGAGCGACCGCGATGCGGCAGCGAGGCTTCGGGCAGGTCAGACCCCCGCATACATCCGCCCCGGGTTGAACACCCCCGCCGGGTCGTGCGCCGCCTTGATCCCCAGCGTCACCCGCATCAGCGGTTCGGAGAGCGGCTGGAACACCGGCACGGCCGCGCGCACGGCGTCGGGCGCGCGGATCAGCGTCGCGTGGCCGCCCTGCTCGGCGAGGGCCGTGCGGACTGCCTCCGCGCCGGCATCGCCCCCGGCCGGGACGGCGAGCCAGACCAGGCCGCCGCCCCAATCGTAGAACCAGCGCGCCGGCAGTGCCCGCCCGATCGCGGCGGCGAGCGCCGGTGCCCGCGTCGGCGCGGTCGAGATCCGCCACACCGCCTCGGTGGTGCCGGCGAAGGCCGTCGCGTCACGGATCGCCGTCCAGAGCGCGGCGCCGGGCTCGCGCTCCACGACCTCGGCGGCGCCGAACGGCCTGAGCAGCGTGCGCAGTTCACCGAGGCGGTAGTCCAGCGACTCCGAGAACCCTTCGAGGCGCATCAGCGTGCGGGCGTGCGCGCCTTCGAGGCCGGCCGGGAGGTGGGCCGCGCCGGTCAGCTCGAACGGCGAGCCGAGGGCAGCCGACAGAGCCGCGACCGCGCGGGCATCGTCGAGGCCGGAGAACACCAGGGTCGCGACCCGCTCCTGCACCGGCAGCACCTTGAACGTCACCTCGGTGAGCAGCCCGAGGGTGCCCCAGGCGCCGGCCATCAGCTTCACGAGGTCGAGGCCGGTGACGTTCTTCATCACCCGGCCGCCGGACTTGATCGCCTGCCCGCGCCCGTTGACGAAGCGCACGCCGATCAGGCTGTCGCGCGCCGCACCCGCGTTGATGCGCCGGGGGCCGGCATTGTTGGCCGCCGCCACCGCGCCGAAGGTCGGCTCGCCGGCCGAACTCATCAGCGCACAAAAATCCACCGGCTCGAACGGAAGCATCTGGCCGCGGGAGGCCAGCAGCGCCTGCACCTCGGCGAGCGGCGTGCCGGCACGGGCCGAGACCACCATCTCGGCGGGCTCGTAGAGGGTGACGCCGGACAGTCCGCGAGCGGACAGCGTCGCCGCGTCCTGCGCCGGGCGGCCGACCCCGGCCTTGGTGTTTCCGCCGACGAGGCGCAGCCGCTCGGACCGGCCGGCCGCCGCGCCGACGATCTCGGCCGCCTCGCCCTCGTCGCGGGGCTCGTAGGGTCGCATCGTTTCCTGCCTCGTCGGGCGCCTTGGTCGGCATCCCTTGGGCTTCGATCATGCGGGATCGCGCCCGCCTTGCAAAGGGACGCGCGGGTGGCGCCCGGACCGGTCCGGCCGTCACTCCGCGGCGACGGGATGGGCGGGGCGGAACAGGGTCTCCATCCGGCGGCGCAGGCCCGCGATGTCGAAGGTCCACACCAGAGCCGCGTAGAGGCCCGCGCCGACGGGCACGCAGAGGCCGAGCGCCGACGGCGGGTCGAGGTGACGCAGCGGCACGAGCGCCACCGCCATCGCGCCGCAGGCCACGCTCGCCGACGCGATCTCGCGCCACGGCAGACGCAGGCGGTCGCGGCCGGCGAGCGCGCGCACGGCGAGCCACGCGAAGGCGGCCACGAGCCCGAGCGTCTGCGCGAGCGCGATGCCGGCGCTCCCGAGGATCGGCGGCAGGACGAGGAGCCCGAGGCCGTTGCCGGCGAGCCCGATCGCGGCCGCCGCGATCACCGGCAGGGTGCGGCGGCGGATCTGGAAGATCGGGTTGATCGCGAAGAACATCAGCGCGAGGCAGAACAGGCCGGGGATCAGCAGCGTCGCGTAGAGCGCGAACGGCCCGCGATAGGCCTCCGGCACCACGAGCGCCTGAAGGGCGGGCAGCACCGCCCAGAAGCCGACGGCGCAGGGCAGCAGCAGGGCGAAGACGGTGGCCGCGTTGTCGGCGACCTGCCGCTCGGCCGCCGCGCGCCCGTGCTGCTCCTCGGCGCGCACCGCCAACTGGAACAGCAGCAGGTCCAGTGCGGTGCCGAGCATCGTCAGGCTGCGCGAGGTCACGTCGGCGGCGAGGGCGAAGTAGCCGGCTTCCGCAAACCCGGACTGCGCCGCGATGGTGCCGCGGTTGAGGACGGGTAGGATCTGGTAGGCGGCGTTGGCGGCGATCAGGGGCAGGCCGTAGCGCAGGAACAGCCGCCACGTCGCGCGCATCCGCGGGCGCTCGAACGCCGTGACCGGATCGCGCAAGGGGCGGCGCAGGATCAGCACGGCGAGGAGCTGGCTCAAGCCCGCGGCCGCGAGCACCCAGGCCGGCTGCGGTAGGTACCAGGCGGCGCCGGCCATCAGCGCGAAGGCGAGCACGTTCTTCACGGCGACCAGCCCGAAATACAGCCGGCCGTCGAAGCGGGCGCGGGCGAGCGCGGCGTGGTAGTCGAACACGCCGATGCCGAGCGCGGCGAGCATCGCCCCGCAGAGGATCGCGCCGCGCCCGTCAGGACCGTCGCCGACGCCGAGCCCGCCGGCCAGGGCCGCGGCCGCGAACAGCAGCAGCGCGAGGATCGCGTAGGCCCGGTCGAGGCCGTGGCGAATCCACGGTTCACCCGTGCGCACCCGGCTCGAATAGAACCGCGTCGCCGAGAGCCGCAGCCACTCGAACAGCACGGTGTTGACGACGATAGCGCCGGCGGTGGCGAGCGCGAACCGGCCGAAATCGGCAGGGCCGAGCAGCTTGGCGATGAGCAGCCCGAGGACGAAGTTCAGCCCGGCATTCAGGACGAAAGCGGCGATCACGGCCATGGGCTAAGCCTTCGGGGACGAAACCGGCGCGGGCCGGCTCGTGGCGCCGGTCTAGCGCGCAGCCGGTAAGATTCCCTGAATCCGGCATCAGCAGGACGCCACGAGACGGCCCGGCGACATCGCCGGTTCCGGTCCCCTCCGCGTCCCCTCACTGCACGATCGCCTGACGGACGGCTGCTCCGCGAAGGCGGGCCGGATCGAGGCGGACGGTGACGAGACCGCGATGCGCAGAAAGCTCCGCGACCGGGCCGGCGCTCGGTGAAGCGCGCCCTAAACCTTTGTGTGGTCGCATTTTCTTTACGCGAGCCGGTATCCACCTCGCTGGAAAATGTTCTAACCGCTCCGGCGCTGCCGGGGCCGGCCCAGCGCCGGGTCGGATTCGGCATCGGTCAGCAGCCGTTCGTAGCGCCACGCCTCCATCCCGTCCTCGTAATAGCTTTCCCGCACCGCGAAGCGCCGGTAGCCGCGCCGTTCGTAGAGGCGCAGGCCCGCGCCGTTGTCGGAGCGGACCTCGAGGCGCAGCCGCGTGCAGCCGTGGCGCCGGGCCTCGTCCTCCACCGCCTGCATCAGCCGTCCGCCGAGCCCGAGCCCGGCCCGCGCGGACGAGACCGCGATCGAGGACAGGCGGGCGCTGCGGCTGTTGCGGCGGCGCTCCAGGGTGGCCGCGCCCACGAGCACGCAGGCGCCGTCGTCGTCGCGGAGCAGGGCCACCAGGACGCTCATCGTCTTCGAGAGGATCGCGTGGCGGATCGCCCGGCGCTCGGCCCGGTCGGTGGCGAAGGTCGCGTGCTCCAGGGCGACGAGGGCGTCGAGGTCGTCGAGGCGGGCGGGGCGCACCGTCAACCCGCCGGCTGCCGCGCGGCTCACGCCGTCCACCGCGGTGCCGGGTATGTCGCCTCCGCCATGAATGCCCGCCGCGTCCCTGCTGCCGCTGCCGTATCCGTCGCGCTCCCGCGCGGCGGCCCGCGTGAGATGCGCCCTCCCCGGCCGCTTGGAAAGCCCGCGCGCCGCGCGCCGCCGCGTTTGTGCAACAGGTCGGCGAAACGCTGGGGATTCCCTGGGCCGCCGCATCGAATGTCCCTTGTGGCGGGGGGCGGCGATCCGTATATCGCGGTTGCCCAATTTCGCACGTGCCTGTGGCCGCGTGTCGGTTGGTGGGCATCCGGTCAACTGCCGGACAGCCGCCAGGGGTCTTAAAGGATCGATGGTCGACAGGGTGGATCCCTTTCGGCCGGCATCCAGGTGGCGACACCGGACCCCGACAACAACCGGCAGCCGGAGGCGAAACCGGCGAACCCCGCTCTCCACGGGGGACGCAGCTTAAAGCAACGACGAACGGGCTTTTTTGGTCTCGTCGGCCCTCCAAAGGCCGGCACCGAAGAGGCTTGTTTCTCCTTGCCCGGCGTGCGGATGGGAAATCCCGTCCAATCCACGGCAGCTTCCGGGTGTGCCTTGCGCCCGCACGGACCGTCGCGTCTCCAAAGCGCGCGGGTTCGCGCGACGCATCGACCCCAGACGCCGGCGGTCCCTTCGGGCCGTCACATCTTCGACGGCGCGCCCCGCATGAAGGGCGCCGCGAACCTGTGGGTTGAAACCGACATGACCGATCGCATCCGCGACTTCCTGCGCGTCCGCCGCGACCTCGGCCGCGACGAGGGCCCCGTGATGGTGCTCGACCTCGACGTGGTGCGCGACAACTACACCGCCTTCGCGCGCGCGCTTCCCGACACCCGCGTGTTCTACGCCGTCAAGGCGAACCCCGCCCCCGAGGTGCTGCGGTTGCTCGCCGACATGGGCTCGTGCTTCGACACCGCGTCGGTGGCCGAGATCGAGATGGCGCTCTCGGCCGGCGCCACCGCGGACCGGATCTCGTTCGGCAACACCATCAAGAAGGAGCGTTGCATCGGTCGCGCGCTCCGTCTCGGCATCCGGCTGTTCGCGGTCGATTGCGAGGCGGAGGTCGAGAAGATCTCGCGCGCCGCCGCCGCCTCCGGCATCGCGACGGAAGCCGTGCAGGTGTTCTGCCGCATCCTCTGCGACGGGGCCGGCGCCGACTGGCCGCTGTCGCGCAAGTTCGGCTGCGAGCCCGACATGGCCGTCGACGTGCTGGAGCACGCCCACCGCCGGGGGCTCTCGGCCTACGGCGTGTCGTTCCACGTCGGCTCGCAGCAGGGCAACACCGGAGCCTGGGACGGGGCGCTGGCCGCGGCCTCGGCGATCTTCCGCGAATGCGCGACGCGCGGCATCGGCCTGTCGATGGTCAACCTCGGCGGCGGCTTCCCGACGAAGTATCTCAAGCAGGTGCCGGGCGTGGAATCCTACGGCGACGCGATCTTCCGCGCGCTGACCCAGCATTTCGGCAACCGGCTTCCGGAGACGATCATCGAGCCGGGCCGCGGCATGGTCGGCAATGCCGGGCTGATCGAGGCCGAGGTGGTGCTGATCTCGAAGAAGTCGGCCGCCGAGGCCGAGGTCCGCTGGGTCTACCTCGACATCGGCAAGTTCGGGGGCTTGGCCGAGACCATGGACGAGTCGATCCGCTATCCGATCCGCACCGACCACGACGGCGACCGCATGAGCCCGTGCGTGCTCGCCGGGCCGACCTGCGACTCGATGGACGTGCTCTACGAGCGCGACCCCTATCCGCTGCCGGTCTCGCTCTCGATCGGCGACAAGGTGCTGATCGAGGGCACGGGCGCCTACACCACGACCTACGCGGCGGTCGCCTTCAACGGCTTCCCGCCGCTCCAGCAGATCGTGATCTGATCCGCGCAGCCGTGCCGGGCTCGAGCTCCGGCACGGCGTGATGCCTTGCTGAAACCCGCGGCTGTCCGCTCCGTTCGAGGCCCCGTCACGGGGCGCTCCCGACGGCTGCGCACGCCGCCCATGCGTCGCCACCGACGCGGAGGTTACGGCCGTGATCCAGATCCGTGCGGAGCACCATCGCGACGTCGCCGCGCGCGAGCACCTGCTCGATGCGTGCTTGGGCCCGAACCGCCGAGCCAGGACCTCCGAGCGCCTGCGCGAGGGTCGCCTGCCGGCGCGCGGCCTCGCCTTCGCGGCGACCCGCGCCGGCATCCTCGTCGGAACCCTGCGCCTGTGGCACGTCTTGGCTGGCGTCGGCCGACCCGCCCTGCTGCTCGGGCCGCTCGCCGTCGATCCGGCGCTCCAGGGCCAGGGACTCGGCCGCGTGCTGATGCAGGCGGGGCTTGGTCGCGCCGAAGCCCTCGGCCACGGCGCGGTGCTGCTCGTCGGCGATGCGCCGTATTACGCCCGCTTCGGCTTCTCGGATGATCGCGCGGCGGGCCTCACCCTGCCGGGACCGTTCGATCGCGCTCGTTTCCTCGGGCTGGAACTGCGCGCGGGCGCCCTGCGCGGGGCCGAGGGGCTGGTGCAGGCGACGGGCATGCCCGCGCCGGCGGATGCCGCCCTCCCCGACGCGGCAGGCGGGCGACGACGCGCTGCGTGATCAGGGTTCGGCGGGTCTCCGAGTCCAGGACCGACGTCCTGCACGTCTCAGCGGCCCCCCGGCTCGATCGCCGGCAACTCGTTCGGCCCGAGCGGCGAGCCGGCGGCCTGGGGACCGGCGACGCCGCGGGCACGGTTGGCGAGCGCCACGGTGAGCTTCTCGGCGGCCTCGGACTGCATCACGGCCAGCACCTCGGCCATCTTGCGCGGGTTCATCGCCAGGACGAGCGGCACCAGCACCTCGTGGCCAAGGCGATCGAAGACGCGGGCGGCGTCCTTCGGCTTCATCGTCTCGTACATCGTGACGAGGTTCTTCAGGCCGGCCTTCTCGGCGTCGGCCTTGCCCTTGCCCGAGACGTCCGCCTTCTCCTCCGCCTGCTTGAGGTCGCCGAGGCCGGATTCGAGCTTGCGCTCGGCCTCGCCGAGCATTTTTTCGCGCAACGCGAGCTCGTCGCCCTTCAGTTTGAGCGCGTCGCGGCGGGCGCCGAGCTTTTCCAGCAGCGCGCGCTCGGTCGGGGAGACCGGCTCCGGCGTCAGTGGCTGCGCCTGCGGCGGCGGCTCGGGCTTCTTCGCCTCCGCCTTCTCCGGCTCCTTGGCCGTGACCGACCCGGTCGTCGACGGATCGACCGGCTCGTAGCCGGTGCGCGCCTTGGCGAGCACCCGGGCGAAGGACGGCAGGTCGGAATCGGCCTGCGGGGTGTCCACCGTCATCGCGACGAGCTTCAGCACCAGCAGCCCGGCGGCGGCCAGCGTCACCGCATCGATCAGCCGGAGCCTCAGCGGGCGCACCGGCCGCAGGCGCGAGCGGGCGAGCGCCGTCCCGGGCTTCCGAGGCGCCGGGGCGCCGGGACCGACCGTGCCGGGCGGCCCTGTGGTCATGCGGCGCGGCTCCGGACGCGGTTGAGCGCGCGCTCGGTCATGGCGAGGGCTGCCGCGGCGGCGGCACCGAGGCGCTCGCCGTTCGGGCCCTCGGACGTCACGGTCTCAGCGGCGACGCGAACGGCCGGCCTCGGGCTCGCGGCGACGGGCCCCGGAGCGGGCTCGGCGACGCGGGCCGGGGCGCCCCGCATCTGCGTGACGATCGCGCCGATGCGCGCGATCACCCCCTCGCCGGCCTCGACCTGCGCCGCGATGTCGGCGGCATAACGCTCGGCGGTGCCGAGCCGCTCCGCGAGCGTCCTATCGCACTCGTCGAGGGCGTTGCGCAGGCCGGCGATGGCGCGCTCGGCGGTCTGGCTCGCCACCATCAGGTCGGCGATGGTCTGCCGCAGGGCGGCCTCGTCGCCCTTGAGCAGCACGATGCGCCGCGACAGCCGGATCGACGAAACGATCGTGGCGACGAGCAGCACCGCGACGAGGCCGTCGGCGGCCAGCGTGACCAGAAGGCTCATGACCGGGGGCTCCTCACGGGCTAGCCGTCGCTGCGGTTGTTCATCGACGCCTCGTAGGCCTGGAGCGTCGTGCGCGAGCGCCGCAGGGCGCGCGTCAGTTGCACGGCGATGCTGTCGTCGACCCGGCCGATCCGGCCCTGCGTCAGCGCCCACTCGCCGCAGCGGACGGTGATGAGGTCGCTGGGCTTGGCGTCGAACATCAGCGTGTCGCCGACCTTCAGCGCCATGACGCGCTTCAACGGCAGCATCATCTCGTGCAGCACCGCCTCCATCGCCACGTCCGCCTGCCAGATCTCGGTGGCGAGGTGCCCCTCCCAGACGTGGTCGCGGCCGAGCTTCTCGCCCATGAAGCTCTGCATGAGCAGTTCACGGATCGGCTCGATGGTGGCGTAGGGGAACAGGATCTGCAGCAGGCCGCCGCGCCCGTCCATGTCGAGGCGGAGCGAGATCAGGATCGCGGCGTTGGCCGGCCGCGTGATGGTGGCAAAGCGCGGGTTGGTCTCGATCCGGTCGATCGAGAAGCGCACCGGCGAGAGCGGCTGGAACGAGAGTTCGAGGTCACCGAGGATGATCTCGACCAGCCGGCGCACCAACTGCATCTCGATCGTCGTGAAGGGCCGCCCGTCCAGCCGGCTCGACGAGCCGCCGCGCTTGCCCCCGAGCAGGAGGTCCAGCGTCGAGTAGGCGAGGTTCGACTCGACGGTGACGAGCCCGGAATTCTCCCACGCGTCGGCCTTGAACACGCCGAGCAGGGTCGGCAGCGGGATCGCGTTGAGGTAGTCGCCGAAGCGCACCGAGGTGATGTTGTCCAGCGTCACCTCGACGTTGTCCTGGAAGAAGTTGCGCAGGCTCGTCGACAGCAACCGGATCATCCGGTCGAAGACGATCTCCAGCATCGGCAGGCGTTCGTACTGGACGACGCCCGAATCGACGATGGCGCGCACGCC
>NZ_CAXTHR010000160.1:0-9308 GCF_964244095.1 uncultured Methylobacterium sp. | reverse complement strand
GCAGCTTCGACAGGGACTTGATCACCGTCTGGTGGCTGCCGATGATCTGGTCGGCGACGAAGCCGACCCGGTCTCCGTTGATGGCGGTGATGATCACCTTCTGGTGCGGATCGGGCGCGCCGGTGCTGTCGAACAGCTCCCGCAACCGGAGGTAGGGCACGAGGTCGCCCCGGATGTTGAGGAAGCTGCGGCCGCGCGGCGCGCGGTCCGCCTCCGGCAACTCGACGCATTCCTCGATCGTCGAGAGCGGGATGACGTAGCGCGCATTCCCGACCCGGATCAGCAGGCCGTCGATGATGGCGAGCGTCAGCGGCAGCCGCAGCGCCACCGCCGAGCCGGCGCCCGGCACGGTCGAGAGGTCGATCGAGCCGCGCATCGCCTCGATCGTTTTCTTGACCACGTCCATGCCGACGCCGCGCCCGGACAGGGCCGAGACCGCCTTGGCGGTGGAGAAGCCGGGCGCGAACAGGAACTGGTAGATCTCGTGGTCGCTCAGCGTCGCGCCCGGCGCCACGAGCCCGTTCTCCTCCGCCTTGGCGCGGATGCGCGCGGCGTCGAGGCCGGCACCGTCGTCGCGCACCGTCACGAGAACCTGGGCGCCGACATGCTCGGCGGTCAGCGCGATGCGGCCGGTCGCGGCCTTGCCGGCGGCGGCCCGGCGGGCCGGGTCCTCGATGCCGTGGTCGATCGCGTTGCGGATGAGGTGGACGAGCGGGTCGGCGAGGCGCTCGATCATGGTCTTGTCGAGTTCGGTGTCCTCGCCCTCGGTGACGAACTCGACCGGCTTGCCGAGATCGCGCGACAGGTCGTGGACGAGCCGGCGGAAGCGGCTGAACAGGGAGCCGATCGGGACCATGCGGATGCCCATCGTGGTGTCGCGCAGGCGCGAGGACAGGCGCTCGATCTCCTCCGAGATCGCCTTGATGCCGTTGTCGGCGCGCAGGCCGGCGAGCTGGCTGAGGCGGGCCTGCGCGATCACGAGCTCGCCGACCCGGTCCATCAACTCGTCGAGCCGCTCGGCCTCGACCCGGACCGTCGACCCGGCCCGGTCCTCGGCACGCCGCCCCCCGACCCTCGGCTCGGGGGCGGGGGTGGCCGCGACGGTGGACGTCGATGCCGGCGCGACGGCCTGCACGGGGGCGGGCAGGGGCAGGAGCACGGGCGCGATCGGGACGGAGACGGCTTCGACCGGCGCAGCGGCCGGGACCGCCTCCGGAGCCTCCTGCACGGCGGCGAGCGGCATCAGGGTCAGCTTGACCTCGTCCATGACGAACATGAACACGTCCTCGATCGCCGCCCTTGCGATCTCACCTTTGAGCGTCACGTCCCAGCCGATCGCCAGCGCCTCGGGATCGAGCGCGCCGAGCTCGGGCACGTCGTCGAGGCGTGGCGTCACGGTGCAGGGCCCGAGGTCGCGCAGGTCGTCGAGCAGCGCCAGGGGATTGCTGCCGTTGCGCAGGATGTCGGGGTCGAACGCGATGCCGATGCGCCAGCCGGCCGCGGAGGGCTCTCCCGGCTCGGCAACGACCGCGTGAGGGAGCGGGGCCGGCGCGCGGGCGACGAGGCGCTGCAGCTCGGCGAGGATCGCCTGCCCGATGATCGGGTCCGTCGCCTCCGGCTGCTCGATCAGCGCGCGGATGTGGTCCTTGGCCGAGAGCGACACGTTCACGAGGTCGAGGCTCGCCGGGACCTTGCCCTGGCGGACGAGCTCGAAGGCGGTCTCGAAATCGTGGGTGAACTCGGCCACCTGCTCGAAGCCGAACATGGCGCCCGAGCCCTTGATGGTGTGCAGCGCCCGGAAGGCCGTATCGATCAGCGCGCGGTCCTCCGGCTTGTCGCCGAGGTCGAGCAGGGTGACTTCGAGACGGTCGAGAAGTTCGGCGGCTTCCGTACGGAAGATTTCAGTTGGATCGACGTTGTTCATGTCCGCACCAGCTTTGAGACGACGGCGAGACGCTGCTCGGGCTTGAAGGAGTTTACGGGTGCATGTCCCCGGCCTGCTTCACGCGGGCCACATGCCGTGTCTCCATCCGGGGACATGGCGCCGGGAGGACTGCGGAGGCTTCGACGACGGATCACGTTGTGGTTCCTTGCTCTCGTCGTCGAGATGCGCGATCTGCATTCCGCTCCTTACAGCGTGATATAAAGCTAGATAATTTTGGATTAACAGCCATCGTTCCTGTTAAATTTCCGCGCAACCGGGAAGGATGAGCAATTTATACTGTCATGTTCTTCTGCGATCCATTGATGACTGCATCACAGGATCATCCGATCGGGGCACGAGCGGAGGCGGGTCCGGCGACGGAGTCCGGCCTCGTCCGAGGCAGCCGAGAGGGAGGCGCGGCCGTGGTCCGGGGTTTCGCGCGCATCGAACCGGCCGATGCGGCCGGGGAGCGTCGGACCTCCACGGCATCGCCTGGCCGCTCGGATGGGACCGGAATTGCCGGCGCGTCGGCGCCAGGGCCCGCGACGGGGCGCCGGTCCCATACCGAGGCTCCCCACGGCGATCCGTGCTTCGTTCGACCGGACCGTCCGAGAGGAGCACCGCCTGCGGATCGCAGCACGGATCGCCGTGGGAGCCTCGGGTCACACAGTCATGACCTATGAGGTCCGGCAGACGACCGCCCCGCAGCCACGGGGCCCAAGCCGCGATGGGTCATCGCCTCGAGGCTTGGTCTCAGGCGCTGGCGTGCCGGTCGGCGAGGTACGACGATCGCGCGAGATCGCTGCGCGCGGCGTGCCGTGGCACGGGCGGCACGACCGGAGAAGCGCCGTATCGCCGGGGCTCCTCGCGCATCACCGCGAGGATCGCGGCCCGCACGGCAAGGAATGCGTCGGCGCAGGCGGGATCGAAATGCCGTCCCCGCTCACGTTCGATGTAGGCGAACCCGTCCTTGGCGGTCATCGCAGTCTTGTAGGGACGGTCGCTGGTGAGCGCGTCGAACACGTCGGCGACCGCGACGATCCGCGCGGCGAGGGGGATCAGGCGGCCGGCGAGCCGGTTGGGATAGCCCTTGCCGTCCCAACGCTCGTGATGGGCGCCGGCGATCTCCGCGGCGAGCTGGATCAGGTCGCAGGCGCTGCCGCCGAGGATTCGCTCGCCGATCGCCGCGTGACCCTCGATCACCGCGAACTCGGCCGCGTCGAGGCGTCCGGGCTTAAGCAGGATCGCATCCGGGATCGCCACCTTGCCGACGTCGTGGAGCGGCGCGGCGAGGTAGATCGACCGGCAGGCGGCGGCGGGAAGACCGAGTTTCTCGGCGATGAGACGGCTGTAGCGCGCGACCCGGAGCGTGTGGCCGCCGGTGTCGTTGTCCCGGTATTCGACCGCGAGCGACAGGCGGAAGATCATCTCCTCCTCGCGCTCGAGCAGCGTGCGCGTCGCAGCCTCCACCTCGCGCGCGAGCCAGGCTTTCTGGTCGTTGAGCCTGCGCAGGGTGAGCGAGAGATTGATCATGTTGCGGATGCGGAGCGTGACCTCGGCGGTATCCGGCGATTTCGGGAGGAAGTCGGTCGCGCCCGCTTCGAGCGCCTGCATCCGCACCGTCTCGCTCACGCTCGACGTCACCATCACGATCGGGATCGGGGCGTATTCGGGCATCGCGCGCAGGCGGCGCGTGAGCTCGATCCCGTCCATGCCCGGCATCGCGTAGTCGACGATGGCGATGTCGAAATGCTCGTCGCGGGCTGTGGCCAGCGCCTCCATCGGGTCCGAATGGCAGCAGCAGGCGAGATCGCTCGCGGCCTCGACGAGCCGCTTGAGCTTCATCAGGCTCGACGGACTGTCATCGACCAGCAGCGCCTTCATGTCCCGGCTCCACGATGAGGCGCCCCCAGGCTCGCAGACCCGGGACTCCGGGCAGGCGAGCGCCGACGGTCAGGCGGCCGTGCCGTCCTCGCGGCGGGAGCGGTGCGTGCCGCGGCCGCAAGACGGGGCCGGACCGGTCACGCCCGCACCAGCTTGGACACGACGGCCAGGAGCTGCTCAGGCTTGAACGGCTTCGTGATCCAGCCCGTCGCACCGGCCGCCTTGGCCTTCTGCTTCACGCCGTCGTCGGATTCGGTGCTCAGGAAGACGATCGGCACGCCCGTCAGCGACGGCAGCCCG
Source organism: uncultured Methylobacterium sp. (assembly GCF_964244095.1). Lineage (GTDB taxonomy): Bacteria > Pseudomonadota > Alphaproteobacteria > Rhizobiales > Beijerinckiaceae > Methylobacterium. Next base: position 5,200 of record NZ_CAXTHR010000160.1, on the reverse strand, counting down.
CGCAGGTTCCGGATCATCTCGAGGCCGTCCATCACCGGCATGTTCAGGTCGGTGATGACGATGTCGACGGGGTTGGCCTTGGCCTTGACCAAGCCTTCGGCGCCGTCGCCGGCCTCGATCACCGTGTGCCCGGCCGGGCCGAGCACGACCTTGACCATCTGGCGGATGCTGGGGGAGTCGTCGACTGCGAGCACGATGGCCATGGGGCGATCCAACGTTGACGGTCAGGTTGCGGAGGCGAGGGTGAGCGGGGACAGGCCCGCACGGGCGAAGGCCGCCTGCGCGGCCTCGGAGAGGTTCGTCACCGCGACGCGCTTGTCCGCGCCGCGGGCGGTCCTGGCCGCCGACACGACGAGTTGCACGAAGGACAGATCGATGCGTTCGGCCTGCGCGCAGTCGATCTCGACGGCGCTCGATGCGGCGAGCGCGACGGCCAGCTCGTCGCGCAGGGCGTGGATCGCCCGCAGGCCGCAATCGCCCGACAGGCGAAGAGAGTACGGATTCGACATGACGCTCTTCACTGGCTTTCCCGATGCGCGAGCCGGACCGTGGGCGCTGGCCAGTCCATTGGCCACGATCGCTGTAAACCGGAGGTTAAAGATGGCTGTTTTCATGGTTACAGATGATCGACGCAAATGCCCTCTTGGTCATGCCGTCGGTCGCAGCGCGTTTCGATAACGCTTCTTTAAGCACGTGAGGAATACCGGTTTCCCACCAGTCGACGCTGGCTGTGCGATCGCCGCAGCGCGTCAAGCCGGACGACGGGAGTCCGGCGGCTCCCAGGGAAAGCCCGATCATGGCGATGCAGGCGACGGCACAGGCGGACCCGCACGGTTCGATCGCAAACGGCGCGCGCGCGATCGATCTGTTGCAGGACTGGCTCGGGCTCTCGACGCTGCAGCGGCGCGCGCTCGACGCCCTGATCGGTGAGATCGGCATCGTCTCCGAGCATGTCGAAACGAACGTCGACAGCCTGTCCGCCCGCTTCCAGACCATCGCGGCGACGACGCGGGACCAGGCCGCGACCGTGCAGGATCTCGTCACGTCGATCCAGTCCGTGCGGATCAACGGCGAGGACCGCCCGCTCTCGCAGGTCGCCTCGGGGCTCGGCGACACCCTCGCCCGGCTGATCGACAAGATCACCGTGCTGTCCTCGCGCGGCGGCGCGATGCTGGGCTCCCTGGACGGGGTGCTCGGCGAGCTGACGTCCGTCGAGGCGAGCATCGCGGCCGTCGACAAGATCAACCGGCAGACCAACCTGCTCGCCCTGAACGCCAAGATCGAGGCGGCGCGGGCGGGCGATGCGGGACGCGCCTTCGCGGTGGTGGCCAACGAGGTGCGCGAGCTCGCCAAGTCGATCGACACCCTCGCGGGCATCATCCGCGGGCAGATCGGCTCGATCTCGAGCGGCCTGCGCAGCAGTCACGCCATGCTGAAGGACATCGCCGCCGTCGACATGTCGGACGAGAGCCTCACCGCCAAGGCCCGCGTCGGCACGGTGATGCAGACCCTCGTGGAGCAGAACGCGCGCTTTGCCGCGGTGCTGCAGCAGACCGCCGAGACGACGCAGGCGATCACCACCGAGGTGTCGGCGGCCGTGGTCGGGATGCAGTTCCAGGATCTCGCCAAGCAGCGCCTCGGCAATGTCGGCGGCGCGTTGCGCGCGCTCGCGGCGGCGCTCGAAGCGGGAGAGGTCGGGGCGGCGCGGATCGGTGCCGAAGCGGACGCGGACGCCCTCGACCGTGCCTGGGTCGAGCGCATGATCGCGGGCTGCACCCTGTACGAGGTCCGCACCCGCCTGACGAACCGGATTCTGAACCCCGGTTCGCCCATCGCCGAGGTTCCGGCCGGGGACGGCAGCGACCTCGACGGCGTCGACCTCTTCTGAGGCCCGGATCGCGACGCGCGATAGCCGTTCTCCCATGGACGTCCTGGTTCGGGTAAGTACCCACGCCCTTGCGCAGAGCGGATTTCGCCGATCCCCTCGTGGAAGGGGCCGAAGCGATCCTGAGCGGCTGAGCCGCGAAGATCTGATCGGTCTGGTGCCGTGATTGAAGCGTGCTTCGAGGATACCGCACACCTCCCCGAAGCCGCCCGCGACAGACCGCAAGGCGCGGCGCGGGCAGGCCAGACCCGGCGGAGCCAAGCCGGGCTGCGAAGGCCACGGCCGGATGACGAGCAGCGATCCTGATGCGCTGATCGAGCCTCGTCCCGATCGTCGCTCCTGCGGCGGCGGCGACCTGCAGACGGCCTTGACAGCCGCGGTCGTCAGCCCGCCCGAACGGATCGCGTTGCCGGCGGTGGCGCCGGTCGTGACGCGGCATCTCCTCGACGTCGGCTTCCTGCCGTCCCACCGCGCGGAAGCCGTGCGGGCCGGTCGTGCCGAAGCCCACGGTTGTCCGGCGCCGGCAAGGCTTCTACATCGGACGCTCCGCGAACGCCCTCGGCCGATCGGCCGCGAAGACCGACGGAAGCATCCAGGACCCATGTGCGAACTGCTCGGCATGAGCGCGAACGTGCCCACCGACATCCGGTTCTCGTTCGCGGCCCTGGCGCGGCGCGGCGGCGAGACCGGTCCGCACGCCGACGGTTGGGGCATCAGCTTCTACGAGAACCACGGTTGCCGCAGCTTCCACGATCCGGAGCCGAGCGCACGATCCGAACTGGCCAAGCTGCTGCGCAACTACCCGATCAAGAGCCGGATCGTGATCGCCCACGTGCGCAAGGCCAATCGCGGCCGCGTCAGCCTCGAGAACACCCATCCGTTCTCGCGCGAGCTCTGGGGCAGGCGCTGGACCTTCGCGCATAACGGCCAGCTCAAGGGCGTTAAGAAGCTGCCGCTCGGCGGTTTCGCGCCGATCGGCTCGACCGACAGCGAGCACGCCTTCTGCTGGATGATGGGACGGCTGCAGGCCCGCTTCCGCACCCTGCCGAAGCCGGCGCTCCTCGACCGGGCGGTGGCGGACCTCGCGGCCGATCTGCACGGGCGCGGCGTCTTCAACATGCTGCTCTCCGACAGCCGCACGCTCTATGCCCATTGCGGCAAGCGGCTCTGCTACCTCACCCGCCGCGCGCCCTTCGGCACCGCGACGCTGATCGACGAGGACTGGCGCGTCGACTTCGCGACGGAGACCACGGACCGGGACGTGGTCTCCGTCGTCGCCACCCAGGCGCTGACCCGCGACGAAAGCTGGACCGATCTCGACCGCGGCGCCGTCCTGACCCTGCGCGACGGCGCGATCCGCCTGCTGAAGCCCGGCAACCCGGCCAGCGCGGCCGTCCCGCTCGAACCGCCGGCCTGTTGAGGCCGCGCCCCGCCGGGCGCGCGGCGGCGCCCGCGAGGATGCAAGCGTCGCCGTGATGCGCTACAGACGTCTCAAACAGGAATGGCACGGACCGCGTCCGCATTCCGCCGCGCGGGCCTGGACCCTCCGCGAACCCGCAGAGCCGTAGAGTGCGACCAGCCATGACCCGCGACGTGACCGAGACCCTTCCGAGCCAGCCCGGGGACGGGAGCGCGGATGCGCGCCCGAACCTGTCGCACACCATCCGCTCGCATCTCGGCGACCACCTGCGCAGCGCCTACGACACCCTGGGGCAGGCCGAGCTGCCGGGCCGGTTCGCCGAGCTGATCGGGAAGCTCGAAGCGGCCTTGCGCGCCCGCGGCGAGGCGATCGAGCCGGAATTCCGCAACGGCCTGCTCGCGGCGGTGCCGAGCTTGCGCGCCTTCGCCCTGTCGCTCACCTCGAACCCGGCCCGCTCCGACGACCTCGTGCAGGATACGCTCCTGAAGGGCTGGCAGCACCGCGCCCGCTTCCAGCCGGGCACCAACCTCAACGCGTGGCTGTTCACGATCCTGCGCAACATCTTCTACTCGGACCACCGCAAGCGCGTGCGCGAGGTCGAGGATCAGGACGGGTCCTACGCCGCGCGGCTCGCCACCGCCCCGCACCAGGGCGACCGGCTCGACGTGGAGGACCTCCAGTCGGCGCTGGCCAAGCTCCCGCCCGACCAGCGCGAGGCGCTGGTCCTCGTCGGCGCCGAGGGCGTGTCCTACGAGGAGGCGGCCACGATCATGGGCTGCAAGGTCGGCACCGTGAAGAGCCGCGTCAGCCGCGCCCGCGGACGGCTCGCGGAACTGCTCGGCTACGACGAGGAGGACCTCGGCTCCGACCGGTTCATCCAGTCGGCGATGCCGAAGGACGCCTGAGGGCATCCTTCGCGGCGGCGTCCGTTCCGGGGGCCTTCGCGTCGGGCCTGTCCTCTCCTCCGGATCGGAGGCGCAACGCTTGCACCGATGAACCGTTGACGCGATGCAGGCGCGGGGAGAACGGCGATGAGCGACGACGCGATCGACACCAAGGCGGGCCTGTCGGAACCGGTCCGCGACCATCTCGGCCAGCAGTTGCGCGCGGTCCTGACGGTGGGGGCGGAGAAGCCGCGCTTCCTCGGCGACGACCCCGTGCCCGATGCGTTCGCACCGCAGTTGCAGCGGCTGGAGACCCGGCTCAAGACCCACGAGGAAGGCACCGGCGCCGTCGGGCACGCGCTCGACCGCATCCTCGACGCCTTCGGCGTCAACCCCGACGACACCTCCCCGCCGGGCTGAAGCGCCCCGCCCGCCACGGGATCAGGTCGCGGCGGCCGGGTCCTCGGGCGCGTCGTTGCGCGCGGGCGCGTCCAGCTTTGCCCGGCGGCGGTACTGCGCCGCGCCCACGGGGATCGCGGCGATGTAGGCGATGCTGATGACGACCAGCGATTCGAACGGGAAGCTGATCAGCAGGCCGAAGGCGGCCACGCCCACGAGGAAGATCGGCAGCACCCAGGCGCGCGGCACGCGCTTGCCCATGGTCTTGCCCGAGAAGGTCGGCACCGTGGAGACCACCATAAGCGCGATGCACAGCACGTAGACGAGGATCGCCGGCGCCGCCCAGGGCTCGAAGCGAAAGCCCAGGAAGTGCAGGTAGAGCGGCAGCAGTCCGGTGAGCGCGCCGGCCGGCGCCGGCATGCCGACAAAGAAGTCCTTCTTCCATTCCGGGCGGTTGGGATCGTCGAGCATCGCGTTGAAGCGGGCGAGTCGCAGCGCCATGGCGATGGCGAAGATCAACGCCACGATCCAGCCGACCGAGCGCAGGTGGAACAGCGCGAAGCCGTAGAGGATCAGCGCCGGCGCGCAGCCGAAATTGACGAAGTCGGCCAG
>NZ_CAXTHR010000159.1:0-9377 GCF_964244095.1 uncultured Methylobacterium sp. | reverse complement strand
ATGGTGCCCAGGGACGGAGTCGAACCGCCGACACTGCGATTTTCAGTCGCATGCTCTACCAACTGAGCTACCTGGGCGCTGACCGGACCGCGTGGCGGCCTCGGCTGGAGCGGGGGTATAATCAGTGCCTTTCGGCCTGTCCAGCCTGATCCCGTCCCGCGCCAGGGGATTCGGGGAAGGCATTTTAAGGGGGTGAGGGTGGCGTCGGGGTGAGTCATGCCATGGGCTCCTGATGTCGCGACCGGATAGGCTTACCGTGTCGCCCGACACGTGGGACCGTTCGGTCCTCCACACGCCGTCGCACAGTGCCGGCTCGCGGACCCTCCGCCGACCCACGGCCATGCTCGTCTGGCCCGCTCGGCCCGACGACCTTGCTGCCCGCTTGGTCCGCGCCGCGTGATCAGGGAGCCGCCATGGCGTGCCGATTCTGAACCCGCCCCCGAGGATGAGCGGGCCAGTAAACGGTCTTCGGTATCCAAAAACGACATTCTTGCATATTGACGCCTGCCTGTTGCACGGTGCACTTTCTCCGCGACCACGGCTGCTGGCGCAAGGCTGCCCGGCAGCGGCCTACCTCCTCTGCTGAATGCGATGCCAAGTCGCGACGTCGCTCGGGGATCGAGCAAGGGAACTCATCCGAAACGCGATGGACTGACGGGTCGTCGGCGCGCCGACCGGGGAGAGACGACGCGTCGTCGTTCCTGGCATGTATTTTGATTGGCAGATTTGGCATACAAACTGGGAAGGCGCTCAGATGACGCTGCTCACCAAAGGTCTGGCATGGGCCGCGTTGGCCGGGACGGTCATGTACGGCAGCGTCGCCACGGCCGCCTCGGTTCGCCTGAGATGGGTCGCCCAGGCACAGTTTGCCGGCGTCTACGTCGCCAAGGCGAAGGGCTTCTACAAGGAGGCCGGGCTCGACATGACGATCAACCCCGGCGGACCGAACATCGGCGTCGAGCCCCTGGTCGCCTCGGGGGCGGACACGTTCGGCATCGCGGGCGCGATCGACAGCATGCTCTACGCCCGCGAGAAGAACCTGCCCCTGGTCTGCATCGGCATGTCCCAGCAGGCCTCCGCTTACGCCTTCGTCGCCCATTCGGGCTCCGGCATCGACGCCGTCAAGGACTTCAAGGGGAAGACGGTCGCAGCCTGGTTCACCGGCTCGCAGTACACGCTGTACACGGTGCTCGCCCACGAGGGGCTGAAGCCGGGCGACATGAAGGTCGTCGCGCAGCCGTTCTCGATGCAGCCCTTCATCGACAGGCAGTACGATGTCGCCACCGTCACCCTCTACAACGAGCTGAACACGCTGCGCGAGCAGGGCGTGACCGGTCTCAAGGTGTTCAAGGCCGACGACTTCGGCGTCGCGACCCAGATGGACGCCATCGTGACGTCTGAGAAGGTGATCAGGGAGAAGCCCGGCGAGGTGCAGGGCTTCCTCGACGCCACGCTGAAGGGCTGGAAATACGCGTTCGAGCACAAGGCCGAAGCCGTGGACATCGTCATGGCGGCGGGCAGCGGCCTCGACCGCAAGCACCAGGAACTCATGCTCGACGCGATCGAGAATCTGATGCTGGCCCATTCGGGGAAGACCAGGGGCCTGGGCTACGTCGACATGGGCGTGGTCAAGTCCGTCGCGGACCAGCTCCTGGCCTACAAGGCGCTGAAGGCCCCGGTGGACCTGAAGCCGGCGTTCGACGCCAGCTTCTGGGACAAGGTCCCCGACGCGAACAAGAAGCTCTGAGCATGAGCATCCAGTCCCCTGCAGGCTGGTCCGCCACGACCGCGTCCGCCGACGGCGCGGGCTGCGCGCCGCCGTCGCGCCAGCCCCTGCTGCAACTGGTCAACGTCTGGAAGCGGTTCGGGGCGGGGGCGCAGCAGACGGTCGCCGTCAGGCAGTTGGACCTCGCGATCCAGCTCGGCGAGTTCGTCACGCTGATCGGCCCCTCGGGCTGCGGCAAGTCGACCCTTTTCAACATGATCGCCGGGCTCCTGCCCCCCGATCCCGACGGATCGATCCTGTTCGACGGGAAGCCGCAACGCGACGGGTGCCTGCTCGGCAAGGTCTCCTTCATGCCGCAGCGCGACCTGCTGTTCCCCTGGCGCACCGTGCTCGACAACGCGACCCTGGCGCTCGAGGTCGATGGCGTGAGCCGCCGGGAGGCCCGCCGCCGGGCGGAGGCGCTCTTTCCCGAATTCGGGCTGGCCGGGTTCGAGGCCAAGTACCCGCACCAGCTCTCCGGGGGCATGCGCCAGCGCGTCGCCCTGATGCGCACGTTCCTGTTCGAGCGCGACCTCATCCTCCTCGACGAACCGTTCGGCGCCCTGGACGCCCTCACGCGGACGATGATGCAGCGGTGGCTCCTCGACATCTGGGCGCGGCACCGTCGGACGGTCCTGTTCATCACGCACGACATCGACGAGGCGATCTTCCTCGGGGACCGTGTGCTGGTGATGACGGCCCGCCCCGGACGCGTGAAGTGCGCGCAGACGGTGGACCTGCCCCGTCCCCGCGATCCGTCGCTCGCCACCACGCCCGCCTTCGCAGCGATCAAGCGCCACCTGCTGGCGCAGATCGAGGAGGAGAGCATGAAGAGCTTCGCGGCGATGCAGCCATGAGGACGACGCGGATGCTCGCCTCCCCCTGGGCCGCGCCCGCGTGGGTCGCGCTCGCGTGGCTTGCCGCCGTCCCCCTCTTCTCGATCAAGGCGCGGTACCTGCCGGCCCTACCGGTGGTGGTCGCGGACGGCTGGTCCGTCGGGCCGGCCCTCGCCGCGGGCTTCGCACGCACGCTGGCGGAGACGGTGCTGGGCTTCCTGTCCGGCTCGGCCTTCGGCCTCCTGTGCGGCTTCGCCTTCGCCGGCCTGCGCGTCCTCGAACTGGCCGTCCTGCCGATCTTCGTCGCGCTGCAAACCGTCCCCGTCATCGCGTTCGGCGCGATCGTGGTGATCTGGTTCGGCAACACGCTGCTTGCCAAGGTGGCCATCGCGTTCTTCCTCACGTTCTTCCCCGTGGCGGTGAGCACCCTGCGGGGACTTCAGGCCCAGGACCCGCAGCGGGTCGCGCTGATGCGGAGCTTCGGCGCCACCAAGCGCCAGCTCTTCCTCATGCTGGCGCTGCCCACGGCCCTTCCGGGCATCGTGACGGGGCTGAAGCTCGGGGTGTCGCTCAGCCTCGCCGGCGCCATCGTCGGCGAGTGGTTCGGCGACACGGTCGGCCTCGGCGTCATGCTTCTGCAGGCACTCTACTTCGAACAGGTGCCGCGCATGTGGGTGCTGGTGATCGTCACCGGCGTCCTGGGCTCCGTGCTCTACGGCCTGCTCGCCGCCGCGGAGCGGCGCTTCGTGTGGTGGAGGCCGGAATGAGGCGCATCGCAGCACGCTGGCTGCCGGTGGTCGCCTCTGTCGCGATCCTGACGATCGCGTGGCAGGGCGCGACCGACCTCCTCGGCGTCCCGACCTACCTGCTCCCCTCCCCCTCGGCGATCGCCGCGGGAGCGGCCGACGGCGGGACGACCCTGGCCTGGGGCCTCCTCACCACCATGACGGAGACCGTCGCGGGCTTCGGGATCGGAGCCGCGGTCGGCCTGGCGCTGGCCGTGGCCTTCGTGCTCCTGCCGGCGCTCGGGGCGGCCGCGATGCCCATGATCGTTGCCATCAATGCGGTGCCGTCCGTCGCCTTCGTACCCCTCGCCCTGATCTGGTTCGGGATCGGCATGGCGTCCAAGGTCGCCATGGCGGCGCTCGCCGTCAGCTTCCCCGTGCTCGTGAGCACGCTCGCGGGGCTGCGGAGGCCGGAGGAGGCCGCCGTCTCGCTCCTGCGCAGCTTCGGCGCGGGCCGCTTCGGCGTCCTCTGGCGCCTGCGCCTCCCCGCGGCGATGCCGTCCCTCGTCACGGGACTGAGGGTCGGCCTCGCCCGCGGCACCATCGTCGTGATCGTGACCGAGATGCTGGGCGCCTACGCGGGCGTCGGGCAGATCATCTACCAAGCCACCGCCCAGGTGGACGCGGTGACGGTCTGGGCCGCCGTGCTGGCCGCGTCCGCCAGCAGCCTCGTGCTCTACGGCATCCTCGTGGCCGTCGATCGGAGGCTGGTGTGGTGGTGACGGCGGCCTACCGGACCACGGTCGCCGGAACGGCCGGGCCGGCCCGGCGCGGATGCACGGAACGCATTACCTGTAGACGGGGCCACGTGCCGGCGTCGCTCGAGCGCCGCATCCGGGCGACGGTCGGCGATCGGGGGCGCGCAGCAAAGGATGGGCGGACGATGGCTCCGGACACGGCAAACAGGAACGACGGGGTCGCAGGAGCGCGCGGCCGCACCTTGTCGGAGGACCTCCGGACGGCGTTGGAGGACCTCATCGTCGGCGGCGCGCTCCCCCCCGGGGCGCGGATGGACGAGGCCGAGCTCGCGGCGCGCTTCCAGGTGTCGCGCACGCCGGTGCGGGAGGCCCTGAAGGCCCTGGTGGCGACGGGCCTGCTGGAGACCCGGCCCCGCCAGGGCGTGATCGTGGCGGCGGTCTCGATCCCCACCATCCTCGAAATGTTCGAGACCATGGCGGCGTTCGAGGGCCTCTGCGCCAGGACGGCGGCGCGGCGGGCCACGCGGGAGGAAAAGGCGGCGCTGCGGGCGGTGCATGCGCGCTTGGTCGAGGCGCTGGGCGACGGGTCCGCGGACGCCTTCTACGCCGTGAACCAGGAGTTCCACGAACGCCTCTACGACGCGTCGCACACGAGCTTCATCGCGGCACAGACGCGGGCTCTGCGCAAGCGGGTCGCGGCCTACCGGAAGCACGTCACGGTGCAGCCCGGCCGGATGGCGGCGACCATCGGCGAGCACGAGCGCATCATCCAGGCCATCGAGGCGGGGAACGCCGAGGCGGCCTTCCAGGCGGCCAGCGAGCATGTGGCGCTCCTCGGCGACGACATCACGGACTTCATCGCAGCACTTCCCCCCCGCGATGACCCAGGGCTCCCGAGCAGGGCGGCCCGGCCTTCGGCGAGACCACGCCGGGCGCCGGCCGGGGACCCGCGGCGGAGCCGCGACGAACGACGGGACCACCAACCATGACCACGCTGATCGAGCCCGCATCGACCCTGGACGGACGTCACATCCACTACGGCGGCCGCTTCCGGGCAGCATCCGGGACCCTGTCCATCCCGGTCGGGAGCCCTGCCACCGGCGCGCATTTCGGCAGCGTGCCGCTCGCGGACGCCGCCGACGTGGCGGCGGCCGTGGCGGCGGCCGAGGCGGCGTCGGGCCCTTGGGCGGCGCTCGACGCGCTCGACCGCGGCCGGCACCTGCGCGCCGTGGCCGACCTGGCGAGGAGCCGCATGGGGGAACTGGCCAGCGTCGAGTCGGCCATCACCGGCAGGCCGATCCGGGAGATGCGGGCCCAGATGGCGCGCATCCCCGAATGGCTCGAATACTTCGGCGGCATCGCGGCGGGCCTGGAGGCCGAGTCGAACCGGCTGCGCGGCGGCTTCGTCTCGTCGACGTCCTACGAGCCCTACGGCGTCTGCGCGCTCCTGACGCCGTGGAACCACCCGATCCTCATCCTCGTGAAGAAGCTCGCCGCCGCGCTCGCGGCCGGCAACGCGGTCGTGGTCAAGCCGTCCGAACTCGCCCCCGCCACGGCCCTGCTCTTCGCGGAGTGGTGCCGCGAGGCGGGCCTGCCCGACGGAATCGTCAACGTCGTCACCGGGGACGGCTCGACCGGAGCCCTGCTCTGCGACGCCGGCGGCGTGCGCCGCATCGACCTCACCGGCGGGACCGCCACCGGGCGCAGGGTGGCGGCAGCGGCCGCCGCGCGGCTGGTTCCGTGCACGCTGGAACTCGGTGGCAAGACGCCGGTGATCGTCTTCGCCGACACCTGCATCGACCAGGCGGCGGCCGGCGCGGCGTTCGCCGCCTTCGTGGCGGCCGGCCAAACCTGCGTCTCGGCGAGCCGCTTCCTCGTCGCCGAGGCGATCTACGAGCCCTTCGTCGCCGCCTTCAAGGCGCGGACGGAGGCCCTGCGCGTCGGCGACCCCGCCGACCCCGCCACCGACATGGGGCCGGTGATCACGTCCGCGGCGCGGGATCGCTGCCTCGCGCACGTCGCGCTCGCGCAGCGGGAGGGCGCGCGGCTCGTCACGGGCGGGGGCCGGCCGGACCTGCCGGGCGCCCTGCGCGACGGGCACTTCGTCGAGCCCACCATCTTCGCCGACGTGCCCCCGTCGGCCTCGCTGTTCCGCGAGGAGGTGTTCGGCCCCGTCGTGACGGTGACGCCGTTCCGGGACGAGGCGCACGCCCTCGAACTGGCCAACGACACGCCCTATGCGCTGGGCGCCTCGGTGTGGACGCGGGACGTCGCCCGCGCCCACCGGGTGTCGGCGCGGGTCCGGGCCGGGATGGTGTGGGTCAACGACCACCACAAGAACGACCCGCGGTCGATCTGGGGTGGCTACGGCGACAGCGGCTACGGCGTGGAGAACGGCTGGGACGCGCTGAAGAGCTACCAGCACAAGCGCAACGTCGTCATGAGCACCGCGGACACGTTCGACGACTGGTTCGCCGGCGGCAAGCGGTACGGCTGATGAGGCCGCCGCGACCGCGGGTCGGCGATGGTCCGCCGGACCTTGCGGGTCACGACCCATGAGACTTTTTACGAACGCCCGGCCCTGAAACTGGAGAGGAACGATCGCATGGACGTCGGATTCATCGGGCTCGGCGCCATGGGCGCCGGCATGGCCAGGAACCTGCTGCGCGCAGGCCACGCGCTGACGGTCTGGAACCGCGAGCGCGAACCCGTCGAGGCGCTTGCCGCCGAAGGGGCGACGCCGGCCGCCGACGCCGCGGGCGCCGCGCAGGGCGACGTGGTGTTCAGCATGCTGGCCCACGACGACGCCATCCGCAGCGTGCTGCTCGACGGCGGCTGGCTCGCGGCGGCGGGCAAGCCCCTGGTGCACGTGAACTGTTCCACGATCTCAGTGGCGTTCGCCCGGGAGATGACGGAGCGCCACGCGGCCGTCGGCATCGACTACGTCGCCGCCCCGGTCTTCGGCCGGCCCGACGCCGCCGCCTCCGGCCAGCTCAACCTCGTGGTGGCGGGAGCGGACGCCGCCTTGGCGAGGATCGATCCCCTGCTGGCGGCGATCGGGAAGAAGACGTGGCCGGTGGGACCGGAGCCGTTCCAGGCCAACCTCGTCAAGATCGGCGGCAACCTGATGATCGCCTCCGCCATCGAAGCCATGGCGGAAGCGACCTCGCTCGGCACCGCCCACGGCCTCGACCGCGGCACCATGCTCGACATCTACCTCGAGGCGCTGTTCCCGAGCCCGGTGTACCGCGGATACGCGGCCCTCATCCGGGAGCGGCGCTACGAGCCGGCCGGCTTCAAGATGACGCTCGGGCTCAAGGACATCCGGCTGGCGCTGGAGGCCGGCCACGACGCGAACGTCCCGCTCCCCTTCGCGAGCGTCCTGCGCGACGCGTTCCTCACCGCCGCGGCGGCCGGCGACGGCGAGAAGGATTGGGCGGCGCTGGCGGACGTGGCGCTCAAGCGTTCGGGCCAGGCGTGACGCGCGGCCCCGGCCGCGCTTGCGGGCGCCCAATCGGCGGACGACACCCGGCAGCCGCCACGCGCCAGGTCACGATCGCTGCATATGCAATCTGTGCGATCCTGCATACAAACATTCGACGAGGTCGGTACCTGCTCGGCATCCGCGTTGCAGGGGCCGGAGGAACGATAGGGACACGACCATGAGAGCGTTCGAGGCCCGCAACGCGCATTTCGACAGGCTCGTGAACACGCCTGACCTGAAATGGCTCGGGCAGAACACCAACCACTGCAAGCCCCACCCGGCGGTGGTGGAGGCGATGGTGCGGTGTGCCCGGGACGAGGCGTTCCACGTCTACGCGCCGCCGGCCGGCCTGGAGGCGCTGAGGGCGGGGATCGTCGCCGACCTCGGACTTCCCGGGCAGGCCGCACTGGTGTCGGACGGGGCCGTGGCGTCGCTGTACCACGCCTGCCACACCCTGCTCCGCCCCGGCGACGAGTTCGTGACCACCGACCCGACCTGGAACTGGCCGATGGCGTTCGCGCGCGCGGTCGGCGCGACCGTCCGGCAGATCCCGATCTACGGGCCCGAGCACGGCTACCGCCTCGACCCGGCGCGGCTGGCCGAGGCGGTCGGTCCGAAGACCAAGCTCGTCTACCTCGTGGACCCGAACAACCCGCTCGGCTCCGTTTGCACCGCCGACGAGATCGGCGCCATCGTCGCGATCGTCCGCGAGGCGGGCGCCTACCTGATCCACGACTGCACGTACCGCCACTTCGCCTACGAGCACCACCTCGCGGCCGCGCTAGACCCGGAGCGGACGCTGACGGTCTACAGCTTCTCGAAGTGGCTCGGCCTCGCCGGCCTGCGCGTCGGCGCGATGGTGGCCCATCCCGACATGGTGGAGCGCCTGGCCGCCGCGCCGCCCAACAACCTCGGCTCCAGCCTGCTGGCCCAGCGTGCGGCCCTGGCGGGGCTGGCCGTCAAGGACGAGTGGTTCCCCGGCGTCCTGGCCGAGCAGCGCGGCAACCAGGCGCTGGTGAAGGCGGCGGTCGACGCCATCCCCGGCCTCGCGATGCCGGTCTACCCGTCCAACGGCAACTTCGTCGTGATCGAGTGCGACGCGCTCGGCATCCGCCCCGAGGCGCTCGTGGCGGCCTATGCCGAGCACGACATCATGATCCGGCAGGGCGCGTACCACACGCCCACCTTCGGCGACCGCTTCGTCAAGGTATCGGTGAGCGTGCCGCGGGCCTGGGTCGAGGAGTTCGTCGACCTGCTGCCCGCGATGGTCGAGCGGGCGCGCGGGACGAACGCGCCGACGACGCTCTTCTAAAGATCGAACCGCGATCCGCGACGGCATCGGAGGCCGGCCACCATGGACCTGAGACTGAGCGGCAAGAAGATCCTCATCACGGGCGCCTCGCAGGGCATCGGCGAGGGCCTGGCGCACGCCTTCGCCGAGGAGGGCTGCGCCCTGCACCTCACGGCGCGCTCGGGCGACAGGCTCGACGCGCTCCAGCGCGCGATCACCGGCACGCACGGCGTCGCCGTTGGCGTGACGGCCGTCGACATGACGCTGGACGGTGCCTGCGAGCGCATCGTGGAGGAGGCCGGCGACGTCGATGTGCTCGTCAACAACGCCGGCGTGATCCCCAGCGGCCCGCTGTTCGACATCGGCCCGCGGCAATGGCGCGAGGGCTGGGCGCTCAAGGGCTTCGGCTACGCCGACATGATGCGCCTGGTCTACCCGCGGATGAAGGCGCGCGGCGGCGGCGTGATCCTGAACAACATCGGCAACGGCGGCGAGGTCTGCGACCCGAACTACATCGA
>NZ_CAXTHR010000158.1:0-9586 GCF_964244095.1 uncultured Methylobacterium sp. | reverse complement strand
TCATGTAGAGCATGTTGTCGACGCCGTTGACCTCCTGCTCGATCGGCGTCGCGATGGTGGCGGCCACCGTCTCGGCGTTGGCGCCGGGAAAGCTCGCGCGCACGGTGACCGTCGGCGGCACGATCTCGGGGTACTGCGAGACCGGCAGCGACGTGTAGGCGACGAAGCCCAGGATCAGGAACACGATCGACGTCACCGAGGCGAAGATCGGCCGGTCGACGAAGAAGTGGGCAAAACGCATCGATCAAACCTCTCAGGCCCGCGCCCCTCGCGGAGCCGGCGGCCTGCGTCGTCCATGGCGCCGGGCCGAAGGGTCCGGACCGGCGTTCACGCGCGGAATCTCAGGGCCGTGTCAGGTCTTGCTCATGGGCAGCGTGCTCGATTCCGGCGTGACCTTGGCGCCGGGACGCACGCGGGACGTGCCGTTGACCACCACCGTCTCGTCGCCCTTGAGACCCTCGCGGATCACACGGTAGCCGTCGACCTTGGGCCCGAGCTTGACATCCTTGGCCGAGACCGTCCCATCCTCGGCGACCACGTAGACGACGCGCTTGTCCTGGTTGGCCGCCACCGCCTCGTCCGGGACGAGGATGCCCTGGGCCGGCTTGGTCGCCGGCATCGAGACGGTGCCGAACAGGCCCGGCTTGATGAAGCCGTCCGTGTTGTCGACGGTGGCGCGCAGCAGCACCGTGCCGGTGGCGTTGTCGACGCGGTTGTCGACGAAGTCGAGGGTGCCCTTGCGGGTCGGCCTCGCCTCGCTCGACAGGGCGATCAGGATCGGCACGCCCTTGCCGCGCTGGGTCTCGCCCATGCCGATGCCGAGCGAGCTCTGGTATTTCAGGAACGACTTCTCATCGACGGTGAAACCGAAATAGATCGGGTCGAGAGAGACGATGGTGGTCAGCATCGTCTGGTCGGTGATGACGATGTTGCCCTCGGTGACGAGGCGCCGGCTGATACGGCCGGCGATCGGCGAGCGCACCTCGGAGAAGTCGTAGTTGAGCTGAGCGTTGCGGAGCGCCGCCTCGGCGCTGTCCACGTCGGCCTGCGCGGTCTGCGAGGCCTGGCGCCGCTGGTCGGTGACCTGCTCGGAGATGTTGCCGCCTTTCGACAGGGTCTGGGCGCGCTCCAGGTCGGTCTGCGAGAACGACAGCCGCGCCTTCGACGAGGTCAGGGCGGCCTGCGCCTGCTCCAGCGCCGCCTTGTAGGGCCGCCGGTCGATGACGAAGAGCACGTCGCCCTTCCTCACCGTGGCGCCGTCCTGGAAGTTGATCTTCTCGATGTAGCCGGTCACCCGCGCCCGCACCTCGACGAACTCGATCGGGTCGAAGCGGCCGGTGAACTGGTCCTTCTCGACGATCTCGCGCACCACGGGCTTGGCGACCGTCACCTTCGGCGGCGGGCCGCCCGGCGCCTGGGCGATGGCCGGCGGCGCACCGACGGCGGCGATCACGAGGAGGCTTGCGAGCCGACGCTTGTACATTGATGGTTCCCCAGCGACCGGCCCCGTATGCCTCCGCCCTGCGACGGGTTGTGCGTCACCGCACATCGCACCGTCCGCCGCGCCGGCACGGTCGGCGCTATTCAATCGCTTCACCGGCCGCGGACCAGTCGCGAAACCCGCCCTTGTAGTGCTCCGCCAAGCCGAGCCCGGTGGTCTGCATCGCCTCCAGCGCGTGCACCGAGCGGATGCCGGAGCCGCAGGAGAACACCGGGCGGCGTCCGTCCGCCTCGATCAGCGCGGCGACCGCCGCCGGGTCGAAGGCGGAGAGCGGATGCGTCACAGCGCCGGGAATGTGGCCGTTCTCGTACTCGTGCGGCTCGCGCACGTCGATCACCAGCATCGAGCCCTCCGAGAGGCCCTGCTTGATCGCATCGCGGTCGAGGTCGACAACACGCATCGGCTGGTTCCCTGGGTGGCCGCCCTCTGGCCGCAGCCGGCCGGCAGCGCCCGCGGCATGACGCGCCGCAACGACTGACGCTTTCCCTTATTCGTCAGCCGGGCGCGGCGCAACATCGGCGCCGCGCTCAGATTTCGGTTCGGATTTCGGCGAGCAGCGCGTCCACCGCCGCGAAATGCGCCGCCCAGGTCGGCGCCGCGTAGCCGTCGAGGCGCGCGGCCAGATCCGCCCGGAGCTGCGAGGCCGGGCGGCTCAGGTCCTCGACCGCCCGCATCCAGCCGAGCCCGTCCAGCGGATCGAGAAGGTGCGCGAAGCCGCCGCTGATTTCGCGGTGGACGGCGATGGCGGAGGCGACGACCGGCACGCCCGAGGCCGCCGCCTCGACGATCGGGATGCCGTAGCCCTCCGCGAAGGAGGGCATCAGCAGCGCGGTGCAGCTCCGCGTCAGCGCCGCGAGCCCGTGGGTCGAGAGCCCCGAGACCTCGACCACGTGGTCGCGGATCGCGGCGCAACGCTCCAGCATGTCGACGATGTTCTCCGCCTCCCAGCCGCGCCGCCCGACGAGCACGAGGCGCGGCGTCGCCGGCCCGTGGCGCTCGGCCAGCGCCCGCCAGAGGTGGAGCAGAAGCAGGTGGTTCTTGCGCGGCTCGATGGTGCCGCAGACGAGGAAGGTCGGCCGCTCGGGCGTAAGCCGCGGCCCGGCGCGCCCGAAGGCCGCCTCGACGCCGAGGTGCCCGACCGCGAGCGGCGGCCGGCCGAAGCCGTCGGCGGCGAGCCGCCGCAGGGTGCGCGCGCCGGTGTCGGCGGAGTTCGCGACGATCGCCGCCGCGTGCCGGCCGATGGTCCGCATCCGCACCGCGTGCCGCTCCGCCTCCCCCGGCCTGCCGTATTCGGGATGGGTGATCGGGATCAGGTCGTGGACGAAGAAGACCGGCTTCACGTCGGCGCGGGCGTAGAGCCAGTCGAACCGCTCGGGCCTGTCGAGGCGCAGGTGCGAGGTGTGGACATAGAGGCTGCCGCGGGGAAGCGCCGCGACCGAGGCGGCGCGCAGGGCCCCGAGCACGGCCGCGGCCTGGATGCGGCGGCGCCGGAGCACGCCGGTGCGTCCGGATGTCCGGCCAGCCGCGGCCTCCGCCGGCCGGCCGGCGAGCCGGGCCTCCAGCCGGCGATAGACCGGGTCCTCCCCGGCCGCCACGTCCTCGGTCCAGCCGACTGCGACGGCCTCGACGATTCCGGCGGCTTCGGCCCGGCCGAGGACGCGCGGCCCGAGCGCCGTCGAGACGAGGCCGAACCGTTGGCCCGCGCCGTCGAGCACGTGGCGGGCATAGGCGAGATCGACCCGGTCGATCCCCGACGGGCTCGGATGGCGCAGGCGCGTGACGAGCCGGGTGAGGTCGAAGGCGATCGGCCGTGTCGTCATGATGCTCCAGGGCGCCGTCCGCGGCCGCGCCCGGCCTCGGTCACGCTCAGCCGGCGGGAAAGCCGCCGGCGAAGACGAACTCGGTGATCGGGCGGCGGCCGTTATGGGCCTCCTTGGTGCGCTGCTCGGCGTCGAGGTCGGCGTAGGCGACCGCACGGCCGACCCCGTAGGCCGCCTCGATGGTGTGGTGCTCGGGCACGTTCAGGACGGTGGGCGCCCGCGCACGGTCGAATCCGCCCATGCCGTGGACGTGCCAGCCCTGGCGGTTCGCCTGGAGCTGGAAGGCGAGCGAGGCGGCGCCGGCATCGAGGGAATGGCTCGGGGAAGGCTTGAGATCGTCGCCGGCCTTCATGCGCTCGTTGGAGACGAGGTAGACGATCGCACCGGTGCCGGCCGCCCATTTCTGGTTGGCCGGCACGAGCAGCCCGAAGAACGTCTCCCAGTTCGCGTCGTCGCGCAGCGCGTATAGGAAGCGCCACGGCTGGGAATTGTAGGAGGACGGGGACCAGCGCGCCGCCTCGAACATCCGCATCAGCTCGGCTTCCGGCACCCGTTCGCCGGTGAACGCGCGCGGCGAGCGGCGCTCGACGAAGAGCGGGTCGATCGGATGGTCGGGCCGGCGCGGGTTCTCTGCGGTCACGGGCTTGGTCTCCGGATGGTGCGGCGCGAGGGACCGCCCGCTTTGCACGAGGGACGGGCGTTCCCGCAATCCTCCGGGAGCGATCTTCGTCGAAGGGGACGCTGGTTCGGCGTAAAAGCGCGCGTCGGAACGGAGACCTGGGGCCGCACCCGATCGAACGTGATCGGGTTACGGCTCTAACGCCGCCCGGAAAGCCCGCCCATCCGCGCGAGCCGCCCCTGCTCGACATGCCAGCGCGCCTCGCCGATGGCGTGGGCGAGGTGGCGGATGCGCCAGCGCCGCCAGGGGCCGATCAGCCGGTTGCCGGAAAGCCGCGCCTCGTGGTGGCGCAGCCGCGCCAGCAACCCCGGCAGGCAGGCCGCGGCGGCCTCCCCCGTCGCCACCTCCATCGCCCGGAGCTTCTCCGCCAGATCCGCCTTGTAATCCTGCATGGCGGTGCTCCGCGTCCGCTCCGGTCAAGGACACGAGACTGCCGCAGCGCGCGCACGCGATAAACGCGGCACGCGGGCGCGGGCGGAAACCGGGCCGCGGGCCTGCACGTTCGACGGGAGCCCGGGTGCTGCTCGCCGCACCGAAACGATCGCAGCCTGCCCATGCGGACATCCTTGACCCGAACCCTGGCGTTCGTCCTCCTGCCCGCCGTCCCATTGATCCTCGGGACCGGCGCCGTGCCGGCCGCGGCCCAGGGCGTCGGCTACGTCACGGGATTTCCCGGAAAGGACCCGGCCGGCGACGACGCGATCGGCTGGGGACCGGCCTATCGCCCCGAAACGAGCTTCGCCCAGCCCGGCACGCCGCCGACGCCGGGGCAGCGCGCGGGGGCGGCCTACCGGACCCGCACCGGGCACCGGGTCCACGACCGCTTCGAAGCGGAATGATGCTCAGGACGCCCTTCCAAATCCGTCTGCAGGGATACGTTTTTGGAGCCGTGTCCCATCCTGCTTGCCCGGGCACGGCTCTCGGCATCGGTCCGCAAGGGGGATGCCGCCGCTCCGGGACGCCGGCAGCCGGCATGCGCGCGACCGATCTTCCGGGACGGTCAAGGTTCAATCCGGGGCCGGGCCGGCCGCGACGGGCGGCTTTGCCAGGACGACGATGCGGCCCGCGACGTCCCGGCCCTGCTCACGCCGGATCGCGGCCGGGTGGAGGGACGCGCGGCCGAGGCCCGCCCGCGCCGCCGCGTCCCGCAGGTGGGGGTCGGCATGGGCGTAGCGGGCATCCGGGCCGAGGATCACGCCGTCGCCGTCGTGCGACTGCACGGTGAAGGCGGCCCGCCCGCCGGGCCGCAGCACCCGCGCGATCCCGGCCAGCACAGGACCGAGGTCGGCGACGTAGATGAACACGTCCGCCGCCACGCAGAGGTCGGCGCTGGCCGCCGGCTCGCCATCGAGGAAGGCGCCGATCTCGGCCTCGACGAGGCGCGCGTAGACGCCTTTGCGCCGGGCGAGCGCCAGCATCGCCGGGGCGAGGTCGACGCCGGTGAGCCGCGCGACGCGGGCGCCCAGCGCCGCGCCCATCAGCCCGGTGCCGCAGCCGAGATCGATCGCGTCCGGGTAGCGCCGGGCGCCCGCCGCGTCGAGCGCCGCGCAGACCAGCGCCGGCCCGCGATAGCCGAGGCCCTCGACGAGGTGGCGCTCGAAGCGCCCGGCATAGCCGTCGAACAGCGCCCGGACATAGGCCGGCGACAGGGCCGGCAGGGCGCCGCCCGCGCCGAGGCGGGCGAGGTGGACGAGCGTGCCGAGCGCGTCCTCCGGATCGAGGTCGCGGGCGGTCTCGTAGGCGCGCAAAGCCGCCTGGAACAGCGCCGGATCGGGGGTCTTGCCATGGCACGCCTCCCGCGCCCGGCCGAGCAGGACCCAGGCGGCGGCGAAGCGCGGCGCCCGCTCCAGCGCCTGCTCGGCCATCTCGGCGGCGCCCGCGGCGTCGCCCTCGGCCAAGCAGCCCTCGGCATAGGCGTAGCGGCGGTCGGCCAGGAGGTCGCCGGAACCGGTCTGGCGCATGGTCGCGGATGTCCGGGTGATGGCGGCGGCACGCATGCCCTATATCACCGCCTGCCCCGAATCACCCGCCCGACAGGAACGATGCCGCTCCGCGCCAGCGACCTTCTCACTCTCACCCGCGAAGGCCTGTACTGCCCGCTCGGGCGGTTCCACGTCGATCCGACCTGGGCGGTGCCCCGCGCGCTCGTCACCCACGGGCACGCCGACCACGCGCGGGCCGGCCACGGCCACGTGCTGGCGACGGGCGAGACCCTGCGCATCATGGCCGTGCGCTACGGCGAGACCTTCTGCGAATCGGCGCAGGAGGCGCGGCTCGGCGCGGCGATCCGCATCGGCGACGTGACGGTCCGCTTCGCCCCGGCCGGCCACGTCCTCGGCTCGGCGCAGATCGCGATCGAGGCGCAGGGCGTGCGGGTGGTGGTGTCCGGCGACTACAAGCGCGCCCACGATCCGACCTGCCGCGCGTTCGAGCCGGTGCCCTGCGACGTGTTCATCACCGAGGCAACCTTCGGCCTGCCGGTGTTCCGGATGCCGGACACGGCCGGCGAGGTGCGCAAGCTCCTCGATTCGGTGGCGTTGTTCCCGGAGCGCGCCCACATCGTCGGCGCCTATGCGCTGGGCAAGGCGCAGCGGGTGATGATGCTGCTCCGGCAGGCCGGCTACGACCGGCCGATCCACCTGCACGGGGCGATGGAGCGGCTGACCGACCTGTACAAGCGCGAGGGGTTTCCGCTCGGCGAGACGCCGAAAGTCGCCGCCGCCGACCGGGCAAGCCTGAAGGGCGCGATCGTGCTCTGCCCGCCCTCGGCGATCCAGGACGTGTGGTCGCGAAAGTTCCCCGATCCGGTGACGAGCTTCGCCTCGGGCTGGATGCGGGTGCGGGCGCGCGCCCGGCAGAAGGGCGTCGAGCTGCCGCTGGTGATCTCGGACCACGCCGACTGGCCGGACCTGTGCCGCACCATCCGCGAGACGGGCGCGGGCGAGGTCTGGGTCACGCACGGGCAGGAGGACGCGCTGGTGCACTGGTGCGGGAGCCAGGGGATCGCCGCCAAGCCGCTCCACCTGCTCGGCTACGGCGACGACGGCGAGGCCGAGCCCGCCGAGCCCTCGGACGTCGCGGCGGAGGCGGCCGCGTGAACGCCTTCGCCCACCTCCTCGACCGCCTCGCCTACGAGCCGCGCCGCAACGCCAAGCTCCGCCTGCTGCAGGATTACTTCACGAAGACGCCCGACCCGGAGCGCGGCTACGCGCTCGCCGCGATGACCGGCGCCCTGAGTTTTCGCGAGGCCAAGCCCGGGCTGATCCGTGGGCTGGTCGAGACGCGGATCGACCCGGTGCTGTTCCGGCTGTCGCACAACTATGTCGGGGATCTGGCGGAAACGACGGCTCTGATCTGGACGCCGCGCGACCCTTCCCCCTCTGCGGGGGAGGGTGGCCCTCGCGTCAGCGAGGGTCGGGAGAGGGGAGCGACAGTGCCTGACATGGCGCTCCCCTCTCCCGACTTAGCTCGCGGCCCACCCTCCCCCGCAGAGGGGGGAGGGGATGCGCGCGGAGGTCCGGGCCACAACAACCCGCCGCCGCATGTCCCGACCCTGGGTGAGGTGGTCGAGACCCTGGCCGCCACCAGGAAGGCCGACCTGCCGCGCCACCTCGAAACCTGGCTCGACGCGCTCGACGAGACCGGGCGCTGGGCGCTCCTGAAGCTCGTCACCGGCAACCTGCGCGTCGGCGTCTCGGCGCGGCTCGCCAAGACCGCCGTCGGCGCGCTCGGCGGCCACGAGGCGGATGCGGTGGAGGAGGTCTGGCACGGGCTGGCCGCCCCGTTCGAGACGCTGTTTGCCTGGGCGGAGGGGCGCGGGCCCCGGCCCGAGACCCTGAACCCGGCCCCGTTCCGGCCGCCGATGCTGTCGCACCCGATCGAGGAGGAGAGCGATTTCGACAAGCTCGCGCCCGGCGACTTCTCGGCCGAGTGGAAGTGGGACGGCATCCGCGTGCAGCTCGTCGGCGGCCTCGATCGAGAGGGCCGCCAGATCACGAAAATCTACTCGCGCACCGGCGAGGACATCTCCGGAGCGTTTCCGGATCTCATGGAAGCCGTCACCTTCGCCGGCACCCTCGACGGCGAGTTGCTGATCCTGCGCGAAGGCCGGGTGCAGAGCTTCAACGTCCTGCAGCAGCGCCTCAACCGCAAGGCGGTGACCGCCGGGCTCCTGGAGGAATTCCCGGCGCACGTGCGCGCCTACGATCTGCTGACCGCCGCGGGGGAGGACCTGCGCGGGCTGGCCTTCACGGAACGGCGCGCCCGGCTGGAGGCGTTCGTCGCCACCCTCGACCACGCCCGCATCGACCTGTCGCCGCTCGTCTCCTTCGGATCGTGGGCGGATCTGGCCGCCGCCCGCGCCGACCCGGCCTCGGTCGGGGCCGGGGGCGATGCCGACGCGATCGAGGGCGTGATGCTGAAGCGCCGCGACAGCGCCTACCTGCCCGGCCGGCCGAAGGGGCCGTGGTGGAAGTGGAAGCGCGCGCCGCACCTCATCGACGCGGTGATGATGTATGCCCAGCGCGGGCACGGCAAACGCTCGTCGTTCTACTCCGACTACACCTTCGGCGTGTGGCGCGATGGCGAGGCCGGCCCCGAGCTCGTGCCGGTGGGCAAGGCGTATCACGGCTTCACCGACGCGGAGCTGGCCAAGCTCGACCGCTACGTCCGCAACCATACGGTGAAGCGGTTCGGGCCGGTGCGCGAGGTCGGCTACGGGATGGAGGGGGGATTGGTGCTGGAGATCGCGTTCGAGGGGGTGCAGCGGTCGACCCGGCACAAGTCCGGCGTCGCGATGCGCTTTCCTCGCGTCAGCCGCATCCGCTGGGACAAGCCGGCGTCCGATGCCGACCGGATCGATCTCCTGGAGCGCATCCTGGCCCGCGGCGAGCGCGAAGCGATGCCCGGCGCGATCCTGGAGACGACCGGATGAAGCAGGGCAGCCTGGGCAGGGTCGAGGGGTTGTATTCCGGCGAGGTTCGGCGGCAGGCGGGCGCCCGGCTGACGATCGCGACGCCGGGGCGGGGCTTCACCGAGTTCACCCCGGCGGTGGCCGCGTTCGTGCGCGACAGCGGCGTCGCCGACGGCCTCGTCACGGTGTTCTGCCGGCACACCTCGGCCTCGCTGACGATCCAGGAGAACGCCGACCCGGACGTGCTGGCTGACCTTCTGACTGCGCTGGACGGGCTCGCCCCGCGCTATTCCGATTACACGCACGGCGCGGAAGGCCCCGACGACATGCCGGCCCACATCCGCACGCTGCTCACCGATTCGGCGCTGACGATCCCGGTGATCGACGGGCGGCTGGCGCTCGGCACGTGGCAGGGCGTCTACCTGATCGAGCACCGCGACCGGCCGCACCGGCGGGAGATCGTGCTGGCGTTGGTCGGGGCTTGAGGCGGACGGGTCACCGCCCGAACAGGTCCGCGTGGGTTCCCGCGCGGACGAGCACGATGAGACCCGTGCAAGCCGTCTCGTCGAGCTTAGCATCATTGCGCGAAGTGGCCGCCGGTTCGCGCGAAAAAATGATGCGGCACCAAAGAGATCGAAGCAGGCATTCGTGGACGAGGCCACGAATGCCTGCTT
>NZ_CAXTHR010000157.1:0-9587 GCF_964244095.1 uncultured Methylobacterium sp. | reverse complement strand
GGGCGGTGACGATGCCGAGCGCGAGGTGCAGGCCGGTGCCGGAATCGCCGATCTGGGCGCCGGTCACCATCGGGATGCCATCGCGGAAACCGGTGGTCGAGGCCGAGCCGCCGGCGCATTGGGCGACGTTCTCGTAGACCTTGCAATCCTCGTAGCGGCCGGGGCCGAAGCCCTTCACCGAGGCGAGGATCATCTGCGGGTTGGCCGCGTGGATCTTCTCCCAGGTCAGCCCCATGCGGGCGAGCGCGCCGGGGGCGAAGTTCTCGACGAGGACGTCGCATTCCTTCACCAGCCGCCAGAGCACCTCCTTGCCCTTCGGGTTCTTCGAATCCAGCGTGATCGACCGCTTGTTGTGGTTCAGCATGGTGAAATACAGGCTGTCCACGTCGGGCACGTCCTGAAGCTGGCCGCGCGTTGCGTCGCCGGCGCCCGGGCGCTCGACCTTGATCACGTCGGCGCCGAACCACGCGAGCAGTTGCGTGCAGGTCGGGCCGGACTGGACGTGGGTGAAGTCCAGGACTTTGACGCCTTCGAGGGCCTTGCTCATAAGTCTGTCTCGAATCTGAATACCGGTGGATCGGGACGCCGGCGATGCCGCCCGGCGGCGATGGTCGCGCGTCACGGTCCCGACACGGCACATGCCTGGGGGGACCGTCGGCGGATCGTCAAGTCAAATAGAGTCTCGGCTCGGCCAAGCTCGGCTTTCGATGCCCGGCTTCTCACGCCGGAGCGGGTCCGGCCGCCGTCCGAGGTCCGCGCGGGCCGGACGGCGATCATCGCCCACGGGGTGGGCCGAATGCATGCTGTCCCACCTCGCCGAGGGGGCGTCGCGACGTTTCATCCCGGTTGCCTTTTCATGGCCGGCCTCTCGACCGTTGGGGACAGGATGACCGAATGCAGTTTGGCATGCAATATGCCAAACCATGTCGATCCGATTCTGCAACGATCTGTGCACGAATACCCGGCGTTCCGCCAAGGCGGATCGCATGGATGCCGCGATACAGCCTACGAGACGATGCGGTTCCCGCATGACGACTTGCAAATCCCTCGCACTTGCGAGCGGAGTTTTTGCGTTGCAAAAGGCCTTGGCCGCGTGCACGCTCCGGATGCCCCCGGAGCCGCGCGATGAACGTCCCCGCCGCCCTCGTGATCCAGTCGGTCCCGTCGGCCGGACTGGTGATGTCGTCGGTTGCCTAGTCCGGCGATCATGGCGCCGTCGCGCGGGCGCTGTCGGCCATCGGCCGGTTCGGCTGATCGCGCCGGTCGGCGCGGAGCGTTCGGCGTGGATCGGGCGGCCGATTCCGGGTCTCGATCGGCATCGTCCCTTGGCAGGGGCGGGCGGGCGGTCCATCCTTCCGCTCGAACGACGTGCGAAGACGCGCGAAGACCGCCGGAGGTACGCCGATGCTGTCCAGTTCCCACCTGATCAAGTCCTCCTGGATCGCCGTCGAGGTCACGCAGGACCGCGCCGAGCGCGTGCTGGTGGTCGAGACCTACATCGCCGTCAGCCCGCTGGAGCGGAACTACGAGGCGGCGCAGTACGAGAAGGTGGTCGGCTGCGTCCGCCACGTGCTCGCGGCCCATCCCGAGATCGACCGGGCCTCGATCCTCAGCATGCACCGCGGGTCCGGCTGCGCCAGCCTGTTCCGCACGCCGGCGGAGGCGGCTTAAGAGCCGGCCGGGTGCCGGTGCGATGACCGCCGCGGCCGCCGGCTACGCCCTGCCGGATGACGGCGATGTCGGGCGCGGCCCCTGGAACCCCGGGATCGAATCGACGCTGCCGCGCCGCTTCCTGCCGCTCTCGACAGTATATCGGCCCGAGAACGTCGCCACGACCTTCGCCGAGGCGTCGGAGCTTGCCGCCTTCTCCGGCCTCGCGATGCCGGAGATCGTCGCCTTCCGGCCCGGGCGCCTCGTCGTCCACGAGTTGCTGATCCGCGTGATGGCGGACCTGTCGGTGCCGGTCGGCGAGACCTACGGCGACCTCGGCGTGAACTTCCGCGCGATCGCCGCCCACATTCTCGCGCACTACGTCGCGCCGCATACGGACGCGATCGCGCAGGTGCTCGCGGATGTGAGAGACGAGGCCGGCGTGCGGATCGCCGCCGAACGCGACGCGATCTTCGCGCCGCCGCCGCCGCCAGCGCAGCCGGCGGCGCCGCCAAGCTGGCGCCGCGTCCTCGGGCTCGCGCCCCGTGCGGCGCCGGCCCCGCCGGTCGCAGATGCCCGCCCGCTCGAGGAGCGCGCGCGTGCGCATTGCGCCGCCTGGTGCGCGCGCGCCGCGCAGGGAGACGATTCCCTGGAGATCGCGGCGAGCGCCGCGTTCCAGAAGGTCGTGTCGGGCATCGTCCGGCATCGCGGCAAGCTGGTCGGAGACCGCGCCCTGCTCGTGAATCTCGCGACGACGCTGGCCGTCAACGACGAGGGCAGCCGCCGGATCGGCTGCCTGATCGAGCCGTGGTTCTCCGAGGCGGTGGCGCGGGAGGGCTACGTGCGGGTCGGCGCGCAGGCCGAGCCGATCGTCATGAACGTCAAGGGCGCCTCCGCCTCGGGCAAGAGCACGATGCGCCCGTTGCAGCGGGCGCTCGCCGGACGCCTCGGGGAATCCTGGTCGGATTTCGCGGTGATCACCCCGGACATCTGGCGCAAGTTCCTGCTCGACTACGATGCGATCGGCGAAGCGATCGGCTATGCCGGCACGCTCACCGGCCACGAGGTCGAGATCGTCGACCGCAAGCTCGACCGCTACATGGCGCGCAAGGCGCGCGAGGGGCGGATGTCGCACCTGCTGATCGACCGCTTCCGCTTCGACAGCTTCAACGCCGATTCCGGAACCCAGGACGGAAGCCAGTTGCTGACCCGCTTCGGCCACCGCGTCTTCATGCTGTTCATGATCACGCCGCCGGACGCCACCGTCGAGCGCGCCTGGACGCGCGGGCAGATGTTCGGCCGCTACAAGGCCGTGGACGACCTGCTCGCCCACAACGTCGAGGCCTTCACCGGCATGCCGGAGTTGTTCTTCACCTGGGCCGCCAAAGCGGACAAGCAGGTGCATTACGAGTTCCTCGACAACAGCGTGCCGCTGGGCGAGCGCCCGCGCACGGTGGCCTTCGGCGCGAACGGCGACCTGACGGTGCTCGACGCGGCCTGCCTCATCGACATCGCGCGCTACACCAAGATCAACATCGACGCGGTCTCGCCCGCCGCGGTCTATCCGGACGCGGCCGCGCTCGCGCCCGAGCACAACACCGCGTTCCTGCGCCAATGCGCCCGCCGGCTGCGCGCGATCCGATTCGCCGACCCGGCGACGGGCCGGGTCTATGCCCGCCTCGATGCGGGACGCCTGACCTGCCTCGACCCCGCGATGCTCGACCGCGCCTGCGCCGACCCCGAGACCCGCGCGGCGCTCGCCGCCGTCGGCGCCGAGCGGCCGGAGGCGATCCCGCGCTGCGAGGCGCCGGCCGAGGTGCTGGCGCGCGAGCGCACCGAGACGCTCGGCGCCTGGAGCGAGCGGACGCGGGCTGCGTCGGCGGCCTGACGCGCTACTGCAGCGTCAGCGGCATCGGATCGACGCCCACCGCCTGGACGCCGCGCCGGGTCAGCGAAGCGCGCAGGCGCCCGGTCAGCGCGGCGCCGCCGGTGAAGGTGCCGAGCACCGGCCCATCGTCGGAGCGCGCGCCGCGCGGCGTGCCACCGAGGAGCTGCGTCACCCGGCGGGCGATGGCCGGCGCCGGGTCGATCCAGGTCACCGGCCAGGGGGCGAGACGCTCGAAGCGCGCGAGCAGCAGCGGATAATGGGTGCAGGCGAGGCAGACGACGTCGGTGCGCCGCCCGTCCTCGGCGGTGACGAAGCACGGCGCGATCTCGACGGAAAGCGCCGCGTCGCCGACGGGCGTGCCGGCCAGCTCCGCCTCGGCGTAGTCGGCGAGGCGCGCCGAGCCGACCGAGGTCACCGCGCAGGCGCCGGCATAGGTCGCGATCAGGTCGCGGGTGTAGGAGCGGGCGACGGTGCCGGGCGTGGCGAGCAGCGTGACGAGCCGCGAGCGGCTGGTCTCGGCGGCCGGCTTGATCGGCGGCACCACGCCGACGAAGGGCGTGGCGAAGCGTTGGCGCAGCGCGGGCAGCACCAGGGTCGAGGCGGTGTTGCAGGCGATGACGACGAGATCCGGCCGGTGGGCGCCGATCAGGCGGCCCATCACGTCGAGGACGCGCTGGATCAGCGTCGCCTCCGCGAGGCGGCCGTAGGGGAAGGCGGCATCGTCCGCGGCGTAGACGTAGCGCGCGTCGGGCCGCGCGCGGCGCACCTGATCGAGCACGCTCAGGCCGCCGAGGCCGGAATCGAACACCAGGATGGTCGCCTCGGGGGCCGCCCGCAGCGCCGCCGCCGACAAGGTTGCCCCGGCCATCAGATCGATCCGCATCAGAACGCGTGTCCCGGCCCATCAGCCCCACAATCTTCGGTACGCAGGTTAAGGCCGTCTCACCGCGGCCGCAAAATGGCTCGCACCGGCACCACGATTCGCGGGCGGACTGCGCACGCCCGCGCCTGCCGGACCTTATCCAACGAACCGAATCGTCGCGCCGGTGTTGTCGGCGCGTGGCCAGCGCATATCTTCTGCGGCCGTCGTCGACGGATTCGGGCGCGACCGGGGGAAGAACGGCATGGCAGCGACAGCGGCACTTCGCGGACCGGACCTCGACACGCCGGCGTTTCCGCCGCCGCCGGTCTGCGCGCGCCCGGTGGACCGCGCCGCCTGGATCGCGGCGTTTCGGTTCGTCCGCTGCGAGACCGAGCGCCGCGCCGCGCCGCTGTCGCCCGAGGACCAGCAGGTCCAGTCGATGGCCGATGCCAGCCCGACCAAGTGGCACCGGGCGCACACGACGTGGTTCTTCGAGCAGTTCCTGCTGCGCGAGCACCTGCCGGGCTATCAGATCCACGACGAGCGGCTGCACTACCTGTTCAACTCGTACTACGTCGCCGCCGGCCCGCGTCAGCCGCGGATCATGCGCGGGCTGATCACCCGGCCGACCGTGGCAGAGGTGTCCGCCTATCGCGCCCACGTCGACCGCGCCGTCGAGACGCTGCTCGCCCAGGCCGCGCCCGGCGCACTGGAGGCGGTGCTGCCGATCCTGGAGATCGGGCTCTACCACGAGCAGCAGCACCAGGAACTGCTGATCACCGACATCCTGCACGCCTTTGCGCAGAACCCGCTCCATCCGGTCTACGATGGCACGTGGCGCTTTCCGAAAACGACCGGCCGCGCGGGCGCGGTCGATCTCGCGCGCGGCATCCGCAAGACCGGGCACGAGGGCGCCGGCTTCTCGTTCGACAACGAGCATCCGCGCCACGACAGCCTGATCCTGCCGGTGGCCATCGACCGGGCGCTCGTCACCAACGCCGACTGGCTGCGCTTCATGGCCGACGGCGGCTATGCCCGGACGGACCTCTGGCTCTCGGACGGCTGGCTCGCCGTGCAGGCCGAGGGCTGGGACGCGCCGGGCTACTGGCAGCCGGGCGACGACGGCTGGACCTGCATGACGCTGGCCGGGCGCCGCCCGGTCGATCCGGCGCAGGCCGTCACGCATGTCAGCTACTACGAGGCCGACGCCTATGCGCGCTGGGCCGGCTGCGACCTGCCGACCGAGTTCGAGTGGGAGGCGGCCGCCCGCGGTGAAGACCTCGACGACGCCTTCGGCCTCGTCTGGCAATGGACCCGTAGCGCCTACACCGCCTATCCGGGCTACCGGCCGCTGCCGGGCGCACTCGGCGAGTACAACGGCAAGTTCATGTCGAACCAGTTCGTGCTGCGCGGCTCGTCCGTCGCGACGCCCGAAGGCCACGCGCGGCTGCCCTATCGCAACTTCTTCTATCCGCATCAACGCTGGCAGTTCACCGGCCTGCGTCTCGCCCGGCATCATGCCTGAGCGTCCACCCGCGTC
This sequence comes from uncultured Methylobacterium sp., assembly GCF_964244095.1. Lineage (GTDB taxonomy): Bacteria > Pseudomonadota > Alphaproteobacteria > Rhizobiales > Beijerinckiaceae > Methylobacterium. The sequence continues at coordinate 3,647 of NZ_CAXTHR010000157.1, read as the reverse complement.
CCCGGAGTTCCACGCGTGACCATCAAGCCCGTCTTCGCGGACGCGACGCCGCTCGCCCATCTCCCGGACGACCGAGCCTTCCTCTCGGACCTGATCGCCGGATTTGCCAAGCCGCAGAAGTCGCTTCCGGCGAAGTACTTCTACGACGCGCCCGGCTCCGACCTGTTCGAGGCGATCACCCGCCAGCCGGAATACTACCCGACCCGGACCGAGCTCGGCATCCTCGACGCGCAGGGCGCCACGATCGCGGCCACCCTTCCGCCTGGGGCGGCGCTCGTCGAGTTCGGCAGCGGCTCGACGGTGAAGGTCCGCCGCCTGCTCCGGCACCTGCCCGGTCTTGGTGCCTACGTGCCGGTCGACGTCTCCGAGACCTTCCTGCGCAGCGAGGCGGCGGCGCTTCAGGTGGACTATCCGCACCTGCGCGTGGCGCCGGTCGCGGCCGACTTCACGCGCCGCTTCCGCCTGCCGGCCGACCTCGGCCGGGCTCGCCACGCCGGGTTCTTCCCCGGCTCCACGATCGGCAACTTCGAGCCGGCGGAGGCCGTGCGCCTGCTGCGGCTGTTCGGGGAGATCCTGGGTGACGACGCCACCCTGATCGTCGGCGTCGACCTGGTGAAGGACCGCGCGGTGCTGGAGGCGGCCTACGACGACGCCGCCGGCGTCACGGCGGCGTTCAACCTCAACCTGCTCGCCCGGATCAACCGTGAGCTGTCGGGCACCTTCGACCGCGACGCCTTCGCGCATCGCGCGGTGTTCGATGCGTCGGCGTCGCGCATCGAAATGCACCTCGTCAGCCGGACCGACCAGACCGTCACCGTCGCCGGGCGGGACTTCGCCTTCGCCGCGGGCGAGACGATCCACACCGAGAACAGCTACAAGTACACGGTCGAAGGCTTCCGCGCGCTGGCGGGCGAGGCCGGGTGGTCGGCGGTCTCGGTCTGGACCGACGCGGAGGCGCTGTTCTCCGTGCACGCCCTGCGGCGGGGCTGAACCCCCGCGCTGCCGCTTCCCTCTCCCGCCGCAGGGGCCAACGGATTCATCCGGCTCTAAGGCGCCCCGGAACGTCCTCTGCCGTCATTCCGGGGCGCCGTAGGCGAACCCGGAATCCATAACCGCCGACGGTGCCGAGCCTTGCTGTCGTTGGCGGTTATGGATTCCGGGTTCTGCTTCGCAGCCCCGGAATGACGGTGCTGGGGCTGGATCGGGTGGTGTTCCGTCCGGCCTCGGCGAAACGTGTGCATCCGCAGGCCGCAGAGGGGAAATCCGGTCCGCCCGGCTCGTTCAACCGGACGCTGCGTGACTTCTCAGCTCAGCATCCGCAGGACCGCGCGGCCGGCACGCCCGCCGTCGAGCGTCGCGCCGCCGACCGTCATGGCGCCGCCGCCGGCCAGCGCCTCGCCCGCCAGGAAGATGCGGTCGCCGATCGTGGCCTGGAGGACGGTGCGGGCATCCGCGTGACCGGGCTTGGCGACCGAATAGCTGCCGCGCGCATGCGGATCGGTCCACCAAGCGGCGAGCCGCCCGCCGGTGACGGCGCCGCGCGCCTTCGTCCCGAGGATCGCGACCAGTCGATCGCTCACTTCGGCGACCGCCGCCGCCTCGCCGCGTGCGCACAGCGCCCGCGCGCCGTCTCCGCCGAGGTTGGCCACCGCGAGCGGGCGGCCGAAGGGCGACATCTCGAAGTAGATCGTCAGGTCGGCCTCGTCCCTTCGTGCCACCGACACAGCGTCGCCTACCGCCTTCAGGTCGATCCGGGCGGGATCGAGGCGAAGACCGACCTTGCTGTAGGCGCCCATGGCGAGGCCGCCCAGCGCGTCACGCGTCGCGGCCGGCAGTCCGGGCGTGAACCGGATCGCTCCCGCGGCCAGCACGCCGACCGACACGGTGAGGATCACCGCCGCCGCGTCGAGGGTGCCCGCCTGCGTCGCGACGCGGACGCCGTTACCCGACCAGTCGATGCCGGCGACCGCCGTGTCGAGCGAGACCGGCATGTCCGCGTAGGTGCGCCGGACCAAGCCGCCATATCCGTCGACCCAAAGGTCGCCGCCGGACCAGAGACGGTCGTAATCGAGTACCGAGACGCGCTCAGCCTCCTCGCCGAGCGACAGGCGTGCCAGGCCGGAGGCGGCCTCCATCATGTCGGGGCCGACGGCCAGGGCCGCCTCGGCGATCGAGCGGTCGGAGCCGGCGACCGGCGCGAGCGCGGCGTCGAGACCGGAGAAGGCGGCCCGGCGGCGGTCGCGTTCCGCATCGGTCGCCGGCCGTCCGTCGATGAACAGGGTCCGCGCCCAGCCTTCCTGGCCGGCGATCCGGATGCCGTCGCGGCCGGCGATGCCCGCCCACGGGTTGCGTTCGGCCCAGTGGACGTACTGGGCGCCCGCGTCGAACGAACAGTCCGGCCCGAGGCTCTCGTCGGTATGGGCGCGTCCGCCGATGCGGTCGCGGGCCTCGATCAGGGTGAACGGATGGCCGGCCTTGCGCAGGACGTCGGCGGCGGCGAGGCCGGCGGCACCCGCGCCGACGATCACCACCGGCCCATCGCGCCGGCTCGCGCGCACCGCCGGCGCGGCGAGGAGGGCGGAGCCGATCAGGGCGGCGCGTCGGGTAAGGCGCATGGCATGTCCGTTCGCGCGAGCGGTGCGGTGCTCTCGTCCAGGCTCGGCCCGGTCAGGCGCCGCGCTTCTCCATCATCGCCTTCACCTGCATGAGCTGGTCCCAGACCTGCCCCGGCGAGGTTCCCATGATCTCGAAGCCCGCGGTGATGCCCCAGTAGATGCCAAGGCAAATCAGGGGAACCAGCACCCAGGCCAGCATCTCCTCGCTCCTGCGGCGGCGGGTGCGGCGGCGGCGGCGCTCCTCCCGCCGGGTGACGGGCTTGGGCGGCGTCACCGCCGGATAGGAGACCGGCGTGAGGGGGCCCTCATGCAGTTCGCTCATCGTCACGCCCCCTCGTCCTGTCGCGGCGACGCCCGGCCGCCGCGCTCACCCGCTGGTCTTCCGCGCTCCCCAAAGCCGCATTCGCCGCGACGCGCAAGGCCCCGGAGCACGACGGGCGCTCCGGGGCCAGGACGAACCGGCCGTTCACACCGCGATCAGGCTCGGACGAGCGGCACCTTGGGAACGGTGCGGACGCCGCCCGATCCCCCCGAACCGCCGCCCTTGTCGTCCTTGTCGTCCTTGGGGGTCTTCTTGCGCGATGCGATCCGCGGCTTGGCGCGCTTGTGCTTCCTCACCGCGTTGGTCACGTCCGCCTCGGGCTTGGGCGTCACCGGACCGGCCGGGAACTCGAAGCTCAGGGCTTCCTTCCCGCCGGCCTTCGCCTCGGCATCCTCGGGCTTGCGCACCACGACCCGCACGGCGCCCCCGGTCTTGAGGCGCCCGAACAGCACCTCGTCGGCGAGCGGCGTCTTGATGGTCGACTGGATCAGCCGCGCCATCGGACGGGCGCCCATCGCGTCGTCGTAGCCGTGCTCGACGAGCCATTCCCGGGCCTCGTCGGACAGCTCGATGGTGACGTTGCGGTCGGCGAGCTGCGCCTCGAGCTGGAGCACGAACTTGTCGACCACCTTGGCCACGACCTCCTTCGGCAGGTGGCCGAAGGAGATGATCGAATCGAGCCGGTTGCGGAATTCCGGCGCGAACAGCTT
>NZ_CAXTHR010000156.1:0-9687 GCF_964244095.1 uncultured Methylobacterium sp. | reverse complement strand
GCACGCGGTTGAACAGGTCGACCACGTCGATGTTGCGCATGCGGATGCAGCCCGAGGACGCCGCCTGCCCGATCTTCTCCGGCTCGTTGGTGCCGTGGATGCGGTAGAGGGTGTCGCGGCCCTTGTCGGAGAGGTAGAGGGCGCGCGCGCCCAGCGGGTTGCCGGGGCCGCCCTGCATCGGGTGGACGTGCGGCCACCGCTTGACCATCTCGGCCGGCGGGTTCCAGGCCGGCCATTCCGCCTTGCGGTCGATGGTCGCCGTGCCGCTCCAGCCATAGGCCTCGTCGCCGACGGTGACGCCGTAGCGCATCGCCTTGCCCTCAGGCAGGACGAGGTAGAGCTGCCGTTCCCTGGTCTCGATGACGATGGTGCCGGGGCGCTCCTTGGTCGGGTCGCTCACCTGGTAGCGGGCGAAGTGCGGGTCGAACTCGGCGTCGGGCACCAGCGCCATGAAGGCGGTGTCGCGTGCCGACAGGGTCGGATCGGGCACCGCCTTGAAGTTGCAGCCCGCGAGCAGGACGGCACATGCGAGGATCGGGGCGATGCGCATGACGGTCACCGTTCGCGTGGACCCCCGCCGGTGGAATCAGGGTTGACGGGGATTGAAGGAAGCATAGCCGTGCGAGGCACTTCGGCGTAGCCTCGCGCGTTGGCGGCCGGCACAATGCGCGGCTCTGTTGCCGTCTTGCGACAAGCCGGTCCGACGCGACGGGCCTCGATGCCGGAAGGGATGATCGTGACGACCCTGTACGTGAGCCACCCCGCGGCCCTCGACCACGCCGTCCCGGAAGGGCACCCCGAGCGCCCGGACCGCATCCGCGCGATCGAGCGCGTGCTGGAGAACGAGCGATTCGCGGGCCTCGTCCGCACCCTGGCGCCGCAGGCCGAGGCCGAGGTCGCGACGCTCGCCCACCCGCACGACTACGTCGCGGCGATCGTCGCGGCATCGCCGGCGTCGGGCCTGATCGCGATCGATTCCGATACGCTGATGTCGCCCGGGAGCCTGGAGGCGACGCTGCGCGCGGTCGGCGGCGCGGTGATGGCGGTCGATGCGGTAATGGCCGGAGACTGCGCCAACGCCTTCGTCGCCATGCGCCCGCCCGGCCACCACGCCGAGCGCACCCGCGCGATGGGCTTCTGCCTGTTCAACCATGCGGCCATCGCCGCGCGCCACGCCCGGGCGAAGGGCGCGACGCGGGTCGCGCTGGTCGATTGGGACGTGCATCACGGCAACGGCTCGCAGGACATCTTCTGGGACGACGGCGCGGTGATGTACGCCTCGACCCACCAGATGCCGCTCTATCCGGGCTCGGGCGCTCCCTCCGAGCGGGGCACCAAGGACACGATCGTCAACGTGCCGCTGCGGCCGGGCGACGACGGCGCGGTGTTCCGCGAGGCGTTCGAGGCCGGCATCCTCGCCCGCGTCGAGGCGTTCGAGCCGGACGTGATCATCCTCTCGGCGGGCTTCGACGCGCACCATCTCGACCCGCTGGCGAACCTGCGCCTCACCGAGGCCGATTTCGGCTGGGCGACGCGCAGGCTGATGGAGGTCGCCGACCGCCACGCCGGGGGCCGCCTCGTCTCGGTGCTGGAGGGCGGCTACAGCCTCGACGGGCTCGGCCGCTCGGTCGCAGCCCATGTCGACGCGCTGATGGGGCGGTGACGGCCCGCATGCGGGCATCCCCGGTCCGCGTCTATCCGCGCCCCGGGGTGAATTCGGCGTTCCCTGCCGGGAGAAAATGATAAGCCTGCGGCGGGCATGACGCGGCCGGGACCGGGCCGGCCCGCGGGGGGGCGTGGCGGGTGAGGCAGCGGCGGCATTCCGGCATGGTCTGGTCCGCGGCGATCGGGTTGGCGGCGCTGACGCTCGCCGTGCTCCTCGGCGGCACCGGCCTGCGGCAGGCGGTGTCGCGCCTCGCCGGCCCTGCCGCCGCTCCGACGCTCGCGGCGGCCACGCGGCCGGCGCCCATGCCGGCCGCCCGGCGCACCGCGATCGAGGGCGGCCGGGTCGTGGTCACGCTGACGCCGGAGGAGCGCGCGCGGATCGGCGTGGAGACCGTGCGGCGCGCGCCCGCCTCGCACGCGATCGAGATCCAGGCCTACGGCAGCGTCCTCGACCTCGCCCGGGTCACCGAACTGACGAATTCCTACGCCGGCGCGACGGCGCAACTGCAGACCGCCCAGGCGCGCGCCGAGGTGTCGCGCGCCGCCTTCCAGCGCGCCAGGAGCCTCGGGCCCTACGCGACGCAGGTGCAGATCGAGACGACCGAGGGCACCTTCCAGACCGATCAGGCGGCGCTCGCGGCCGCGCAGTCGCAGGTGCGCACGCTCGGCGCCACCGCGCAGCAGGAATGGGGCCCGGTGATCGGCCGCGGCATCGTCGAGCGGTCGCCGGCGCTCACCCGGCTGATCGAGCGCGCGGACTTCCTCGTCCAGGTCACGCTGCCGCCCGGCGAGTCGCTGAAGGGAACGCCCGGCGCCGCCTTCGCCGAGGTGCCGCCGCAGAGCGCGCGCGTGCCCCTGCGCTTCGTCTCAGCCGCGACCCGCACCGACCAGCGCATCCAAGGCCTGAGTTCGTTCTACACGGTGGCGGGCGACAGCGGCCTGCTGCCCGGCATGAGCATGCTCGCCTTCATCACCTCGGAGAGGGCGGCCACGGGCATCCTCGTGCCGGAGGACGCCGTGGTGCATTGGCAGGGGGCCGCGTGGTTCTACCGGGCGGTGGCCGGCGACGCCTTCGCCCGGCATCCCGTCGGCGCCGACCCGGCGCTGTCGGGCGACGCCTTCGTGGTCGCGGACCTGGGCGAGACCGAGATCGTGCTGCGCGGCGCGCAGGCCCTGCTCTCCGAGGAGCTGAAGGCGCAACTGCGGGTCTCCGGCGGCGCGGACGACGACTGACGCCGATGCCCGTGCGCCCCGACGAGCCCCGAGCCGGCCCGCAAGGCGCCCTGGTCGCCTTCGCGATCCGCTTCCCCGGCCTCGTCACGGCGCTGGCGCTGGCGCTGCTCGTCTACGGCACCGCGGGCCTTCGCGACGCGAGGTACGACGTGTTCCCCGAATTCGCGCCGCCCTCCGTGGTGATCCAGACCGAGGCGCCGGGGCTCGGCCCCGAGCAGGTCGAGGTCCTCGTGACCCAGGCCGTCGAGATCGCGATCAACGGCCTGCCCGGTCTCGCGACGCTGCGCTCCAGTTCGATCCAGGGTCTCTCGGTCGTCACCGCGACCTTCGAGGCCAGCAGCGGCATCTACCGGGTGCGCCAACTCGTGACCGAGCGCCTCGCGAGCCTCGCAGGCCGCCTGCCGCAGGGCGTGCAGCCGCCCGCGATGACGGCGCTGACCTCCTCCACCAGCACCGTGCTCCTCGTCGGCCTGACCTCGGACAGCCGCTCGGCGCTGGACCTGCGCACCATCGCCGACTGGCGCGTGCGCCTGCGGTTGCTCGCGGTGCCGGGCATCGCCCAGGTCTCGGTCTACGGCGGCGACGTGCGCGCGTTCCAGGTGCAGGTCCGGCCCCACGACCTGATCCGCTTCCGCCTCGGCCTCAACGACGTGCTCGCCGCCGCGCGCAGGGCCACCGGCATCCGCGGCGCCGGCTTCGTCGACACGGCCAACCAGCGCATCGCGCTCCGGACGGACGGCCAGGCGCTCACGCCCGAGGAGATCGCGCGCACGGTGCTCGTCAACGAGGGCGGCGCCAGCGTCGTGCTCGGCGACGTGGCGACCGTCGTCGCCGCCCCCGAGCCGCCGATCGGCGCGGCGCTGGTCGACGGCCGGCACGGCGTGCTGCTGATGGTCGGCGCGCAGCTCGGCGCCAACACCCTGGAAGCCACCCGCCGCGTCGAGGCGGCGCTCGCCGAACTCCGGCCCGGCCTCGATGCCGACGGCATCGCCTTGCGCGCCGACCTGTTCCGGCCGGCGAACTTCATCGCCCAGGCCAACGGCAACGTGCTCCGGGCGCTGGCGCTCGGCGGCATCCTCGTGGTCGGGGTGCTGTTCGTGTTCCTGTTCGACTGGCGCACCGCCGTGATCAGCGCGGTGGCGATCCCGCTCTCGCTGCTCGCCGCGGTGCTGGTGCTCGGCGCGCTCGGCGAGAGCCTGAACACCATGACGCTCGGCGGGCTGGCCATCGCCATCGGCGAAGTGGTGGACGATGCGGTGATCGGCATCGAGAACGCGGTGCGGCGCCTGCGCGCGAACCGCCGCCTGCCCGTCCCCGCCCCCGCGGCGCGCGTGGTGCGCGACGCGATCCTCGAAGTGCGCGGCGCGGTCGCCTACGCCACCTTCGCGGTGCTGCTGGTGTTCCTGCCGGTGCTGGCGCTGAGCGGCGTCGCCGGGCGGCTGTTCGGGCCGCTGGCGCTCGCCTACATCCTCGCGGTGCTGGCCTCGCTCGCCGTGGCGCTCACCGTCACGCCGGCGCTGGCGATGCTGCTCGTCGCGCGCCACACCCTGCCGGCCCGCGACCCGCCGGTGATGCGCCTCTCCCGGTCGGCCTACCTGCGGGTGCTGGCGGCGATCGAACGGCGCTTCGGCTTGGCCGCCGCGGCGGCCGTGCTGCTCACGCTCTGCGGTGCTGCGGTGCTGCCGTCCTTCGGCGGCACCTTCCTGCCCGACCTCAGGGAGGGCCACCTGATCCTGCACATGGCAGCCGCCCCCGGCACGTCGCTGCAGGAATCGCTGCGGCTCGGGACCCGCGTCACCGCGGGCCTCAAGGCCGTGCCCGGCGTGCGCGCGGTGGCGCAGCAGGTCGGCCGCGCCGAGGCCGGGCAGGACACCGCGGGCACGCATTACAGCGAGATCCACGTCGACTTGGAGCCCGGCCTCGACGGCGCGGCGCAGGCCGCGGCCGAGGCCGGCATCCGCGCGCTCACGGCGGGCACGCCCGGCGCGGCGTTCGCGCTGAAGACCTTCCTCGCCGAGCGCATCGAGGAGACGGTGTCGGGCCACACCGCGCCGGTGGTCGTCAACGTGTTCGGCTCCGACCTCGACCGGATCGAGGCCGCCGCCCGCGACGTCGCCCGCGAGCTCGCCGAGGTGCCGGGCGCCGCCGACGTGCAGCAGGCGGCGCCCGCCGGCCTGCCGCAGGTCAGCGTGAGCCTGCGCCGGAACGACCTGCGCCACTGGGGCCTCGACGCCGTCGGCGTGCTCGAGATCGTGCGTACCGCCTACCAGGGCGACGTGGTCGGGCAGGCCTACGAGGGCAACGCGGTGTTCAACGTCGTCGTCATCCTCGACAGCGCCGCGCGGGCGCGCCCCTCGGCCGTGGGCGACCTGCCGCTGCGCACCCCCGGCGGCAGCTACATCCGCCTCGCGCAGGTCGCCGACGTCTATGAGACCGCCGGGCGCTACCAAGTCCAGCACGCGGGCGCGCAGCGGGTGCAGGCGGTCACCGCCAACGTCGTCGGCCGGGACGTGGCGTCCTTCGTCGAGGCCGCCCGGCGCAAGATCGCCCGGGAAGTGAGCCTGCCGCCCGGCGTCCATGTCGGCTTCGCGGGCGCGGCGGAATCGCAGGCGCGGGCGCGGCGCGACCTGCTCGGCGCCTCGGGCTTGGCCGGCCTCGGCATCGTGCTGCTGCTGGCCGTCGTCACCGGCTCGGTCCGCAACCTCGTGCTCGTCCTGGCCAACCTGCCCTTCGCCTTCGTCGGCGGCGTGCTCGCGGTGGCGCTGACCGGCGCCGTGGTCTCGCTGGGCTCGATCGTCGGCTTCGTCACCCTGTTCGGCATCAGCCTGCGCAACGCGATCATGCTGATCGCCCATTACGAGCATCTCGTGGCCGCCGAGGGCCGCGCCTGGGGCCCGGCGACGGCGCTGGAGGGCGCGGGCGACCGCCTCGTGCCGATCCTGATGACCTCGCTCGTCACCGGCCTCGGCCTGCTGCCCCTGGCGCTCGGCGCCGGCGAGCCCGGCCGCGAGATCGAGGGCCCGATGGCGATCGTGATCCTCGGCGGCCTGATCACCTCGACGGCGCTGAACCTCGCGATCCTGCCGGCGCTGGCGCTGCGCTACGGGCGCTTCGCCGCGGCGTAGCGGCGTCCGCTACCCCTCCAGCGGCTCCGTGCCGAGCAGCGCGATCCCGAAGCCCGACAGGCCGACATAGGCGTGCGCGGAGGTCGAGAGGTTGCGGATCGAGACCACGCCGAGGTCGCGCAGGATCTGCGCGCCCAGGCCCACCTCGCGCCACTGGCGCACGCGCTGCGCCTCGGTGCCCTCCTCCCCGACGCGGCTGAGCGGCACGCCCGCGGTGCCGTCGCGCAGGTACACCAGGACGCCGCGGCCCTCGCGGGCGAAGCGCGCCATCACCGCCTCGATCTGGCGCCCGCCCTCGATCACGTCGGCCACGACGTTGGAGCGGTGCAGCCGCACCAGCACGTCCTGCCCGTCGCCGATCTCGCCGTGGACGAAGGCGAATTGCTGGATCGCCTCGAACGGCGTGGTGTAGGCGTAGCCGGTCATCGGGCCCGATTCGGTCCGGACCGGGAACTGGCCCACCCGCTCGACGAGCTTGTCGCGCGCCTGCCGGTAGGCGATCAGGTCCGCCACCGAGACGCGGGCAAGGCGGTGCGTCTCGGCGAACGCCGCGATCTGCGGGCCCTTCATCACCGTGCCGTCGTCGTTGGCGAGTTCGCAGATCACGCCGACCGGCGGCAGTTCGGCGAGCCGGCACAGGTCCACCGCCGCCTCCGTGTGGCCCGAGCGCATCAGCACGCCGCCGTCGCGCGCGATCAGCGGGAAGACGTGGCCGGGGCGCACGAAGTCGTCGGCGCCCATGTTGCCGTTGGCGAGCGCGCGCACCGTGTTGCAGCGCTGCTCGGCCGAGATGCCGGTGGTGAGCCCGTGCTTCACGTCCACCGTGACGGTGAAGGCGGTGCCGAGCGGCGCGTCGTTGGCGGCCACCATCGGCGCGAGGTTGAGGCGGCGCGCCTCGGCCAGCGGCAGGGGCGCGCAGACGATGCCGCAGGTGTTGCGGACGATGAACGCCATCTTCTCCGGCGTGCAATGCATCGCCGCGACGACGAGGTCGCCCTCGTTCTCGCGGTCGTCGTCGTCGGTGACGACCACGATCTCGCCGCGGGCGAACGCTTCGATGGCGGCGGTGACGGAGCTGTGGGGCAAGGGCGTGTCTCGGGAACGCTGGGGCTCGGGCGGCGTCAGGCGCCGACCTGCCCGCGGTGGCGGAGGTGGTGGTCGGCGAGCACGCAGGCCATCATCGCCTCGGCGACGGGGACCGCGCGGATGCCGACGCAGGGGTCGTGGCGCCCCTTGGTGATAAGATCCACGTCGCGGTTGTCGCTCGTGACGGTGCGCCGCGGCGTCAGGATCGAGGAGGTCGGCTTCACGGCAAAGCGCACGACGATCGGCTGGCCCGTGGAGATGCCGCCGAGCACGCCGCCGGCATGGTTGGCGAGGAAGGCCGGCCTTCCGTCGTCGCCGGCGCGCATCTCGTCGGCGTTGTCCTCGCCGCGCAAGGCGGCGGAGGCGAAGCCGTCGCCGATCTCGACGCCCTTGACCGCATTGATCGACATCATCGCGGCGGCCAGATCCGCGTCGAGCTTGCCGTAGATCGGCGCGCCGAGTCCCGGCGCCACGCCCTCGGCCACCACCTCGATCACCGCGCCGATGGACGAGCCGCTTTTTCGGATCTCGTCGAGGTATTCCTCGTAGAATCTGGCGGCCTCGGGGTCGGGGCAGAAGAAGGGATTGTCGCCGACTGCGTCCCAATCCCAGCGGGAGCGATCGACCGCGTGCGGCCCCATCTGCACCAACGCGGCGCGGATGGTCACGCCGGGGATCACCTTGCGCGCGACGGCGCCGGCCGCGACCCGCGCCGCGGTCTCGCGCGCCGACGAGCGCCCGCCGCCGCGATAATCGCGAAAACCATACTTGGCGTCGTAGGCGTAGTCGGCATGGCCCGGCCGGTAGCTGTCGCGGATCTCGGAATAATCCTTCGAGCGCTGGTCGGTGTTCTCGATCGTCAGAGCGATCGGCGTGCCGGTGGTGCGCTGGCGCCCGCCCGTGCGGTCGTCGGAAAACACGCCGGACAGGATCTTCACTTGGTCGGGCTCGCGGCGCTGCGTGGTGAAGCGCGACTGGCCGGGCTTGCGGCGGTCGAGTTCCGCCTGGATGTCCTCGGCCTCCAGCGCGAGCCCGGGCGGGCAACCGTCGACGACGCAGCCGAGCGCCACCCCGTGGCTCTCGCCGAAGGTGGTGACGCGGAACAGGTGGCCGAACGTGTTGTGGGACATCGCCCGCGTGCTCTAGCGCGCGGGCGCCGGGGGCACAAATCCTGTCGCGCGCTCTTCCCTTTCCCCCCTGCGGGAGAGGGTGACCCGCGAGCCAAGTCGGGATAGGAGAGCGCGCTTTCCGAATACCGCGCTCCCCTCTCCTGACCCTCGCGGACGCGACGGCCATCCTCCGCCGCAGAGGCTACCGTATGCACATATCCCCCCACGCGATCCGGACAGGGCGCGTGTCCCCTCTCCCCGCACGCGGGGAGAGGCCCGGCTGTACCCCGTCGTGCAACCGGGTAGCGAAGGCGAAGCCGAAGCGACGGTGAGGGGACGGAGCCGGATGAGGCTCGCCTTGAGACCCCCTCACCTTCGGCTGCCGCCTCGCTTTGCCGACGACGAGGTCGGCAAAGCCCTCTCCCCGCAGGCGGGGCGAGGGGATGCGCAGCCACCGACGCGCCAAGCACTGGGATGTGTGCATCCGCAAGCCTACAGAGGGAGAGGGAAACGCGCGGCGAGCTTTCAGCGCAGATCCAGCCCGCCGCGGGCCTTCAGCGCCCGGTACGCCGCGATCCCGGTGGCAAGGTCGCGATGCAGCCGCCCCTCGTCGCCCAGCGCGTCATGATCGTAGGCCAGCCCGAGGATGTGCGCCGCCGCGTAGCCCTCGGGCAGCGGGCCGGCGGTGCCGAGGTCGATCGCGCGGAGCGGCAGGCGATCGGCGAAGTCGGACATCCGCGCCCGCAGCGCGTCCCCGCTCCGGCGCAGGAACGCGTCGGCGTTCGGCCCGTGCTCGCGCATCGCGGCGACGGTGCCCTGGACCAGGCAGAGATACACCTCCGGCCGGTGCGCCGGGAACAGGTAGACGAGGTAGTAGCCCCGCGTCGCGCTGGTGGTGACGGCGGGGTCGAACACCGCGAGCCAGGGCACCGCGGCCCAGCGCGTGCCGCGGCCGGGGCTGCCCTTGGCGAGATGGCCGGGGGCGATCGGTTCCAGCGCCCGGCGCAGCTCGTCGGGGGCGCCCTTGCGGATCATCGCGGCAAGCGGATGGCCGGCCGGCGGGTCGAGGCGCGCCTCCGGGTATTCCTCGACGATCCGGCGCAGGGCGTGGCCGAGGCTCATGCTTCGAGCGCGTCAGGTGTCCCGCGGCCGCGCGAGCACGCCGCCGGTCATCGGCTCGCGCACGCCGGTGGTGCTCGGGAAGGTGATCGGCAGACCTTTGAGCGAGCGCACGGCCAGATGCGCGAAGGCCTGCGCTTCGAGGAAGGCCGAGGACCAGCCGATCGCGTCGGCGGTCGTGATCTCGGCGCGCAGGTGGTAGTTCAAGAGCCGCACCAGCTCGCCGTTGCGCGCCCCGCCCCCGGCGACGATCCAGCGGGTCGGGATCTCCGGCGCGTGGTCGAGCGCGCGGGCCACCGCGCGGGCGGTGAAGGCGGTGAGCGTCGCGGCCCCGTCCTCGGTGGAGAGCT
>NZ_CAXTHR010000155.1:0-9712 GCF_964244095.1 uncultured Methylobacterium sp. | reverse complement strand
TCGTAGGCGAGCGAGGCGACCCGCGGCGGGCTCGCGCCGAAGCGGGCCTGATAGCGGCCGGCGAAGGCGGCAAAGCCGCCGGCCTCCGGCGCGGCGAAGCGCCCGCCCTGGAGGGCGGGCAGGGCGAAGAGCCGCGGCTCGTTCCACAACGCCGTGCCGACCGGCCGGACGCGGGCGGGCGCGAAGCCCGCCCTGGTCAGCGCCGCCGCCACCGCCGGCAGCCCGTCGGCGGTCTCGGGCAGGAACAGCGTGTCCGCCTGCGCGCCGGCGCCCGTGATCACGCCGCCGAGCCGCGCGATGGCGGGTTCGGGCGCACCCGGCGCATAGCGCTCGATCCCGGCGAGCCGCGCGCCCTTCCGCGCCACCACCTCCCGGAACTGCGCCTCGACGGCGTTGCCGTAGGCGTTCTCGGGGATCAGCGCGGCGAAGGAGCGCCGGCCGCCGGCCACCGACTCGTCGACGATGCGCTCGACCTCCGCCTGGGGGAGGAAGCTCAGCAGGTAGGTACCGGGCCCGGCGACGCCGGCATCCGTCGAGAAGGCGATCACCGGCTTGCCCGCGGCGCGCGCCGGCCCCGACGCGGCGGCGACGTTGGCGGCAAACAGCGGCCCGAGCACGAGCTCGGCGCCCTCGGCGATCACCGCGGCCGCCGCCTCGCGGGCGCCGTCCGGCGCGCCGCGGTCGTCGCGCACCAGGATCTGGAGGTCCGGCTGCTGGAACTCCTCCATCGCGAGTTCGGCGGCGTTTCGCATCGCCGCGCCCAGGGCGGCGCCCTGGCCGGACAGCGGAACCACGAGGGCGACCTTGACCGAGCCGGTGCCGATGCGCCCCGGCCCGGCAGCCGTAGCGGGCGGCGCGGGCGCGGGATCGACGGGCGGCGCGAGGTCGGCCTGCAGCGGCGGTGCGGACCGCACCGCGCGCGGCCGGTCCGCCCCGCCGACGCAGCCGCACAGCGCCAGGATCAGGCCGAGGGCGGCGCCGGCCCGCAGAATGCGCGGCGGGGCGGAACGCGCCATCGCGGGGGTCTCCTTCAGGCCGGTGCGTCGCCGGCGCATCACGCGCCGCGCTTACGCTTAAAGTGTGGACCCGAAAAGTAAACGCGGGTGGATCGGGCGCGGAAATTCCGCTCCGCCCCGTGCCGTGGCAAGGTCGGGGCGATGACACAGCGAATCGATCCCGCACGCAGGCCCGCCCGCAAGGAACCCTCGGGCAAGGACTCCTCGGGCAAGGCCTCCTCCGGCAAGGCTTCCTCCGGTAAGGCCTCGACCTTCACCGCCTTCGGCCTCGCCACCGAGGCCGAGCCCCTGGCGCCCGGCCTGCACGTCGTCGCGACGCCGATCGGCAACCTGCGCGACGTCACCATCCGGGCGCTGGCGACGCTGGCCGCCGCGGACGCGGTGCTCGCCGAGGACACCCGCGTCACCCGCACGCTGCTGATGCATTACGGCATCACCACGCCGCTGCTGGCCTATCACGAGCACTCGAACGCCGCCGTCCGCGAGCGGATGGTGCGGCGGATGCAGGGCGGCGAGGCGCTGGCGCTGGTCTCGGATGCCGGCACGCCGCTGGTCTCGGACCCCGGCTTCAAGCTCGTCCAGGCGGCGATCGAGACGGGGTTGTCCGTCACGCCGATCCCCGGTCCCTCCGCGGTGATGACCGCGATCGTCGCGGCGGGCCTGCCGACCGACCGGTTCTTCTTCGAGGGGTTCCTGCCGCAGAAGGGCGGCGCCCGCCGCAACCGGCTCGCGGCGCTGGCCACGGTGCCCGGCACGCTGGTGCTGTTCGAATCGCCCCACCGCCTGCCGGAGATGCTCGTCGATGCGGTCGCGATCCTCGGCGGCGCCCGGCCGGCGGTGGTGGCGCGCGAACTCACCAAGATGTTCGAGACGATCCGCCGCGGCACGCTGGGGAGCCTTGCCGACACCTTCGCCGACGAGGGGGCGCCGAAGGGCGAGGTCGTGGTGGTGATCGGCGCCGCGCCCGAGGAGGCGACGCCCGAGGAGGCCGATGCCGGGCTCGACGCGGCGCTCCGCGCGGCACTCGGGCGGCACTCGATCAAGGACGCGGCGAGCCTCGTCGCCGACGCGACCGGGCAGCCGCGCCGCGCCGTCTACAACCGCGCGCTGGTGCTGGCGCGCGATGCGGCGTCCTGACGCCGCCCGCCGCCGGGCAAGCGAGCGGCGCGGGCGCCGCGCGGAGTGGCTGGCGCTCGCCGCGCTGATGCTGAAGGGCTACCGCCCGCTGGCGATGCGGGTGAGCGCATCCGGCGGCGAGATCGACCTGATCGTGCGGCGCGGGGCGACACTGGCCTTCGTCGAGGTGAAGGCGCGCGGGTCTCTCATCGAGGCGCAGGAGGCCATCGGCGCCGCCAAGCGGCGGCGCTTCTCCCGCGCGGTGCGGACGTGGGTCGCACGGCACCAGTTCGCCGCCGGCCTGACGCTTCGCGCCGACGCGGTCTTCATCGGCGGACGCGGCTGGCCGGTCCACCTGCCCGACGCGTTCCCGATCGAAGGTCTGTGACCCCGGTCTCAGCCGCGCGCGGCGCTGATCGCGCCGATGAGCGTGCGCTTGAGGTCGGCTTGGCTGAAGGGCTTCTGCACCACCGGGCGGTCGCGGAACGGCTCGCGGATGCCGGCGCCACCGTAGCCCGTCGAGAACACCAGCGGCAGGTCGCGCCTCGCGATCGCCTCGGCCACCGGATAGATCGGCTCGCCCGCGACGTTGACGTCGAGGATCGCGACCTCGAAGCTCTCGCCCTCGGCCATCTCCAGCGCGGTCGAGAGCCGCGCGGCGGGGCCGACCACGGTGCAGCCGAAATCGAGCAGCATGTCCTCGAGCAGCATCGAGATCGCGGCTTCGTCCTCGACGACGAGCACCCGCTTGCCCTGGAGGACGTCGTCGTTCGGTTCCGCGCTCACGCCGAGGTGTCTTCCTTGTCGATGCGTCCCGTCGCCGGAACGTCGCCTTGCGGCTCAGACCCGAACCCGCACGTTCCGGCGCGTCGTCTCGCGACGGCACAACCTTGAGGGCGCATGGGGCGGGTGAGGGGTCGCCCGGAACGCCCGACGTGTCAAGCACCCGTCGCAGGTCCCGCGCGGGCCAATGTTACACGGCGATACATTTCGCGATAGGGGTGGGCCCGTGTTCCGGCAGAGGGTTTTCCAGGCGATGAACCGATCCGTCCCGATCCTCGCACGGCGCGCGCTGCTCGCCGGCCTCGGCGCCTGCGTCGCCGCGGGCCGGGCCCGGGCGCAGGGCGCCGTGGTGGTCGCCTCGAAGAGCGACACCGAGGGCACGCTCACGGCGGCCATGATCGCGCTGTGCCTGGAGGACATCGGCATCCCGGTGCAGCGCCGCATCGGGCTCGGGCCGACGCTGATCGTGCGCTCCGCCCTGCTGTCGGGCGACATCGACGTCTATCCCGAATACACCGGCAACGGCGCCTTCTTCACCGGCACCGAGGCCGATCCGGCCTGGAAGCTGGCGCAGAGCGCCTACGACACGATCGCCCGGGCGGACCTGGCCAGGGGGCTCGTCTGGCTGGGGCGGGCGCCGGCCAACAACACCTGGCTGATCGCGGTGCGCGGTAGCCTCGCCCGGCGCGAGCGGATGACGAGCATGGCCGACTTCGCTGACGCCGTCCGCCGCGGGCTGATCCGGCTCGCGGCCTCGACGGAGTTCGTCGAGAGCCCGGCGGCGCTGCCGTCGTTCGAGGCGGCCTACGGGTTCTCGCTGCCGATGGACCGGATCGTCAGCCTGCCCGGCGGCGACACGGCCGTGACGGCGCGCGCCGCGGCGCAGGGCATCAGCGGCGTCAATGCCGGCATGGTCTACGGCACCGACGGGGCGCTCGACGCCCTCGACCTCGCCGTGATGGCCGACCCGAAGGGCGCGCAGATCGTCTACGAGGTCGCACCCGTGATCCGGGCCGCGACCCTGGAGCGGTATCCGCGCATCCGCGAGAAGCTCGATCCGGTCTTCGCGCGCCTCGACGCCGCGACCCTGCGCCGCCTGAACGCGCGCATCACCGTCGAGGGCGGGCTGGCCGGGAGCGTGGCACGGGATTTCCTTCGCGACGCCGGCTTCATCGGTTGAGTTCCATGACGACATCGACGGATGCGGCGCGGCCCGCCCCGGGACCGGCCGGGGAGACCTCGGCCGCCGGCCGCATCGGCGGGCTGGCGCTCGCCGCCGCGTTCCTCGCCGCGCTCTACGGGCTGCCGCTGCTGCGCGTGGCCAAGAACCGCCTCGTCGTCGGCGAGCCGGTGTTCGCGGTCGGCGGCTTCGGGCCGGAGATCGAGGCGGTGGCGGCGCTGGCCGTCGGCGCGGCGGTCCTGGCGCGGACCGGTCGCAGCCGCGTCGCCGCGGTTGCGGCCACCGTGCTGCTCGCCCTCGCGCTCGGGCTTCTCGTGCTGGGGCTGGGCTCGGCCGCCGACGACCTGATCGCCGGCGAGCCGCCGGCGGCCCGCGCCGGCCTCGCCTCGGGCGCCTGGACCGGGCTGCTCCTGCTCGGCGGCGGCTTGGCGCTGCTGGCGCGGCGGACGGGCGTTCCCGGCCTCGGTGCGGCGCTGGCCTGCGGGTTCGTGCTGTTCGTGGCCGCCACCGGCCAGGCCGGGGCGCTCGGCGGGCTGTCGCTCGCCGTCGAGTTCGCGGCCCGCGGCGACGCGGTCGGCGAGGCGCTCGTGCGGCACCTCCTGCTGTCGGGCGGGGCGGTGCTGCTCGCCGCCGCGGGCGCGGTGCTGCTGTCGCTGTGGCGGCGCGGGCAGGGGCTCGCCGAGATCCTGGTCGGCGGCATCCAGGTGGTGCCGGCGGTGGCCCTGTTCGGTGCCCTCGTCGCGACGACCTCCGGGTTGCTGCGGGCGGTGCCGGCGCTGCGCGAGGCCGGCCTCGGCGCGCTCGGGCCGGTGCCGGCGCTGGTCGGCATCGCCGCCTACCTTCTGCTGCCGCTGTGGCGCGGGCTCGCGCTGGCCCTGAAGGCGCCGGACCCGGCGACGCTGGACGCCGCCGAGGCGATCGGGCTGACGCCGCGGCGAATCCTGTTCGACGTGCGCCTGCCGATCGGCGCGGGTATCCTGATCGGCGCGCTCCGTGTCGCCTGCGTCCAGGGCATCGGCCTGGCGACGCTCGGCCCGCTGGTCGGCGCGGGCGGCCTCGGCGGCATCGTCTTCGACGGGATGGCGCAGTTCGCCCCGGACCTGATCCTGCTCGGCGCGATCCCGGTCGTGGTGCTCTCGCTCGCCGTCGAGCGCGGCCTGAGCTTCGCCGAGGACAGGGTCCGGCAGGGGCGGGCATGAGCCTCCCGCGCGCGCTCCGTCCGGCGCTCGGGGCGCTCGCGGCCGGGCTGGTGCTCGCGGCGCTGAGCCATCCCATCGTCGCCTCGGCGGTCGTCGCGGGGCTCGGCGAGGCGCCGCGCCGGGCGCTGGCGCCCGCCTATCTCGGCGCGCTCGCGGTCCACCACCTGCTCCTGGCCGGCCTCGGCCTCGGCCTCGTCGCGGCGGCGGGCATCGGGCTCGCGATCCTCGCGACCCGGCCGGGCGGGACCGTCGTCCGCGGCGGCATCGACACCTTGGCCGCCGCCGCGCAGGCGGTGCCGCCGGTGGTCGTCGTGGCGCTCGCCCTGCCGGTGCTCGGTTTCGGCGGGCCGCCGACCCTGCTGGCGCTGGTGTTCTACGGCCTGATGCCGACGCTGCGCGGCACGGTCGGGGCGATCGAGGCGGTGCCGGCCGACGCCCGCGAGGCCGCGACCGCCCTGGGGATGACGCCCGGCCAGACGCTCGCCCGCGTCGAACTCCCGCTCGCGGCGCCGGCCATCGTCGAGACGCTACGCACCGCCCTGGTGCTTGCGGTGGCCACCGCCGCGGTCGGGGCGCTGGCCGGGGCGTCCACCCTCGGCACGCCGATCGTCGCCGGCCTGCAGAACCAGAACACCGTGCCGATGCTCCAGGGCGCCGCGGCGACCGCGGCCCTCGCCTTCCTGTGCGATGCCGCGATGGTGGCCGCCGCCGCCCTCATCCGCCGCTAGAACAGTTTCCATGATCTTCGGATCACGGAAACTGTTCCAAGTCTCTGTGCAGTCGCATTTTCTTCACACGAGCCGGTATCCACCTCGCTGGAAAATGCTCTAAAAACGGGAACCTACTCGTCCTTGAAGGTGACCTTGGTGCCCTTCGCGACGCGGGTGGCGAGGTCGCGGGCGTTCCAGTTGGTCAGGCGGATGCAGCCGTGGGACTCGGTCTTGCCGACCTTCTCCGGCTCAGGCGTGCCGTGGATGCCGTAGGACGGGATCGCGAGGTCGATCCAGACGAGGCCGACCGGGTTGTTCGGGCCGGGCCGGATCGAGAACTTCTGGCGCGATTTCACGCCCTTGAAGCGGTATTTCGGGTCGTAGGTGTAGAACGGCTCGAAGGCCACGCTCTTGACCTTTGTCTCGCCGCTCGGGGCCGGCTTCTCCTCGCTGCCGATCGAAGCCGGATAATAGGCCACGAGCTTGCCCTCCTTGTCGAAGGCGCGCACGTCGTGGTTCCCCTTGTCGACCTCGACGCGATCGACCTTCGGCTCGCCCGGCGACGCCTTGGCCTTCGGCTTGTCGGTGCCCATCGGCTCCACGCCCGCGACGAGGATCACCGTGCCGGCCTTGTCGAGCGGTTTGTCCGGGTTGAGCTCGCTCACGAGGTCGCGGCTCATGTGGAACCGCTCGGCCAGCATCTCGCGGGGGTTGGTGTAGCTCATCGCCTTGAGGTCGGCCTGCTCCTCCATCTTCGCCGGGATCTTGTCGACGTAGGGGCCGGCGACGTCGGCCTCGGTGAGGGTGTAGTCGCTCACCACCGGCGCGCCGCCCGTGGCCGCGAGCTTCTCGAAGACCGCCTGCGTGAGCGATTTGGTCGCGGGCAGCCCCTGCGCCACCGCGTAGGCCGAGAGCGCGCCCTGAAGGTTCTCGCCGTCCCGCCCGTCGATCGCGCCGGGGAAGAACCGCGCCCGGTCGAGCAGCACCTGGAGCTTGATCGTCAGCGGGTCCGGCCGGTCGCCCGCCTTCGCGGTCTCGGCCGCCTTCTTCGGCTCGTCCTTCGCCGGCGCCGCGAAGGTCGCGCCTGTGATCGCCTCGGCGTTCAGGGGGGCGGGCGCGTCGCCCTTCGCCGCATGGGCGGACCCCGTGAGGTGGGGAAGGGCGATGCAGGAAACCGCG
This sequence comes from uncultured Methylobacterium sp., assembly GCF_964244095.1. Classification (GTDB taxonomy): domain Bacteria; phylum Pseudomonadota; class Alphaproteobacteria; order Rhizobiales; family Beijerinckiaceae; genus Methylobacterium. Next base: position 2,529 of record NZ_CAXTHR010000155.1, on the reverse strand, counting down.
ACGGCCGCGAGGCCGGCCCGCATCGAGAGCGCGCGCGTCATGATGGATTGTGACTCCCGGAGCCGATCCGCTCCGCCGCGACAAGCGGCGAAGGGGCGTCGGCGTTCCGGCGCCGCGATGGCAACCCACAGGATTGCCCGCACGCGCCGCACGCCGGAGCCTACTGGCAGAGCCGGTGGCCGGCGCTGCGCTCGCGCTCGTCGAGGTGGAGGTGGTTGCCGTGCTCGGCGTTCGAGCCGGGGCCGAGCACGGTGCGGAAGACGCCGCAGGCGCGGGCCCGCACCGCGTCGAGGAAGCGCCCTTCGGCCGACCCCTCGGGCATCGGTCCGACGGGGACCGGCCCGCGCCCCGTGAACGTGAAGCCCATCACGTCGATGCCGTTGGCGAAGGCGTGCTCGCTGAGCTTGGCTTCGCGATCGTGATTCTGGCCGCGGCACTCGTAGGAGGTGCCGATCGCGATGGTCTTGAGCGGCTGCTTCAGCTCGCGCTCGGCCGCGACCTGCACCTCCGTCGCCCAGCGTGCCAACGCCTCGGCGGCACCACAGGTGAGCGTCGCGGATTGCGGCAGGCCGACGCCGTCGCCGAGCTCGGTCAGCCTCAGCGGCAGCGGCGTGCCGCACTGGCCGTTGACGATCGCCGGCAGCGGCTCGAAGGCGACGCCGAGGCGCTTGAGGCGAACCCGGCAGGCGGTGTCGTCGGGCGCGGCGACCTTGAGCGCCAGCGCCGCCTCGCCCGCCAGCTCGGGCGGCCGCTCCGGCGGCAGGGGCGGCGGCACCGGCATCGCGCCGGGCTTGCCCTCGGCGGTCCCGGACGCGGCAGGGGCGGGATCGGCCGGTGGCGTCGGCGTGCGCTCCGTCGGCCGCTCCGGCGGCAGCGGCGCCTCTCGCGCGGCCGCTCCCGGCGCCGCGGGCGGCGGGCCCGGCTTCAGGGCGTCCGGGCGCGCCGGCGGCAGCGGGACCGTCGCCTCCGGCGGCCGCTCACGGGTCTGAGCCCGCACATCGCCCCCGGGCGCCGGGGCGAGCAGGGCCGCGCCGGCGAGCGCGAGCGCCGCGGCGCGTCGAGGCCGACGCGAACCTTTGCTCGAACCCATGAACGTCCCATCCCACCTAGCCGGCCGCGACGAAACGATCCTCTGCGACGGGCTAACGGTCACGATCGGGCGGTTCGCGGCGTCGAGCAAGGACGCCGCGGCCACGACGACCATCATTCTGCGTCACCACGCGCCAGAAGCCGGGACGCGCGAGGATCCGGATCGGACCGGCCGGTGCCGGCCCTCCACGACGCAGGCCATCGAATCGTCGGCGCGGGCCGAGGCCGGTGCGGCGGCGCATGGGATCGCGTATCCTGGCAAACGTCGCCCCTGACGGGCTTGGCCATGTCCGCCTTTGCAGTCGGGTGCGAAAACCCCCATGTTCCGGCCGGCGACTGCACCGCGAGCACGAGAACCGTCCATGACGCCTGCACCCACGGCCGGGCTCGACGGCCTGCCGCGCGAAAACCCCTTCTCCGAGGCCGCCTGGGGCACGCCCTTCGCGCTGCCGCCGTTCGAGCGCATCCGGCCGGAGCACTACCTGCCGGCCTTCGAGGCGGCGCTGTCGGCCCACAGGGCCGAGATCGCGGCGATCGCCGGCGAGACCGCGGCGCCGAGCTTCGTCAACACCGTCGCCGCGATGGAGCGGGCCGGCCTCGCGCTCGATCGTGTGGCCGGCGTGTTCTACAACCTCGCCGGCAGCCACACGAATCCGGAGCTTCAGGCGGTCGAGCGCACCATCGGGCCCCGGCTCGCGCGCCACGCCAGCGCGATCTACCTCGATCCCGATCTGTGGGCGCGCATCTCCGCGATCGACGCCGACGCCGAGTCGCTCGGCGGCGAGGAGCGGCGGGTGCTCGACCGCTACCGCACCCGCTTCCGCCGCGCCGGCGCCGGCCTCGGGCCGGAGGCGAAGCTCCGCGTCGCCGAGATCGCCGCGCGGATGTCGGAACTCGGGACGCGGTTCAGCCAGAACCTGCTGGCCGACGAAAGCGGCTTCGTGCTGCCGCTCGACGGTGCGGACGACCGCGCCGGCCTGCCGGACTTCCTGCTGGCCGCCGCGGCCGATGCCGCCCGGGAGCGGGGCGGCGCGCACGGTCACGTCATCACCCTGTCGCGCTCGCTGATCGAGCCGTTCCTGGTATTCTCCACCCGGCGCGACCTGCGCGCGCGCGCCTACGCGGCCTGGACCCGGCGCGGCGAGGGCGGCGGCGCCACCGACAACCGCGGGATCATCGCCGAGATCGTGCAGCTTCGCGCTGAGCGCGCGCGGCTCCTCGGCTTCGAGAGCTTCGCCCACTTCAAGCTCGACGACACCATGGCGGCGACGCCGGACGCGGCGATGGACCTGCTGCGCGCGGTCTGGACCCCGGCGCGCGAGCGCGCGGTCGCGGAGCGCGACCGGCTCCAGGGGCTCGTCGAGGCGGAGGGCGGCAGCTTCGCGCTCCAGGCCCACGACTGGCGCCACTACGCCGAGAAGCTGCGGCGGGCCGAGCACG
>NZ_CAXTHR010000154.1:0-9747 GCF_964244095.1 uncultured Methylobacterium sp. | reverse complement strand
CGGCCGACTTCGTGCTGCACAACTCGCTGTTCCTGATCGCCCACTTCCACAACGTCATCATCGGCGGCGTGCTGTTCGGGATGTTCGCCGGCGTGAACTACTGGTTCCCGAAGGCGTTCGGGTTCAAGCTCGACGCGTTCTGGGGGAAGATGTCGTTCTGGTTCTGGACGGTGGGCTTCTACGTCGCCTTCATGCCGCTCTACGTGCTCGGCCTGATGGGCGTGACGCGGCGCGCACAGCACTTCGACGACCCGTCCCTTCAGGTCTGGTTCGTGGTCGCGGCCTTCGGCGCCGTGCTGATCCTGTGCGGCATCCTCTCGATGGTCGTGCAGTTCGTGGTCTCGATCCGCAACCGCGAGCAGCTTCGCGACCTCACCGGCGACCCGTGGAACGGCCGGACGCTGGAATGGTCGACCGCCTCGCCGCCGCCCGACTACAACTTCGCCTTCACGCCGGTCATCCACGACCTCGACGCGTGGTCCGACATGAAGAAGCGCGGCTATGCCCGTCCGCTCCAGGGCTACAGGGCGATCCACATGCCGAAGAACACCGCCACCGGCATCATCCTCGGCGTGCTCACCATCGGGTTCTCGTTCGCGATGATCTGGTACATCTGGTGGCTGGCCGCCGCGGCCTTCCTGGCGATGTTCCTCGTCACGGTAGCCCACACCTTCAACTACAACCGCGACGTCGACATCCCGGCCGACGTCGTCCTCCGCTCCGAGGGGCAGCGGACGCGCATGATGGCGGCGGCGGGCCTGGTCCGATGATGCACACCGAGACGGCACCGCCCGGAACGGCCCCCGTCTTCCACGCGGAGGAGGAGCACGCCCACGAGACCGGGACGATGCTCGGCTTCTGGATGTACCTGATGAGCGATTGCCTCATCTTCGCCGTGCTGTTTGCCACCTACGGGGTGCTGGGCCGGAACTACGCGGCCGGCCCTTCGCCGCGCGACCTGTTCGAGTTGCCGGTCGTGGCGCTCAACACGTCGATGCTGCTCCTGTCCTCCATCACCTACGGCTTCGCGATGCTGGAGATGGAGCGGGACAACGCGCGGGTCATGCAGATCTGGCTCGCCGTGACCGGCCTGTTCGGGGCGGCCTTCATCGGCATCGAGATGTGGGAGTTCGCGCACCTGATCCACGAGGGCGCGACGCCCCAGCGCAGCGCCTTCCTGTCCGCGTTCTTCGCCCTCGTCGGGACGCACGGCCTGCACGTCTCGCTCGGGCTGGTCTGGCTCGCCGTGCTGATGGTCCAGACCGCCCAGCGCGGATTGATCGTCGAGAACAAGCGCCGGCTGATGTGCCTGTCGATGTTCTGGCACTTCCTCGACGTGATCTGGATCGGGGTGTTCACCTTCGTCTACCTGATGGGAGTGCTGCAATGAGTTCGGCGATCGAGGCGGGCCGCCCACGGGCGCACGACGGCCACGCCCATGCGCACGACGGCCACGCCCATGCGCAGGGCGTCCACGGCTCGTTCAGGGGCTACGTGACCGGCTTCGTCCTGTCGGTGGTCCTGACGGCGATCCCGTTCTGGCTGGTGATGGGCAACGTGCTCGGCAACGCCGTCCACACCACCCTGGTGATCATGACGCTCGCGGTCGTACAGATCGTGGTCCACATGGTCTACTTCCTGCACATGAACACGACGTCGGAGGGCGGATGGACGATCCTGGCCCTGATCTTCACGCTGACCCTCGTCGTGATCACGCTGACCGGCTCGATCTGGGTGATGTACCACCTCAACGCCAACATGATGCCGATGTCGGCCCACGACCTCATGCACCACCAGCCCTGAGAACCTGGAGCCCCAGCGTCCTCGCCTTCAACCTCGCGGCGGCGCTCGTGGTCGCCGGGCTCCTCGCCCTCGGCACGTGGCAGGTCCAGCGCCGGATCTGGAAGCTCGACCTGATCGAACGGGTCGAGGCGCGGGTGCGTGCCCCGCCCGCGGCCGCGCCGGGGCCGGCGGACTGGCCCGGCATCGCCGGCGCGGCCGACGCCTACCGCCGCGTCCGCCTGGACGGACGCTTCCTCCACGACCGAACGACGCTGGTGCAGGCCGTGACCGCGCTCGGCGGCGGCTTCTGGGTGATGACGCCGCTCCGGACGGCCGACGGGTCCGCGGTCCTGGTCAACCGCGGCTTCGTGCCGGCGGACCGGCGCGACCCGGCCGGATGGCGCCGTCCGGCGGGCGACGTCCCGGTGACCGGCCTCCTGCGCATCACCGAGCCCGGGGGCGCCTTCCTGCGCAGCAACGATCCCGGGGCCGACCGCTGGTATTCGCGCGACGTCGCCGCCATCGCCGCGGCGCGCGGGCTGACCGGGGCGGCGCCGTACTTCGTCGATGCCGACGCCGCGCCCGACCGCGACGGCCTGCCGGTCGGCGGCCTGACGGTCGTCGCCTTCCGCAACGACCACCTCGTCTACGCGATCACGTGGTACGCGCTCGCCGCGATGACGCTCGCAGCGGCGGCCTACGCGAACGTCGAGCGCCGGCGGAAGGCCCGGACGGCGCGGGACGGGACGGCGTAGGGTCCGCGCCCCGGCACGGATCGTGCAAAAACGCTCGGGCGCATGTCGAGGGGGCTGCATGACGGCGGCACGGGAACGGATTCCGACGGGGCAGGACCTGCGCGGCCTCTCGCAGCGACGCGAGGCGATCCGCGCGCGGCTCGCACACCGGTGGCACGGCCACGGCCGCCGGCACGTCGGCCTCGTGCGGACGCCGCGCCCGTGAACTGGCCTGCCGCATCCGGCACCTTCGCCTTCGGGGACCTCGTCCTCCATTCGGGTGCAATCCTCCCCGATGCGCGCCTGAGCTGGAAGACCCACGGGACGCTGTCGCCGGCGCGCGACAACGTCGTGCTCTACCCGACGAGCTATGGGGCGCAGCACCCCGACCTCGAATGGCTGATCGGGCCTGACGGCGTGCTCGATCCCGGGCGCTGGTTCGTCGTCATCCCCGATATGTTCGGCAACGGGCTCTCCTCCAGCCCGTCCAACACGCCCGGCTGGCCCGGCCTCGTGACCGCGTGGGACAACGTCCACGCGCAGAGGCGCCTGCTGTCCGAGCTCTGGGGCATCGGGCGGCTGCACGCGGTCTACGGTTGGTCGATGGGCGCGCAGCAGGCCTATCACTGGGCGGCTTTGTTCCCGGACGCGGTGGCGCGGGCGATCGTGGTCTGCGGCAGCGCCCGCACCGCGGTCCACAACCGCGTCTTCCTGAAGGGCCAGATGGCGGTGCTGGAGGCGGCTCCCGAGCATCGCGGCGACGGCCGCTTCGTCGCCCAGCCGGACGCGGCGTTGCGCGCCTTCGGGCGCATCTATGCCGGCTGGGCCTTGAGCCAGGACTTCTACCGCGCGAACCTGCACGAGACGGCCCTCGGCGCGCCCGACCTCGACACGTTCCTGCGCACCGACTGGGAAGAGCGTTTTGCCCGCCGCGACGCGGGCGACCTCCACGCCCAGCTCCGCACCTGGGATGCCGGCGACATCGCCTCCGACGCCCGCTACGGCGGCGACCTCGCGAAGGCGCTCGGCGCAATCACGGCCCGCGTGCTCCTGATGCCAGGCGAGACCGACCTGTACTTCCGCGTCGCCGACAACGCCGCCGAACTGCCGCACCTGCACCGGGCCGAACTCAGGCCGATCCCGAGCCTCTGGGGCCACCGCGCCGGCAACCCGAGCGTCATCCCGGCCGATGCGGCGTTCCTGAAGCAGGCCGTGCGGGGCTGGCTCGACGCGGACTGATCCATCGGCGGCACGAGCCACGTCCGAGGGAATCGCGCCGTGCGAATTGGCGGTTGCATCCGCCCGTCAGAACCAGCATCAGGCATCGGAGTTTCGGGCCGTTCGGATCGCCGCCGCCGTGGTGGAGCGAACCGAAGCGCCGTCGCCGACCGACGCCGTCCGATATCGTCCAGGCAGGAGGAGCCCGACATGAAGACGCGCGCAGCCGTGGCGTGGGAGGCGAAGAAGCCGCTCACCATCGAGACCATCGACATCGAGGGCCCCAAAGCCGGCGAGGTGCTCGTCGAGGTGATGGCCACCGGCATCTGCCACACCGACGCCTACACCCTCTCGGGCCTCGATTCGGAGGGCAAGTTCCCGGCGATCCTCGGCCACGAGGGCGCGGGCATCGTGCGCGAGGTCGGCGCCGGCGTCACGGGGCTGAAGCCCGGCGACCACGTCATCCCGCTCTACACGCCGGAATGCCGCAACTGTAAGTCCTGCCTGTCGCAGCGCACCAACCTCTGCACCGCGATCCGCGCGACGCAAGGCCAGGGCGTGATGCCGGACGGCACCAGCCGCTTCACCTGCACGCCGACCGGCGGCAGCCCGGGCGCGAACACCGTCTACCACTACATGGGCTGCTCGACGTTCTCGAACTTCACGGTGCTGCCGGCGATCGCGCTGGCGAAGATCCGCGAGGACGCGCCCTTCGACAAGGTCTGCTACATCGGCTGCGGCGTCACCACCGGCATCGGCGCGGTGATCTACACGGCCAAGGTCTGGCCCGGCGCCAACGTCGTGGTGTTCGGGCTCGGCGGCATCGGCCTCAACGTGCTCCAGGCCGCCCGGATGGTCGGCGCCGACAAGATCATCGGCGTGGACATCAACCCGGCCAAGCAGGCCATGGCCGAGAAGTTCGGCATGACGCACTTCGTCAACCCGAAGGAGGTCGGCAACGACAAGGTCGTGCAGGCGCTCGTCGACCTCACCGGGGGCGGGGCGGACTTCTCGTTCGACTGCACCGGCAACGTCGCCGTGATGCGCCAGGCGCTCGAATGCTGCCACCGCGGCTGGGGCGAATCGATCGTCATCGGCGTGGCGGAAGCCGGCCGCGAGATCGCCACGCGCCCGTTCCAGCTCGTCACCGGCCGCGTGTGGAAGGGCTCGGCCTTCGGCGGCGCCAGGGGCCGCACCGACGTGCCGAAGATCGTGGACTGGTACATGGAGGGCAAGATCAACATCGACGACCTGATCACCCACACCATGCCGCTCGACGAGATCAACCACGGCTTCGAGCTGATGCACGAGGGCAAGTCGATCCGCTCGGTGGTGCTGTACTGAGACCGGATCGCGCTCTCCCTCCCCCCTCTGCGGGGGAGGGAAGAGCCCGCACCGACGTCTTCCCGATGATCTGAAACCGATATCCCGGCTGCGCGCCGGCTCCCCGCCGGAAACGCGTCGCCGAGCCCCAGGAGATCGCCGCATGGACACCGTCTCGAAGGCCCTCGCGCATGGCGGCGTCCAGGGCGTGTACCGGCACGAGGCCGCGACCACCGGGTGCGCGATGACCTTCGCGGTGTTCGTGCCGCCGCAGGCGGCGTCCGGCCCCGTGCCGGTGCTGTGGTACCTCTCCGGGCTGACCTGCACCCACGCCAACGTGATGGACAAGGGCGAGTACCGGCAGGCGGCCGCCCGCCACGGCGTGATCGTCGTGGCGCCGGACACTAGCCCGCGCGGCGAAGAGATTCCCGACGAGGCGGGCAACTGGCAGTTCGGCTCGGGCGCCGGCTTCTACCTCGACGCGACGCAGCCGCCCTACGACAGGAACTACCGGATGGGGAGCTACGTCGCCGAGGAGCTGCCGGCGCTGGTGGCGGCCAACTTCCCCGCCGACATGAGCCGGCAAGGCATCTTCGGCCATTCTATGGGCGGGCACGGCGCGCTGACGCTCGCACTGCGCAACCCCGGCCGCTACCGGTCCTGCTCCGCCTTCGCGCCGATCGTCCAGCCCTCCACCGCCGGCTGGTCGAGGCCGGCCTTCGCGAAGTATCTCGGCGCGGACGAGGCCGCGTGGCGCGCTCACGACGCCACGGCGCTGATCGCGGACGGGCACCGCTTCCCCGAATTCCTCGTCGACCAGGGCACCGCCGACAGCTTCCTGCAGGACGGCCTGCGGCCGTGGCTGCTCGAGGCGGCGTGCAAGGAGGCCGGCATCGCCCTGACGCTGAACATGCGCGCGGGCTACGACCACTCCTACTTCTTCATCTCCAGCTTCATGGACGACCACATCGCCTGGGCCGCCGAGCGGATGCGCTGATCGGCGAACGGGTTCGACGGCGTCCGGCGCTCAAGCCCCGGCCTCGCCGGGCACCGCGACGAGGATGTCGGGTCCGGCGATCCGGGCCGGGTAGATGCGCAGGGCCCGGAAATCCCAGCCCGGCGAGACCGTGCCCGCGGGCAGGTCGAACCACGCGCGGTGGCGCGGGCAGAACAGCCGGCCGTGCGCGCAGCGGCCATGCGCGAGGTCGGCGCCCTCGTGCGGGCAGGCGCGCTCCGCCGCGACGACCCGCCCACCGCTCCGGACGAGGACGAGGTGCAGGCCCGCGACCACCACCGGGACGATGGCGCCGCCGTCGAGGGCCTCGCGCCGACAGGCGCGGAGCCAGCGTTCCGGTGCCGTCCCGCGCGCGGGCGCGGCCTCAGCCGCCAAGATAGGCGTTCCGGACATGCGGGTCGGCGATCAGGGCGGCACCGGTGCCGGCGAGCACGATGCGGCCGGTCTCCAGCAGGTAGGCGTAATCGCACAGTTCGAGGGCGGCGAAGGCGTTCTGCTCCACCAGCAGCACGGTCGTGCCCGCGTCGCAGATCGCGCGGATCACCGAGAACATCCGCTCGACGATGTTGGGCGCAAGCCCCAGCGACGGCTCGTCGAACAGCACGAGCCTCGGCCGCGCCATCAGCGCCCGGCCGATCGCCAGCATCTGCTGCTCGCCCCCCGACAGGGTGCCCGCGGCCTGGGCGCGGCGCTCGGCGAGGCGGGGAAACTCGCCGTAGATCCGCGCGAGGTCGGCACCGATGCCGGCCTTGTCGCGCCGGAGATAGGCGCCCATCGCGAGGTTCTCGGCGACGCTCATCTGCGGGAAGACCCGGCGGCCTTCCGGGCAATGCGCGATGCCGTGGGCGAGCACCCGGCGGGGATCGGCCCCGGTGATGTCGCGGCCTTCGAGCGAGATCGTGCCGGAGCGCGCCGGCACGAGGCCGGAGACCGCCCGCAGGGTCGTGGACTTGCCGGCGCCGTTGGCGCCGACCAGCGCCACGAGCTGGCCCGCGCGCACCGCGATGGTGACGCCCTTCAGGGCCGTGACGTGGCCGTAGCCGCAGACGAGGTCGCGGATCTCAAGCATCGCTCGTCTCCGGTGCCGAGGCCGCCCGGCGCGCGGCCTCGCGCGCCGCGCTGCCCTGGCCGAGATAGGCCTCGATCACCGCCGGATCGCTGCGGATCGCGGCGGGTGGCCCCTGCGCGATCAGGCGTCCGTGGTTCAGCACGGCGATGCGGTCGGAAACCGCCATCACCATCGGCATGTCGTGCTCCACCAGCAGGATCGTGACGCCGCGGTCGCGAATCGCGCGGATCAGGCGCACGAAAACCTGCGTCTCGGACGCGTTCATGCCCGAGACCGGCTCGTCGAGGAGCAGCATCGCCGGTTCGCCGGCGAGCGCCAGGGCGACGCCGACGAGGCGCTGCTCGCCGTAGGACAGCGCGCCCGCCTTCTCCCCGGCGCGGGCGGCGAGGCCGACCCGGTCGAGGAGGTCGAGCGCGCGCGCGCGCAGGCGGCGCTCCGCGGCGGCGTCGCGCCCGAGCACGGCGTCGAGCAGGCCGGGGCGGGGCTCCGACGAGCCGCGCCGGTGCAGGCCGATCATCACGTTGTCGAACACCGTGTCGTCCGGGAACACGCTGGTGCGCTGGAAGGTGCGGGCGAGCCCGAGCCGGGCGATCGCGTGGGGCTGGAGGCCGCCCAGGGCGGTGCCGCGGAAGCGCACCTGCCCCCGGCTCGGCTTGAGGAAGCCCGTCATCACGTTGAAGGCGGTGGTCTTGCCGGCCCCGTTCGGGCCGATCAGGCTGACGATCTCGCCCTCCGCCACGTCGAAATGCAGGTCGGCGACGGCGACGAGGCCGCCGAAGCGCACCCCGACGTGATCGACGGACAGGATCGGCGCGCTCACGGCCGCACCTCAGCGGGAACCGCGGCCGGAGCGGCCGCGGGCGGGCGCCGGAGCCGGGCGAGGCCGGGGACGATACCCTTCGGCATGACGAACAGAAGCGCGATCAGCACGAGGCCGTAGACCATCCACTGCGCCTCCGGGGCCATCACCGGGCGGAGCGCCACCGGCAGCATCCCGAAGATCAGGCCGCCGACCACTGGCCCGAGCAGCGTGCCCTTGCCGCCGCCGACCACCATGATCACCATCGTCACGGTGGTGGAGAACTGGAACACGTCCGGGTCGATGATGCGCAGGTAATGCGCGTAGAGGCTGCCGGCGGCGCCCGCCATCGCCGCCGAGATCACCGCGGCGATCGTCAGCGTCCGGGTGGCGTCGATGCCCACCGAGAGCGCGAGCGACTCGTTCTCCTTCAGGCCTCGCATCGCCCGCCCGAAGCGCGAGCCGACGAGGCAAGCGATAATCAGGTAGCACAGCGTACCGACCGCCAGCACGAGGTAGTAGTTCTGCAGCTTGGTCCTCAGCGTCCAGGTGCCGAGCCCCGGCAGGCCGAGGGTGAAGGCCGGGATGCCGGTCAGCGCCAGCGGCCCCTGGGTCAGCTCCACCCAGTTCAGCGCCACGAGCCGCACGACCTCGGCGAACGAGATCGTCACGATGACGAAGTAGGCGCCGCGCACCCTGAACGAGAGCCGCCCGACGAGCCAGCCGCAGGCGCCGGCTGCGAGGATCGCCAGGGGAAAGCCGAGCGCCGCCGGCCAGGGCTCGTGCACGATCCGCAGGCCGAAGCCGAGCTCGACGTCGAAGCCGAGGCTCGTCAGCGCGCTGACGTAGGCGCCGATGCCGAAGAAGGCGATGTGGCCGAGGCTGAGCTGCCCGGTGAAGCCGAGCAGCAGGTTGAGGCTCATCGCGGCGACGATCAGGATGCCGGTCGTGATCAGCGCGTTGAGGAGGTAGGGGTTGGGGCCGAGCGCCAGCGGCAGCAGGCCGAGGCCGGCGAGCAGCGCCAGGGGGGCGAGGCGGCTCATCCGATGCGCTCCGCCTTCGCGAACAGCCCGGTCGGTCGGAGCACCAGCACCGCGATGATGATGAGGAAACCCATCGCGTCGCGATAGCCCGACGAGATGTAGCCGGCGCCGAGTTCCTCGGCGAGCGCGAGGATGAAGCCGCCGATCGCCGCGCCGGTGACGTTGCCGAGCCCGCCGAGGATGACGATGGCGAAGGCCTTCAGTTCGGCCATCCCGCCCATCTGCGGGAACACCACGTAGACCGGGCCGAGGAGCGCGCCGGCGGCGGCGGCGAGGCTCGACCCCACGGCGAAGGTCGCGGTGTAGATCAGCCGCACGTTGACGCCCATCAGCGCGGCGGTGTCGTGGTCCTGGAACGTCGCGCGCATGGCGAGCCCGAGGCGCGTGCGGTTGATCAGCAGGTAGGTCGCCGCGATCAGCGCCAGCGCCGCGCCGAGGACGAACACGCGCAGCCACGACACCGAGACCGGCCCGATCTGGAGCGGAGTCTCGGGGAACGGCGTCGGGATCGCCTTGGCGACGCCGCCGAACAGCCACAGCGTGCCCGATTGCAGCACGATGCCGGCGCCGATCATCGCCAGCATGGTGGTGTCGATGTCCGAGCCGCGCAACGGCCGCAGCAGCACCAGCTCGATCGCCGCCCCGAGGACGAGCCCGCCGAGGATCGCCACCGGCAGCGCCAGGAAGAAGTTCAGCCCGAGCGCGGCCACCGCGAGGTAGGTGAGGTAGGCGCCGACCGTGTAGAGCGCGCCGTGGGTGAAGTT
>NZ_CAXTHR010000153.1:0-9865 GCF_964244095.1 uncultured Methylobacterium sp. | reverse complement strand
TCCACCTCATCGGAAAAGCCGAGGCCGGGATTCCATCCGCGTAGGGGTATACCAGCCGTCCGCCCGGAGACTGGCCCTTATGCTGCGCTGCAACAACAGGCTCGGTCGAGGGCTTTCCATGTGATCGCTGCATGGCTCCGGCAGGATATTTATCGTGCCGCGTCTTCGCATGCGCGAGGCCACGGGGAACAGCGCCGTCTCGCAGTATCCTGCAAAGCGGGGGCGGCCGGGCTCGCCGGCCGGGCCGCGGCTCTTCTGCTCCGGCGGCCCGCGCCCGTTCACGGCTCGGCGAGCGGCAGGCTGCGGCTCGGCGGGCTCCAGTGCAGGTCCGGCGTCGTCGCGTGGAGTCGCCGGTGGGCGAGCACGGCGTAGGTGTCGGTCATCCCGGCGATGTAGTCGGCGATGCGCCGCGCGACGCGGCCCTCCGGGGCGCCCTCCAGCCCCGCCCGCCACGCCTCGGGCATCCGCGACGGGTCGGCGGCGAAGGCGGTAAACAGGTCGCCGACGATGGCGTCGGCCTTGGCCCGCACCGCCATCACCTCGGGGTGCCGGTACATCCGCGCGTAAAGGAACCGCTTGATCCCGGCATCCGCCGCCGCGACCGGCGCCGAGAACGCGATCACCGGCGCCCTCGCCGCCCGGATGTCGGCGACCGTGGCTGGCCCGAGCCGTGCCAGCCGCCGCGCGCCCTCAGTGATCACGTCCTCGACGAAGCGGGTGATCACCCTCCGGGCGAGTTCGTGGATCGTCCGCGACGGCTCGAGGCCGGGATGCAGGGCGGCGATCTCGTCGAGCAGCCCGCGCAGGAACGGCACTTCGCGGAGGTCGTCCAGGGTGAACAGCCCGGCGCGCAGACCGTCGTCGAGGTCGTGGCTGTCGTAGGCGATGTCGTCGGCGAGCGCGGCCGCCTGCGCCTCCGGCCCGGCATGGCGCGACAGTTCCAGCGGGTGGAGCGCGTCGTATTCGAGGATCGCGGCCGGGATGCCGGCCTCGGCGTAGCGCGCCGTCGGGCGGCCGTCGGCGCCGAGCAGGGGGCCGTTGTGCTTGACCAGCCCTTCGAGCGTTTCCCAGGCGAGGTTGAGCCCGTCGAAGCCGGCGTAGCGCCGCTCCAGCCGGGTGACGATGCGCAACGCCTGCGCGTTGTGGTCGAAGCCGCCGTGGCCCGCCATGCAGGCGTCGAGCGCATCCTCGCCGGTGTGGCCGAAGCAGGTGTGGCCGAGGTCGTGGCTCAGCGCCAGCGCCTCCGCGAGGTCCTCGTCGAGGCCGAGCGCGCGGGCCAGCGCGCGGGCGATCTGGCTCACCTCCAGGGTATGGGTCAGCCGGGTGCGGTAATGGTCGCCCTCGTGGTGCACGAAGACCTGGGTCTTGTGCTTGAGCCGCCGGAACGCGGTGGAATGGATCACCCGGTCGCGGTCGCGCTGGAAGTCGCTCCGTGTCGGCGAGGCCGGCTCGGGGATCAGCCGTCCGCGGGTGGCTGCCGGATCGGTGGCGTAGGCCGCGCGCCAACGCTCACCGGCGGCGCGCACGCGGCCTCCGCCCGTCTGTCCCCTCGTGTGCGGCCGGCATGGTCCCTCGCAGTCCGAATGGAGGCCGGCGCGTTGCGGCGCGGCGCCATCCCCCATATCTTGGTTGTCGGCACGCTCCGGGCAATCGCCCGAAGCGGGGTTCCCGACAACAGCGCCGATGGCTCCCGCGATGGCCGAGATCACCCTGACCCCCCGCGCCGCCCGGCGCATCAACGAGATCATGGGCGCCGAGCCCCCCGGCGCGCGCCTGCGCGTCAGCGTCAACGGCGGCGGCTGCTCGGGCTTCTCCTACGCCTTCGACATCACCCGTGCCCAGGAGGCGCAGGACGTGACGATCGAGCGCGACGGCGCCACCGTGGTCGTCGATCCGGTCTCGCTGGAATACATGGCCGGCTCGACCATCGATTTCGTCAACGACCTGATCGGCCAGTCCTTCAAGATCGAGAACCCGCAGGCGACCTCGTCCTGCGGCTGCGGCACGTCGTTCTCGCTCTGAGATTTCGAACATCGGCCCTTCCGAGGGTGCTGCGGAACCGGCTGGTCCTCTCATCGCATCCGGGCAAGCGGCTTCGCGCACCGCCGTCATTCCCGGGTGCCGGAGGCGAACCCGGAACGATGGAGCCGGATGCGGATCGTCCGCCATTGCCGGAACCCGTTGCCGCGGTATGACACGCGCCCGCAAGCGTGCGCTCCCGTCCGGCCCGCCGATTGCCTCGTCCGCGAAAATGCGGGACGAAGGTCGCCTCGAAGAACAGTCCCGCCAGCGGTCCGGACACGATGATGACCCAGAAAACGGTCCGCGCCAGCCTCGCTCGGGCGGCCCGCCTCTCCGTCTGCGTCCTCGCGCTGCTCGCGGGCACCGAGGCCGCCGTCCGGCCGCTCCTGGCGCAGGAGGCGGCCTCGGCCGTGCAGGACGTGACGCTCACCGACGTCGCCCTGCCGCTCGGCGACACGATGTTCAAGGCGCCGCGCATCACGGTCAGCGGCACGCGGCTGTCGAAGGGCGACCTGACGGCGATCCTCAAGGCGGATTCCGCCGAGCCCTGGGGCCCCCGCCTCGCGCGGCTGGAGGCGGCGAGCATCGCGATTCCGGTGCTCGCCTCGGAGCATGCCGGCCCGGGAAGATCCCTTCAGACCGTGACCTATCGCGAGGTCGCCGCCCGCGACGTGCGGGCGGGCCGCATCGCCGAACTGACCATCGCGGGGGCCGCGATCAGCATCGCCGGGGGGCCGCAGACGGGCTCGGGCACCTACGGCCGGATCGCGGCGACCGACCTCGACCTCGCCGCGCTCGTGCGCCTCTCCGGCGAGCCGGGCGACGGCAAGGGGGCGGTGCAGCGGATCTACGCCGCGGTGCAGGTCGCGGACGTGACCTACACGGAGGCGTCCGGCATCGCGATGAGGCTCGCCCGCCTCGACGGGCGCGACCTCGGCGGCCGCCAGGTGCCGGGCGGCTGGAGCGGGGCGTTCGGCCTCCTGACCGACGGCCTCGATGCCGTCGATCCGGAGATGCCGGCCGGTGATCGCGCCAAGCTCGCCGCGAGCGTCGCCGACCTCGCCGAGGCGTTCTCGGTCGGCAGCCTGGAACTGCGCGGCCTCGGCGTCAGCCAGACCGGTTCGGACGAGCCGGTGCTCGTCGAGATCGGGCGGATGGCCTACGCGGGCGGGGGCGCCGAGGCCGGCACGACGCTGGAGGACGTGGCGTTCTCGCAGGGCGGGCTGAAGGCGCGGCTCGGGCGCCTGTCGCTCACCGGCGTCTCGCTCGCGCCGACCATCGCGGCCCTGCGCCGGCTCGCCGATCCCGCGAACCCGGTCGCCGACGACGACCTGCGCCGCCTTACGCCCGCGGTCGGCGGCTTCGCGCTGCAGGACCTGAGCTTCGACATGCCGGCCGCCGAGGAGCCCGGCAGGCCGCCCGCCAAGCCCGACGCGGCGAGGCCGGCTCCGATCAGACCCGGCGATCCGCTCGTCGCCCCGAAGCCGGCGCCAGCGCGCCTGGCCCTGCGCAACGCCGCCCTGGCCCTCGGGCCGATGCGCGACGGGGTGCCGACCGCGAGCCGCCTGGATGTGTCCGGCCTCACCCTGCCGGCCTCGCTGGTCGCGGGCCTGCCGGTGCTCGGCGCGTTGCCCGCTTACGGCTACGGCGATCTCGACCTCAACCTCGTCGTCGATTCGGCCTGGGACGAGGCCAAGCGCGAGGTGGCCCTGCGCGAGATGACCCTGTCCGGCCGCGACATGGGCTCCCTGCGGCTCGCGGGCACGCTCGGCGGCATGGGGCCGGAGCTGTTCTCGTCGAACATCTCCGCGACGCGCCTGCTGATGCTCTCGGGGACCGCCAAGGCCCTCGACCTCACGATCCAGAACGCCGGCCTGTTCGAGCGATTCCTCGCCGCCCAGTCGAAGAGCCTCAGCCTGAAGCCGGAGGACCTGCGCCAGGAATACGTCGCTGCCAGCCAGTTCGGCGTGCCGGCGATCCTCGGCAACTCGCCGGCCGCCAAGGCGATCGGCGCCGCGATGAGCCAGTTCGTCACCAAGCCCGGCCGGCTGACGCTCAGCGCGAAGGCGAAGGACGCGGCGGGCCTCGGCTTCGTCGATGTCGGCGCCGCCCGCTCCCCGGCCGCGGTGCTGGACAGGCTCGACGTGGACGCCAGGGCGGAGTGACCGCGTCCCGGGTTCCGCCGCCCGGACACGTTCACGCCGCGATGATGCCGGGATGGCGTAGGGCCAGGTCCCGCCGGGTCGCGTCCGCCCAGGCGCGGTCGCGCTCCGACCGGGGACGATCCAGCGGCACGGTGGCCACGAGGCTCGCCGGGCGCGGCGACAGCAGCAGGAGGCGGTCGGCGACCGCGATCGCCTCGGCGACGTTGTGGGTCACCATCAGCACGCTCATGCTGAGGCGGTCGACGGTGTCGACGACGAGGCCGCGCAAAGCCGCCGCCGCCGCGTCGTCCAGCGACACGAACGGCTCGTCGAGGACGAGCAGGCGCGGGTCGTTGGCGAGCGCGCGGGCGAGCGCGACGCGGCGCTGCATCCCGAGCGAGAGCGCGCCGGGAAAGCGCGCCCGCCACGGGTCCAGGCCGAGCTGGGCGAACAGCCCGTCGAGGTCGCGCCCGCGGCTCGCCCGCGGCATCGCCAGCCGCACGTTCTGCTCGACATTGCGCCAGGGCAGAAGGCGCGGCTCCTGGAACACCATTCCCGGGCCGGTCTCCGAGGCGCGCGGGTCCGGCGCGACGCTGCCCTCGTAATCGGTGTCGAGCCCGAGCAGGATGCGCAAGGTCGTGGTCTTGCCGGCGCCCGACGGCCCGATCAGGCAGGCGATCTCGCCCGGCACGATCGCGAAGGCGAGGTCGCGCACCGCCTCGACCGGCTCGGCGGAGGCGGGATGGTAGACCTTGCGGGCGATCGAGACGGAGAGGACGGCCCCGGCGCCGGCGGCCATCCTATCGCCAGCGGCGGACATGCGCTTCGAGCCGCTGGAGGAGGAGAATGTCGACGGCGACCATCACGCTCATGAACACGAGGCTGTAGCCGAGGATCGCGGCGACGTCGGTGCTCTGGACGAAGTAGTAGTTGATGGCAAAGCCGACGCCGTTCGGCCGCCCGAGCAGCTCGATCACCAGCACGATCTTCCAGGCGAGCGACAGGCCGGAGCGGGCGGCGGCGACCGCGAAGGGCTGGAGTTGCGGCACCAGCACGTGGGCGATCCACGAGCGGCGGTCGAAGCGGTAGGTCCGCGCCATCTCCTCCAGGCCCGGATCGAGGCCGCGGGCGCCCTCGCGCAGGATCACCGCGACGTTGGGGAGCTTGTTCAGCACCACGGCGAGGATCGCGGCGGATTCGTTGAGGCCGACCCAGATGTAGGCCAGCACGGTGATGACCAGCGCGGGCGTGTTGAGCAACGCCAGCAGGGGCGTGTCGAGGATTGTGTCGAGGCGCTTCGAGCGCCCGAGCGCGACGCCGAGCGCGACGCCGAGTACCATGGCGAGCACGAACGACAGCCCGACCCGCCCCAGCGTGATGCCGACGTTCGTCCACAGGTCGCCGCGGGCCGATTCCCGCCCGATGAAGGCCGCGACCGCGAGCGGCGTCGGCAGCATCCGCGAGCCCGCCCCTTGCGCCGCCGCCTGCCACGCGGCGAGCAGCACCAGCATCGAGGCGAGACGGGTGAGGAGCCCCCTGCGGTCGGCGACGGCTCGGCGGATCAACCGGTCGTCCCGTCGTAGTACAGCCCCGGCGGCAGGCCGGTGCCGGCCCCGACGAGGCGCTCGCCCCCGAGCCGCGCCATCACCGAGAACAGCGTCTCGCCGTCGCCGCGCTCGTCGGCGACCGGGCGGCGCGGGATGCCGGCGAGGTATTCGCGCCTGAGGGCTTCGTAGGTCGGGTCGTCCTCGGCGCCCATCAGCGGGCGCACGACCTCCCAGGCGGAGGGGTCGGCGGCCAGCATGTCCTTGGCGGCGCGCGCCGCGCGCACGAACCCGGCCACCGCCTCGGGCTTCTCCGCGACGGTCCGCGCCTCGAACAGGTAGCCGATCAGCGACACCGAGCCGGTGGCGCCGAGCGCGCGCATCATGTCGTCGGCGCCGATCAGCCGGCGGAACCCCTTCGCCTCCAGGCGGGCGCAGTAGGTCCAGTAGGTGAGCGCGGCATCGAGCGCCCCCTGCTCCAGCTTCAGCGTGATCAGCGGCGGCGCGCCGTAGGCGATCTCGGCCTTCGCCTCGATGTCGAACCCGGCCTCGCGCGCCTGCGCCTTCAGCAGGAGCCAGTTCTTGTCCAGCGGCCCGCCCGCTACGCCGAGCCGCCGGCCGACGAGGTCCCGGAGGCTCCTCACGGGGCTTGCCGTCGGCACCATCACGGCGCCCTCGGAGGTCGAGTAGGGGATGAAGCGCACCGCCCGCCCCTCGTTGCCGAGGCGGGCCGCCCAGAGCAGGTCGCCGATGATCGCGTCGACTTGGGCCCCCATGAAGGCGATCCGCGCCGCGTCGTTGCCGGCAAGCCTCACCACGTCGAGGTTGAAGCCGTTCGCGGCATCGAGCCCGCGCGCCTTGATGAGCGCGGCCTCCCAGGCGACCGTGCCGAAGGGCAAGCTGCCGAGGCGCACGCTCGGCGCCGCGAGCGCGCGCCGCGGCAGGCCGGCGAGCGCGGCGGCGGCGAGCAATCCGCGCCGTGACAGCATGGCGCCTTCTCCCTGGACGTCTTCGAGGCCGGTATGGGCCCGAGGCCCGTCTCGGCCGGAGCGGCGAAGCCCCGGCACCGGAGGGGCCATTGCCGAAAGGTCATAGGGCCCGCGCTTCGGCCCGTCCACAGGCGCCTTGCGCGGCGGCACCCGCCGGGGCACCCTCGCTGCGAGATGAAGTCCGTCGGAGGAGACGAGCATGGCCGGACCGCGCGAGGGCGCCCTGGACGCCGAGACCATCGCCGCGCGGCTCGCGGCCGAGCTTCCGGCGTGGCGCTACGAGGACGGCTGGATTCGCCGCACCTACAGGACCGCGGGCTGGAAGAGCACGCTGATGGTGATCAACACCGTCGGCCACCTCGCCGAGGCCGCGTGGCACCACCCCGACCTGACCGCCTCCTACGCCTGGGTCGAGGTGCGGCTGATGAACCACGCCGCCAAGGGCATCACCGACAAGGACTTCGCGCTCGCCAGGAAGATCGAGGAGGTGGTCTCCTGGCAGCCCGGCCTGGAGGGCGCGGGCCTCGAGGGCACGCCGGCCGATCCGCGCTTCGCCTACATCAAGTACGAGAAATAAGGCGCCGCATTCACGGGATGCTTATGGCGGCTGGCCCTGGGGCCTCTCGATTCCTAACGCGCCATGCCCGATCTCGTGCCGTGCGGTCCTCGTGAGGGACCGCGCGAGCCCGAACGAAGATCATGCCGAACCTCCAAACCATCCCCGTCGCCCCGGCCGCCCGCATGCCCGGCTCCGCGACGGGGTCACCGCCCGCGCCAGAGGCCGCGATCCCCGGCGAGACGGGGCTGAGCTTCACCATCGGGCAGGATGCGCGCGGCTGCTGGGTGGCCGTGGAGAGCCACGGCATCGCCGGCGGCCTGTTCCGGAACCGGGCGGACGCGCTGCACTACGCCGACCGGGAGATACGCCACGGCACCGGCGAGATCCGGTTCGCGGCCGGGCCGGTCGCCTTCACGGTCGGGCGCTGAGCGCCCGGCCGACCGGTCGGCCGAGCATCACTCCGCGGTCTTCACGCGCCGGCAGGCGGTCTTCAGGTAGGCGGTCCTGCCGATCGCGTCGCGCAGGTCCGTGCGGGCGATGATCTCCTGCCAGCCGCTGGTGCAGCCGAGCTCGTTTCCGACGCGGACCTTGCGCACTTCGAGCGCCGTGCCGTCGGTGCAGGCCTCCTGCGCCACGGTGTTCGCGCAGACGAGGACGACGGCGAGGAAAGTGTTCACGGGCAAACGCTCCCGGCGGCGGCGCGTGGACGCGTTACGCACGAACCCTCCGGCCGGTTTCGCGCGGCCGGTCGGGTCCGACGGCCGCGGCCGCCCGACGGCGTTCCTGCGCTCACGACAGCGTCACGACGCGGTCGGGCGCGTAGGTCGCGCCCTCGACCGGATTGGCAACCCAGCGGCATCGGCCGACCGCCCTATCGTGTCCGGCGTGGAAATGGCCCGACACCCACAGGTCCGGCCGCGCGCGGTCGTCGAGGTCGTCGAGCACGCGCGTCGCGTAGAAGGCCGGCACCCACCACGGCACCCCCGGCGCGCCGCGGAAGGCGTCCGCCGCGCGCGGGCTCGGCGGATGGTGCGTCACCGCCACGGTCAGGCCGGAGAACGGCGCCGCGAGCGCCCTCAGCAGCGCCGCGCGCTCGGCGGCGTGCGCCGCCATCGCGTCGGCGGGCTGCCACGGCGTGCCGTCGCCCTTGCGGATCGACCCGCGGTATTCCCGCGCGCCGGTGACCGGGTCGGTCATCCGCGCGACGGCATGGGCCACCGGGTCGGCCGGGCGGCCGGGCGTGTCGTCGGCGAGCCAGCGCCCGGCGAGCGACCAGTCGCTCCACAGCGTCGCGCCGACGAAGCGCACGCCGTCGAGGACGCACGCGGCGCCGCGCTGGAGCAGGTGCACGCGCGCGCCCGTCGCGGCGAGGCGCCCGACCTCCGCCGCCAGCGCGGCGAGCAGGTCGGGCGCGCTCCGCGCGTCCCCGGTCGGGGCGTAGTGCTCGTGGTTGCCTGGCACCAGCACGACCGGCCGGCCGCCGGCAAGCGACAGCAGGGCCGCGAGGCCGCGCTCGGGATGGCCCTCGTAGAGGTCGCCGGCACAGACCATCACGTCGAAATCCGCGCTCGGGGGGGCGATCAGGTCGAGCCGGCGGCGCTCCAGGTGCAGGTCGGAGATCGGGAAGATCTTCAAGGATTCGGCCCTGCCTCGCGCGCGGCCCGTCGCTCCGCCGCCGCCGCGCGAAAGATGTCGCCGGCCGAATCCGCGTTGAGGATCGCGATGCCGGCTGCCGCGACCAGGTCTGGCCAGGGCGAGGGGTGGAGCGCGGTGACGAGGCCGGCCGCGATGATCGCGAGGTTGGCGTAGGCGTCGTTGCGGGCCGAGAGCCAGGCTGCCCGCGTCAGGCTGCCGGCGCCGTCGCGGTGGCGCGCGAGCAGGGCGGCGCAGGCGAGGTTGACGGCGAGCGCGCCGAGGCCGGTGAGCGTCAGCGGCAGGGGCGCCGGCGGGCTGAGGTCGGAGAATTTCTCGTATGCGGCGTAGGCGGTCGCGAGCGCCGGCACCATCAGGATGCCGGCCAGCGCCGTGCCCAGGCGGGCGCGGTTGCGCAGGCTCCAGCCGAGGCCGGCGCAGATCAGCAGGTTGATCGCCGCGTCCTCCAGGAAATCGAGGCTGTCGGCGATCAGCGCCACCGAGCCGATCGCCAGCGCCACGGCGATCTCGATGCCGAAATAGCCGAGGTTCAGCCCCGCCACGCGGGCGACGACGGAGCGGAGCGGCGGAGGGGCGGAGCGGTCCTGCACGCGGGCGGCGGATGTCCCATGTCGAGGGGACCGCCTCTTCGCCCATCGTGCCGGGCCTGTCGAGCGGCGGTCCGCGCGTCTCCTCCGGCTGGATTCGGCGGCCCACCTGTGCGAGGCGGTTGTGCCGTCGGACCGAAGCCGTTCGGCCGGGAGGAGGAGGCTCGGATGCTGCCCGAATTGCGCATTCTCTACTTCGAGGACCTCGAAGTCGGGCTCTCGGAGACGCTGTCGAAGACGATCGCCGCCTCCGACGTGGTCGGCTTTGCCGAGATCACCGGCGACCGCAACCCGATCCATCTCTCGGAGCATTTCGCGGCGCGCACGCCCTTCGGCACCCGCATCGCCCACGGCCTCTACACCGCCG
>NZ_CAXTHR010000152.1:0-9966 GCF_964244095.1 uncultured Methylobacterium sp. | reverse complement strand
CCGCGGCGCCGAAGCCGGTGCCGGGGCCGAGCACCACGCGGGCGCCGCCGGGCACGTGACGGCCCGGCACTTGGCCGGCCGGTCCGATCGGCGTGAGGTCGTGCGGCGCGATGCCGGCGGCACCCGCCGCCACGGGCACGTAGTCGTTGACCACGACGCAGGTGGACAGGCCGAAATCGGCGCCGATCCGGGCGCCCTCGATCACCCACCGGGCATTGGTCATCTGCACCTTCGGCCCGTCGACGCGGCCGGCGATGGCCAGGATCGCCGAGCGCGGCGGCGGGCCGCCCGCGCGGTCCTTGGCGAGCGCCGCGCGGATCGCGCCGGACGGGTCGGGATGGCGCGCGGTCTCCTCGTGCGAGAGCAGGCGCGGCGCGGCGCCCTTGGCGTCGATCAGTGCGAAGCGGGCGTTGGTGCCGCCGATATCGCCGACGAGGACCGGAAACGCGAACATGCGGCACCCCTTCTCCTGACCCGTGCGGGCCGTGCCGCCCGACGCGTCGCTTCGACCTCGCGCGGGGCCGCCGCTCAGGCGGCCGGCAGCGCGTCCGGATCGATGGCGCCGCCCGCCGCCCATCCGGAAAGCAAGGCGCGCACCGCCTCCGGGTCGGGAAGGCGCCGCGCCGCCGCGGTCGCGCCGGGGCCGACGCGGATGCCGAGCCCGCCCGCCTCGGCCACGCTCGCGAAGGCGATCTCGTCGGTGCGGTCGTCGCCGAGGAATACCGCGCGGCGGCCGGCATAAGGGGCGTTCCTCAGGAAGGCGCGGATCGCATGCGCCTTGGTGGCCGAGGCCGGCACGATCTCGCCGACCGCCTTGCCGAGTTGGAGCCGGTAGGCGCCGGCAAGCTCGGCGGCGACCGCGGTGACCGCGGCTTCCGCCCGCCCGGCATCCGCCGGGGTCGCGAGCCGCCAGTGGACGGCGACCGACGCGCCCTTGTCCTCGATCAGCACCGCGTCGAGGTCGGCGATCATCGCCCGGAGCCACCTGATGCGGGCGCGCAGCTCCGGGTGGTCGGCCGGACTGCCGCCGGCGAGCACGCCGTCGACCCGGTGCTCGACCCCGTGCAGGCCGGCGATGTCGAACGCCGCCGGCGCGAGGAAGTCGTCGATCACCGAGACCGGCCGGCCGGTGACGATCGCCAGCGCCCCGCCGAGCCGGGAACGCAGCGCCTCCAGCACCGGCACGAGGCCGGGATCGACCCGGACCAGGTCCGGGCGCGGCGCGATCTCGACCAGCGTGCCGTCGAAATCGAGGAAGAGGGCGATGGGGGTGTCCAACGTCGGGCTCCGGCTTGACGATCGGGGCTAGCACGCCGCGGCGTTTGGGCAAACGCCTGCCGCGACCGCCCTATCTGTCCGCGGGCGACAGCGAGAGGACGACGCCATGCATCCGACCCCATCCCCCGTGAGACCCGGCCAGGAGAGCGTCTGGGACTATCCGCGCCCGCCCCGCCTGGAGCCCGTCGCCGCGAGGCTGACGGTGGTGCTCGGCGGCCGGACCATCGCCGAGACGGTGGCGGGCTTCCGGGTGCTGGAGACCAGCCATCCGCCGACCTACTACTTCCCGCCCGGCGACGTGGCGGAAGGCGTCCTCGGGCCGCCGCGCCGCGCCGGGATCTGCGAATGGAAGGGCCGCGCCGTGCTGTTCGACGTGCGGGCCGGCGCGGGCGCGGCCCCTGGTGCCGCATGGGCCTATCCCGACCCGACGCCGGGCTTCCGGCCGATCGCCGGCCACGTCGCGTTCTATGCCGGCCCGATGGAGGGCTGCTTCGTCGGCGGCGTCCGCGCCGCGCCGCAGCCCGGCGGCTTCTACGGCGGCTGGATCACGCCGGGCATCGTCGGCCCGTTCAAGGGCGGCCCCGGAAGCCAGGGCTGGTGAGGCGTCTCGATCTGGCCCGCACCGTCCCGACCGCTACATCCCGGATCACGGACGCGAGGACCAACCCATGCCGGACGCGATCGACGTGAAGCCGCAGGACCTCGGCTTCGACCCGGAACGCCTGGAGCGCATCGACGCCTGGATGGCCCGGCTCGTGGCGGACGGGAAGCTCGCCGGGCTGTCGGTGACGGTGGCCCGGCGCGGACGCACCGCCTTCCAGCGCGCCCGCGGGCTCGCGGACCTGGCGCGCGGGACGCCGTTCACGGCCGACACCGTCACGCGCATCTACTCGATGACCAAGCCCCTGACCTCGGTCGCGGTGATGCAGCTCTACGAGGAGGGCCGGTTCCAGCTCGACGACCCGGTCGCGCGCTTCCTGCCGGACTTCGCCGCGATGCGGGTCGCGACCGGCGGCAGCCGCGCCAGGCTCGAGACCGAGCCGGCCCGCCGCCCGATCACCATCGGCGATCTCCTCACCCATACCGGCGGCCTGACCTACGGCTTCATGGAATCGACCCTGGTCGACGCCCTCTACCGCCAGCACGGCGCCGACTTCCTGCGGCCGGATGCGAGCCTCGCCGAGGTGGTGGCGACGGTGGCCGGGCTGCCGCTGCTGGCGCAGCCGGGGACGGCGTGGAACTACAGCGTCTCGACGGACGTCCTCGGCCACCTCGTCGCGGTCGTCTCCGGCCGGGACTTCGCCGATCACCTGCGCGAGCGCGTGATCGCGCCGCTGGGCATGGTCGACACCGACTTCTTCGTGCGGCCCGAGGCCATGCCGCGGTTCGCGGCGAATTACGCCTACGACCGCGAGGGCCGCCTGACGCTGTACGACGATGCCGTCGAGACCGCTTTCGCCGCGCCGCCGGCGATCGCGGGCGGCGGGGGCGGCCTCGTCTCGACGGCGTCCGACTACCTGCGCTTCTGCCGCTTCATCCTCAACGGCGGCGTGCTCGACGGCGTGCGGCTGCTCGGGCGCAAGACCGTCGCGCTGATGACGACGAACCACCTGCCCGGCGACCTCGCCTCGGTCGGGACGCCGCGCTTTGCCGAGTCGTCCTATCACGGCATCGGCTTCGGGCTGGGGTTCTCGGTGATGCTCGATCCGGCGAAAGCCCAGATCGTCGGCACGCCGGGCGAGGTCGCCTGGGGCGGCATGGCCTCCACCGCCTTTTGGATCGACCCGGCCGAGGATCTCGCCGTGGTGCTCCTGACCCAGCTCGTCCCCTCTTCCGCCCTGCCGATCCGCAAGGAACTGCGGGTGCTGACCTACGCCGCGCTGGCGGATTGATTCCCGCGATTCGGCGCGACGGCGGTCGGCCGCTCGGACGAGCGCCGGCGCGCTGTGCGCCCGTGCCGGACGGGGCGCCGCGGGGGCCGCGCGGCAGGTGCCGCGCCGGCGGATGCGGGCGCCGGCCGAGGCCGTGCCCGCCTACTCGTCGGCGGGCGCGGCGGACTCCGCGGGTGCGGCGGCGGCCGGGCCGGCCTTCGCGCCGGGCCTCGGCGCGCCGGGCTTGGCCGCGGTCGAGCCGGTCGCCGCGGGCTTGGCCGCCATGTATTCGGGGTCCGTGCGCGGGCCGCCGGGCCCGTTCGTTGCGCCAACCATCTGGCCCGGCGCCACGTCGGTGACCCGGTTCCAGGTCTGCGACTTGCACAGGAAGGCGATCAGGCAGCCGCGCACCGTCAGCTCGGCCGGCGTGTCGGTCCAGATCGTGACGTCGTAGGACTTGCCGTCCTCGGAATTGTAGATCTTGCCCTCGTAGCGGGCATCCGCGTTCGGCTTCAGGCCCATGATGAGCTGGTGGCCGAGCGAGGCGCGCGCCTGCTTCTTGGGATCGGGGTTCCTGAAGTCGATCCGCGGCTGGCCCTTGTCGTTGAGCGGCACCTTCAGCCACACGACGTAGCCGCAGACGCTCTTCTCGCCCGGCCCGCACTTCTCGATGCGGACACGGGCGCGTCCGTCCTCGACGAGCCACGTACCGCTCGGGTCCGCGGGTGTCGCGGCCTGCGCCGCCCCGGACAGCAGCGCGAGTGCCGCCGCACGTCCGGCCCAGGCGCCGATCCCCGCGCCGATCCGTCGAAACGTCATGCCGAATCCTCCCTCGCGCGAGCCCGCGCCGCGCCCGTCGGCATACCGAAGCTCGGCTCGGCGGGCCGGTGCGCCCTTCCCTGCAAGTCCCCTTGCACGTCCCCGCCATCCGCTCCGAAGGTGACGGGATCATGGCCGCGGCCTACGCCGACTGCAGCACGGCCGCGACGTAAATCCGGGTCACCGCCGGGAGGTCGGCATCCGTGGCCGGGCGCAGATGGAGGTGCATCGGGTGGACCACGCAAGACGGGGGCCGGCGCATCGGCACCGGCCCCCGTGGTCGAAGCGATCCGCGATCCCGGCCGGATCGCGGGCGGACTATTCGGCCGCGGTCATCTCGGCGGTGAAGTGGCCGCACCAATCCTGCGAGGCCACCACCGGCCACAGGCCCTTCGAGTCGGGAGCCGGCTGGCTCACCGGCGGGTTGAAGCGGCACAGGCCCTGGTCGCCGGACGCCTGGGCGCCGTTGGTCTTGTGGTCGTCGAAGAAGCGGCAGTGGTCGCAGGACGCGCTGGTCGAGGTCATGAGGTCTCTCCGTTCCGGTATCCGTTGCGGGCCTCGGGAAACGTCGCCGGCCCCGTGCCCGTCCGTAGTTCTTAATTAGAACAGATCCAATGAAGCGTCAACGGGAGATCCGCCGCTTGGTTTCCGCCGCCGGGCCGAAGCGGCGGCCCCGGACCCTTCCGGCCGCCGACGGGCCGCATCCGCGCCGGGCGGAAGGACCCGGTCGGCGGCGGCGCGCTCACGCATCGGGTCCTGGCGAGCGCCGACCGGCATCGACTTGGCCGTACCCCTCCCCTAAACCTTGGCAGGGGGCCGGCCGCGGCGCCGGTTCGGAGGGTCTCAGTCCATGACGCCGGAAACCGAGTCGGTCCTCGAATCCGCCACCGCGCTCGCGACGACCGAGGCGAAATCCGCCCGCGCCGGCCTGATCGACGCGGCGGCCGCGATCGTGGCGCGGCGGGGCGGCCCCGGCGGCTTCGTCCGCGACCTGTTCGGGCGCGTGCCCCCGGAAGACCTCGCCGCCTACCCGGCCGAGGCGCTGGCCGACCTGGCGATCGCGGCCCGCGGGCACCTCGCCGAGCCGCGCGCGCCCGGGGCGCCCTCGGGCCTGCGGCTCGCCGATGTCGGCATCGCCGGCGCCGGGCGCATGCGCGAGCTGACGGTCGTCGAGGTCGTCAACGACAACCGGCCCTACCTCCTCGACTCGACGCTCGCCGAGCTGACCGGGCAGGGCCTGACGCCCGACCTCGTCGCGCACCCGATCCTCGGCGTCGAGCGGGACGCGGCCGGCGCGCTGCTCCGCGTCGTCGGGGAGACCACCGCCGACGCCCACGGCGCGCTCAACCGCGAGAGCTTCATCCACATCCACCTCGACCGGCTCGATGCCGGCGCGGCGCGCGAACGCGTCGAGACCGGCCTCGCGCAGGTGTTCCGCGACGTCGCCCTCGTCACTGACGACCACGACGCGATGCTGGCGCGCCTCGGGGACCTCACTGAGGGCTACGGCCGCAACCCGCCGCCGCTCCCCGAGGGCGAGGTCGCCGAGGCGCGCGCCTTCCTGCACTGGCTGCGCGACGGGCACTTCACCCTGCTCGGCATGCGCGAGCACGCCCTGTCCGGGGAGGCGCATCCCGCATCCGATCGCGAGAGCCTCGGCATCCTGCGCGACCCCGGCCTCGCGGTGCTGCGGCGCGGCCGCGCGCTCGTCGACATGACGCCCGAGATCGTCGCCTTCCTCGAAGAGCCGCACGCGCTGATCATCACCAAGGCGAGCCTCAAGGCCCGCGTCCACCGGGCGGCGCACCTCGACTACGTCGCCGTCAAGCTGTTCTCCCCCACCGGCAAGCTCACCGGCGAGGTGCGCATCGTCGGCCTGTTCACGGCCTCGGCCTACACCGCGCTCGCCCGCGAGGTGCCCTACCTGCGCGGCAAGGTGGCGGCGGTGGTGGAGAAGGCCGGCCTCGACCCGACGAGCCATGCCGGGCGGGCGCTGCTCGCCGTGCTGGAGACCTACCCGCGCGACGACCTGTTCCAGATCGACGTGGAGCGGCTCTCGCGCTTCACCCTGGCCATCGCCGACCTCGCCGACCGGCCGCGCATCCGCGTCCTGTCGCGCACCGACCGGTTCGGGCGCTTCGTCTCGCTCCTCGTCTTCGTGCCCAAGGACCGCTACGATTCGGCCGTGCGCGCCCGCATCGGCGCCTACCTCGCCGAGGAACACGGCGGCCGGCTCTCGGCGACCTATCCCGAGCTGCCGGACGGGCCGCTGGCGCGGATCCACTACATCGTCGGCTTCTCGGAGGCCGGCGCGGCGGAGCGCGACCCGGCCGTCCTCGAGGCGGGCATCGCCGCCCTGGTGCGGACCTGGGGCGATGCCCTGCGCGCGGCGCTCGCCGACGCCGTGGGCGGCTCCGAGGCGCGGGCGCTGGCCGCGCGTTACGGCGGCGGCTTCTCGGCGGCCTATCGCGAAAACTTCTCGGCGGATGTGGCCATCGCCGACATCGCCATCCTCGAATCGCTCTCCGAAGGCCGTCCGCGCGCCGTCGCCATCGACCGCCGCGACACCGACCCGCCGGCGCAGGTGCGCCTCAAGGTGTTCTCCCGCGGCGCGTCGCTGCCGCTCTCCGACCGGGTGCCCGGCCTGGAGAACCTCGGCTTCCGGGTGATCAACGAGCGGACCTACAGCGTCCTGGCCGCGGGCGGCGACGCCAAGGTCTGGCTGCACGACATGCTGCTGGAGCGCGCCACCGGGGCGGCGATCGACATCGGCCCCCTGGAGGCGCTGCTGGAGGCGGCGATGCTCGCCATCGCCGCGGGCCAGGCCGAATCCGACGGCTACAACCGCCTCGTCCTGGAGGCGGCCCTGCCCTGGCGCGACGCGGCGCTGCTGCGCGGCCTCGGCCGCTACCTGCGCCAGCTCCGCGTCAGCTACGGCCAGGACTACCTCGCCGCGACCCTGAGCCAGCATCCCGCCATCGCCAGGGCGATCGTGGCCCTGTTCCACGCCCGCTTCGACCCGGCCGCCGCGGGCGACCGCGCGGCCGGCGAAGCGGCGGCCCGGCAGACCATCGAGGCGGCGCTCGCCGGCGTGACCAGCCTCGACGAGGACCGCATCCTGCGCCGCTTCGTCAACCTCGTGGAGGCCGCCGTCCGCACCAACTTCTTCCAGAAGGCGGCCGACGGGAGCCCGCGCGAGACCATCGCCTTCAAGTTCGCCTGCGCCAAGGTGTCGGGCATGCCGCTGCCGCGGCCGTTCTTCGAGATCTTCGTCTACGCGTCCCGCGTCGAGGGCCTGCACCTACGCTTCGGCTACGTGGCACGCGGCGGCCTGCGCTGGTCCGACCGGCCGGAGGATTTCCGCACCGAGATTTTGGGCCTCGTGAAGGCGCAGCAGGTCAAGAACGCGGTCATCGTGCCCGTCGGCGCCAAGGGCGGGTTCTTCCCCAAGCGCCTGCCCCCGGCGTCCGACCGCGCGGCGTGGCTTGCGGAAGGGACCGAGAGCTACCGCATCTTCATCCGCACGCTGCTCGAACTCACCGACAACTTCGTCCGCGATGCCGTCGTGCCGCCCGCCGACACCGTGCGCCACGACGGCGACGACGCCTACCTCGTGGTCGCCGCCGACAAGGGCACCGCCACCTTCTCCGACATCGCCAACGCGCTGTCGCTGGAGCGCGGCCACTGGCTCGGCGACGCCTTCGCGTCCGGCGGCAGCCAGGGCTACGACCACAAGGGCATGGGCATCACCGCCCGCGGCGCCTGGGAGGCGGTCAAGCGCCACTTCCGCGAGATCGACGTGGACACGCAATCCGACCCGGTGACGGTGGTCGGCGTCGGCGACATGTCGGGCGACGTGTTCGGCAACGGCATGCTGCTGTCGCGCACGCTGAAACTGGTCGCGGCCTTCGACCACCGCGACGTCTTCCTCGATCCGACGCCCGACATGGAAGCCGCCTTCGTCGAGCGCAAAAGACTGTTCGACCTCGGCCGGTCGAGCTGGGCCGATTACGACGCGTCGCTGATCTCCACCGGCGGCGGCGTGTTCTCCCGCTCCCTGAAGAGCATCCCGCTGTCCGCGGAGGTCCGCGCGGCGCTCGGCTTCGACAACGGTAACGCCTCGCCGGCCGAGCTGATGCAGGCGATCCTCAAGGCGCCCGTCGACCTGCTGTGGTTCGGCGGCATCGGCACCTATGTCCGCGCCACCACCGAGACCGACGAGCAGGCCGGCGACCGGGCCAACGACGCGGTGCGGATCACCGGCCCGGAGATCCGCGCCAAGGCGGTCGGCGAGGGCGCCAATCTCGGCCTGACGCAGGCCGGGCGCATCGAGGCGGCGCGCGCGGGCGTGCGGCTCAACACCGACGCCATCGACAACTCCGCCGGCGTCAATACCTCCGACGTCGAGGTGAACATCAAGATCGCGCTGATGACGCCTGAGCGCGACGGCCGCCTCGACGCGGCGGCCCGCAACGCGCTCCTGGTCACCATGACCGACGAGGTCGCGCATCTGGTGCTGCGCAACAACGAGTTGCAGACGCTGGCACTCTCGCTCGCAGAGCATCGCGGCCTCGGCGAGACGGGCTTCGCCCTGCGCACGATGCAGGCGCTGGAGGCGGAAGGGCGCCTCGACCGCGCTGTCGAGGTCCTGCCGGACGACGCCGCGCTCGCCGAGCGCATGCGCCGCGGCGAGGGCCTGACGCGGCCCGAATACGCGGTGCTGCTCGCCTACGCCAAGCTCTCGCTCTACGACGCCATCCTAGCGAGCCCGGTCCCCGACGACCCGTATTTCGACCGCGAGTTGCAGCGCTACTTTCCGAAGGCCTTGCGCGAGACGTTCCCCGACGCGGTGAGGGGGCATCGCCTGCGCCGCGAGATCATCGCCACCGCGCTCTCGAACATCATCGTCAACCGCGGCGGGATCTCGCTCGTCACGCGGCTGACGGACGAGACCGGGGCGGACGCCGCCACCATCGCCAAGGCCTACGCGGTGACCCGCGACGCCTTCGGCCTGATGGAACTGAACGCGGCGATCGACGGGCTTGGTGGAAAGGACGGGCTTGGGGCAAAGGACGGGCTTGCCGGCCGGATCGGCGGCCGGGCGCAGGTCGGTCTCTACGCCGAGGTGCAGGATCTGCTCGCCGACCGCATCGTCTGGTTCATCCGCAACCTCGACCTCGCCGGCGGCATCGCGCCGCTCGTGGCACGCTACCGCGAAGGCATCGACGCGGTGCTGGCCGCCCTGCCGAACGTGCTCGGCGAGGCGGCGCGCGCGGCGATCGGGCGGCGGCAGGCCGAACTGGTCGGGCAGGGCATGGACGACGCGCCGGCTTTGCGCCTCGCATCGCTCCGCGCGATGGCCTCGGCGCCGGACATCGTCCGCGTCGCCGGAACCAGCGGCCGGCCGGTCTCGGAGATCGCGGCGACGCATTTCGCCCTGGAGCGCGCCTTCTCCCTCGATGCGCTGGCCGCGGCGGCGCGCGCCGCGCCGGTCTCCGACACCTTCGACCGCGTCGCCCTGGAGCGCGCGGTCGCCGGCATCTCGACGGCCCACCGGCAGCTCACCGCGGAGGTGGTCGGCGACATCGGGCCCGGTCCCGACGCGGTCGCGGCCTGGAGCAGGGCGCGCGGCCCGGCGCTCACCCGCATCCGCGCGGCGGTGGACGCCATCGCGGCCTCGGGGATGACCGTCTCGAAGGCCACCGTCGCGGCCAGCCTGCTCGGGGACCTGGCGCGGGCCTGAGCCCGGCCGCGCTCGGGCTAACCGGCCCGACGGCCGGGACGCTTCAGAACGGCCCCATGCGCATGTCGAGCATGCGCTGGTTGTGCTCCAGCCAGAGGCGCAGCATCTCGGCGACCAGGCCGGGCTTCTTCGCGGCGCCGGTCGCGGGTCGGGCAAGGGACGTGCTCATCGGTTCAGCTCCGGTGCGTTTCGGCCGGATCATATACCGCGACTCCGAAGGAATCCGTTTTTTCTGTTTTCAGGCAGCGATTTGCG
>NZ_CAXTHR010000151.1:0-10048 GCF_964244095.1 uncultured Methylobacterium sp. | reverse complement strand
TCGCTCTCGCCGCGGATGTCGGTGGCCGACATCGTCGCCGAGGGCCTGCTGGTGCAGGACGTGCCGAAGCGCGAGCGCCGGGCGATCGTCGCGCAGGCGCTCGCCGATGTCGGCCTCGACCCGGCGGCGATGGACCGATACCCGCACGAGTTCTCCGGCGGCCAGCGCCAGCGCATCGCCATCGCCCGCGCGATGGTGCTGAAGCCCCGCTTCGTCGTCCTCGACGAGCCGACCTCGGCGCTCGACCGCTCGGTGCAGTCGCAGATCGTCACGCTGCTGCGCGACCTCCAGCGCGCGCGGGGCTTGGCCTACCTGTTCATCAGCCACGACCTCAAGGTGGTGCGTGCGCTGGCAAACTACGTCCTGGTGATGCAGAACGGCGTCGTCGTCGAGGAGGGACCGGCCGAGGCGATCTTCGCGCGGCCGAAGACCGATTACACCCGCACCCTGTTCTCGGCCGCCTTCGCCCTGAAGAGCGACACGGTCGCCGACGTCGAGCCGGTCTGAGGCGATGGCCCGCGCCCTCGTGATCGTCCTCGATTCCGTCGGCATCGGCGGGGCGCCGGATGCCGCCCGCTACGGCGACGCCGGCGCCGACACGGTGGGCCACGTCGCGCAAGCCTGCGCGGAGGGGCGCGGCGACCGCACGGACCTGCGCGCCGGGGCGCTGCGGCTGCCGCACCTCGCGGCCCTCGGCCTGGGCCTCGCCTGCGCGGGGGCGACGGGACGCATCCCGCCGGGCCTCGCGCCGGCCGGGCCGATCCGCGGTGCCTGGGGCCACGCCGTCGAGACCGCCGCCGGCAAGGACACGCCGTCGGGGCACTGGGAGATCGCCGGCCTCGCCCTGCGCGAGCCCTGGGGCCATTTCCCGGACGCGCGGCCCGCGTTCCCCGCAGCCCTCACCCGCGACCTGATCCGGCTCGGCGGCCTGCCCGGCATCCTCGGCGACGCCCATGCGTCCGGCACCGCGATCATCGACGCGCTCGGGGCCGAGCACATCGGTTCAAAGAAGCCGATCTGCTACACCTCGGCCGACAGCGTCTTCCAGATCGCCGCCCACGAGGAGGCGTTCGGGCTGGCGCGGCTCTACGACCTCTGCCGGATCGCCCGCGACCTCTGCGACGGCTACCGGATCGGCCGCGTCATCGCCCGGCCGTTCACGGGCTCGGCCGGCGGGGGGTTCCGGCGGACGGCCCGCCGCAAGGACTTCTCCGTCGCGCCGCCGGGCGACACCCTGCTCGACATCCTGCACGCCGCCGGCCGGCCGGTGGTGAGCGTCGGCAAGATCGGCGACATCTTCGCCCACCGCGCCACCGGCCGCGAGGTCAAGCCCGCGGGCAACGCCGCCTGCCTCGACGCGGCCCTCGACGCGCTCAGGTCCCTGCTGGACGGCGGCCTCGTCTTCGTGAACCTCGTCGATTTCGACAGCGAGCACGGCCATCGCCGCGACGTGCCGGGCTACGCCGCCGCCTTGGAAGCCTTCGACGCCCGCGTGCCGGAGATCGTGTCCGCGCTCCGGCCCGGCGACCTCTGCGTCGTCACCGCCGACCACGGCAACGATCCGACCTGGCACGGCACCGAGCACACCCGCGAGCAGGTGCCGATCCTCGCCGTCGGGCCGGGCATCGCGGCGGGCCCGCTCGGGCGGCGCGCGACGTTCTCGGATATCGGCGCGTCGGTGGCGCGCCACCTCGGCCTGTCACCCGGCGCCGGGACGCCGTTTCTGTGAGGATCACGATGCGGGACGACGAGGACCGAAGGCGCCCGGTGATCCACGAGATCGGGCAGGCGTTGGACGCCCTCTCGCTCGACGACCTCGACCGCCGGATCGCGCTTCTGCACGCCGAGATCGAACGGCTGGAAGCGGCCCGCAAGGCCAAGCAGGCGGCGCTCGGCGCGGCGGACGCGTTCTTCAGGCGGTAGGCAGAGTTACGGCTCGGACGCAGGTGCCCCCTCCGGTTCGGCAGGTGCCCCCTCCGGTTCGGGAGAGGGACCTGTCGCGGCAAGCGGGATTCTTTCGGGGACGTGCTCGATCAGTAGCGGGTCGTCAGGCCGTTCAGCCAATCCGGCGAGGCATCGACCAGCACCGCCTCGATCCGCTTGTCGGCACCGGTCAGGATCGCGAGGCCGGTGACGACGAGGATCGCGCCGAGCGCCGCCTTCAGCCCCTTGCCGACGCGCATCAACCGGCCCCGCCAGCCCATCAGCACAGTCCGCGACAGGGTGCCGAGAACCAGCAGCGGCAGGGCGGCGCCGAGGCCGAACACCAGCATGGTCAGCGCCACGATCCCGAGGTCGCGCCCTTGCGCCGCGAGGATCGATGCGGCGCCGAGCGTCGGGCCGACGCAAGGCGACCAGACCGCGCCGAGGAGCAGCCCGACGCCGAACTGTCCCCGAAGGCCGGTACTCGAAAAGCCGCCGAAGCGCGCCTCGGCCCGGTTCGCGAGCGGTCCGGCGGCGACCGCGAGGCGGGCCTGCGCCGCGGGCACCACGAGCACGATCCCGACGAGGATCAGCAGGATCGCCGCCACGCGGCGGAAGACGTCGCCGTCGAGGCCGAGGCCGAAGCCGACCGTCGCGACGAACAGGCCGATCGCCACGAACGCGAGCGCCAAGCCGCCGGCCAGCGCCGCCGGGCCGTAGCGGTGTTCCGAGGCCGCCGCCCCGAGCACCAGCGGCAGCAGCGGCAGCACGCACGGGGACAGCGTCGAGAGCAGGCCGGCGAGGAAGGCGAGGCCGAGGCTGGCGGTCATCGGGGCGTGCGGCGTCAGAGGGTCTTCTCGACCAGTCCTTCGATCCACTCAGGCTGGGTCTCGCCGACGGAGCGGCCGGTCTCGGTCGCGCCCTTGTAGGCGATCAGTGTGCTCTGGGTGCGGACGTCGAGCGTGCGCAGCAGCGCCTTCTGGCTGTCGAAGTCGATCTCGAAGATCAGCAGGTCCCTGAAGCGCGGGTCGGCGCCGAGCCTGGCCAGGATCGGCTTCTGCGTCCTACAGATCGGGCACCACGGCGCGCTGATCACGACGAGGATCGGCTTGCCGGCCTTCTGGGCGGCGTCGAAGGCGTCCTGCGCATAGGGCATCGTCTCGCCGGCCCGCGCGGAGGCGAAGGCCATGGGGAGGAGTGCGAGACAGGTGAGGAACGTGCGGCGGCTCGTCATGGTCGCGGTCCCCGATGGTGGAACGCCCGGCCGGAACGGACCGGGCGCGATGCACGATTCATAGCTCCACGCGACCGGGTCTGCCCGTGATCGCGGTCACGAAAGCCCGTGCGGGCGATCGAAACCCAGGGCGGTCGCGACGGCGAAGATCGCCCGGCCGATCCGGGAGGCCGGGCGGACGCAAGGCCGGGGACCACGCGATCGAGCGCGTTCGGGACATCGCGCGACCGGGTGCCCGCGCGCGGCACGGCGCCGTGCCCGGGGCTCGCCGCGGCGTGGGCCGGCCCGCCTCGTCACGGTGCGGGCGGCGCGCGCAGGGCCCGCTCCTCGGCGGCGAGGTGCAGAAGCTCGCTCTCGCCGACCGCCTCCATCGGCGTGCGCAGCCGGATCGCCCGCGTCGGCTCGCCCGCGCGCATCACCAGCACCACCGTCTCGATGTCGGGGCAGCCGGGATCGGCGCAGGCGATCTCGTTGACGGCGAGCGCGTCGTCCGGGCCGAGCCCGAGCGCCGCCGCACACGCGGCCTTCAGGCGCTTGGCGTGCCCGGCCTGCTCGGCCGAGCGTGCGCGCCACGCCCGCAGGCTGACGAAGGCCACCGCGTCAGGCTCCGGCCCGACGCCGCCGGACCGCGCGCGCCGAAGCCGGTCCGGAGCCGGGGCGTGCGGGACGGAGGCGGGCGGCGTTCGTCATGGGCGTTCCGAGGTCGCGCAACACTGTTGCGAAGATCGCGGCTGTCAAGCCGCGGCCCGCGCCGGATCGTCCACCCATGGACTTTACGCTGCGGGCGGGCGGTGGTTTCTGATACGCGGCCCGAGATCCTGAAACCATCCCGGCGCTCGTTCGTAGACGTCGCGCGCCCGCGTTCCGGGCCGCATTCGAGGAGTGCCCGGTGCGACCCTGGCGTGACGGACCCGGCGACCGGCGCGGCTACCACCACGGCAACCTCAAGGAGGCGCTGATCGAGGCGGCGCGCCGCTTCATCGCCGAGCGCGGGATCGGCGGCTTCACCCTGGTCGATGCCGCGCGCCTCGTCGGCGTCACGCCGGCCGCGCTCTACCGCCATTTTCGCGGACGCGAGGCGCTTCTCGAGGAACTGGCGGGCCGGGGCTTCGCCGACTTGGCCGAGCGCTTGGCGCGGGCGCTCACAGCGCGCGGCACGCCGCTGGAGCGGTTCACGCGGATGGGCGAAGCCTACCTCGCCTTCGCGGAGGAGGAGCCCGGCTACTACGCCGCGATCTTCGAGACCCGCGGCGCGCATGCCGGCAACGAGGCCGGCCCGCGCCCGAGCCCGTTCGACCTGCTGGTCGAGGCGCTGCAATCCACCTTCCCGGACGGCTTCGGCGGGGTGGCGCCGCGCTTCATCGCGCTGGAAGTCTGGGCGCTCGCGCACGGGCTCGCCACCCTCTCGGCGGCAGGGCACCTGCCGAAGGGGGCCGGCATCCCCGACAAGTACGAGTTGCTGCGCGCCGGCGTCCTCGCCCTGGTGCATGGGGCGGGGGGGGCAAGCCCGCGTGAGGCTTGCAGGACCGCCCCTTGAAAGCCCCTCGGGCCGCACGCATGTTAACGCTGTTCACATGAACACCGGAGCCTTACCGTGAGCACATCCACTTCCTCTCCCTGGGCGAACGGCAAGGTCTGCCGCTCCGGCCCGTTTCCGCGCCGCTCGATCGAGATCGGCGCCATCGTCGTGAGCTTCATCTACTGGTGGCCGGTCGGCCTCGCCCTCGTCGCCTGGAAGCTCGCGGGCTACCCGGCGGTCGGGGAGCTGCGCGACTACGCCAAGCGCGGGGCCGCGGGCTGGGCGGGCGGCACCGCACGCGCCTCGCGCTTCGCCCGGTCGTTCGAGTCGGCGAACCGCGGCGGAAGCGGCAACTGGGCCTTCGAGGCGTACCGTAAGGCCGAACTCGACCGGCTCGACGCGCAGCGCCGCGCCCTCCAGGAGGAGAGCCGGGCGTTCGCCGCCTTCGTCGAGGAGCTGAAGCGGGCGAAAGATCGCGACCAGTTCGACGCGTTCATGGCCAAGCGCCGCACCGAGGGCACCGACCAGAGCTTCACCGCCTGATCGTCGGGACGGTTGCAGGATCGGGGGCCTTCCGCGCGAGCGGGGGGCCCTTTTTCCGGGCCTGCGTCGTTGCGCGGATGCCCGCCGTTCGGCAAAGCGGGGGCAGGCGCGACGGGGGGACAGAATGAGCCAGGCAGCGGTCACGGTGGTCGACCATCCTCTCGTCCAGCACAAGCTGACGCTGCTGCGCGACAAGAACCGCTCGACGCAAGGGTTCCGCAACCTGCTCAACGAGATCGGGATGCTGCTGGCCTACGAGGTCACCCGCGACCTGCCGCTCGAACCCGTCACCATCGAGACGCCGATCCGGGTGATGGAGGGCCAGCGCATCCAGGGCAAGAAGCTGGTGCTCGCCCCGATCCTGCGCGCCGGCGTCGGCTTCCTCGACGGGATGCTGTCGCTGGTGCCCTCGGCCCGCGTCGCGCATGTCGGGCTCTACCGCGACCCCGAGACGCTGGAGGCGGTCGAGTACTACTTCAAGGCGCCGTCCGATCTTGCCGACCGCACGGTGCTGGTGCTCGACCCGATGCTCGCCACGGCGAACTCCGCCATCGCGGCGCTGACCCGGCTGAAGGCGCGCGGCGCGCAGGACCTGCGCTTCGTCTGCCTGCTCGCCGCGCCCGAAGGCGTCGCCCGGTTGCAGGCCGCCCATCCCGACGTGCCGATCTGGACGGCGGCGATTGACAGCCACCTCGACGACCACAGCTACATCGTGCCGGGCCTGGGAGACGCCGGCGACCGGATGTACGGCACCCGCTGAGGCGGTGGCTGCCAAGCGCGCGGGGGCTTGCCAAGCCGAAGCCGGACGGCGACGAGGGGGCCTTGACGGAGAACGCGCGATGACGACCACCCCGAACCTGCCCCTGAGCATGCGCCAGGTCCGCTTCGACGGTGGCGGCGGGCCGGAGGTGATCGGCATCGAGACGGCGGCGCTGCCGGTCGCCGGTCCGGGCCAGGTGCTGATCGAGGTGGTCGCCGCCGGCGTCAACCGGCCGGACGTGATGCAGCGCGGCGGCAAGTACCCGCCGCCGCCCGGCGCGACTGCGGTTCCGGGCCTCGAAGTGTCCGGGCGCATCGCGGCGCTGGGCGAGGGCGTGTCGGGCCTCGGCCTCGGCGACGAGGTCTGCGCGCTGGTGATCAGCGGCGGCTACGCCGAATTCGCGGTGGCGGAGGCCGGCCATTGCCTGCCAAGGCCCGCGGCCGTGACGCTGATCGATGCCGGTGGCATCCCGGAGACGTTCTTCACCGTCTATTCCAACGTGGTCCAGCGCGGCCGGCTCGCCTCCGGCGAGACCTTCCTGGTGCATGGCGGATCGAGCGGCATCGGATCGACCGCGATCCAGATCGCCAAGCGGATGGGCGCCCGCGTGCTGACGACCGCGGGCTCCGCCGAGAAGTGCCGTTTCTGCGAGGATCTTGGCGCGGACGCCGCGATCAACTACCGCGAGGCCGACTTCGCCGAGGAGATCCTGCGGCTGACCGACGGCCGGGGCGTCGACGTGATCCTCGATATGATCGGCGCGAGCTACCTTGCCAGGAACCTCGCCTCGCTGGCGCTCGAGGGCCGGCTCGTGCTGATCGCGCTGATGGGCGGCTACAAGGTCGAGGCGCTCAACATCACGCCGATCATGCTCAAGCGCCTGACCTTCACCGGTGCGACGCTGCGCCCGCGCTCGAAGGCCGAGAAGGCGGCGATCGCCGAGGGCCTGCGGCGCGACATCTGGCCCGAACTCGATTCGGGCGCGATCCGGCCGGTCATCCATGCGATCTTCCCGCTGGAGGACGCGCGCAAGGCCCACGAACTGATGGAGACCAGCGCCCATCTCGGCAAGATCCTGCTCGTCACCGGCCGCTGACGCGACCGTGTCTGACCGTGCGCTGACAGGAACCTGCACCAGCGCCCGGGCGTTTGCCGAATCACGAATGCGTGCCGGTCCCGGTACGCGCGACGCCCGTTCGGCGCGCAGGTGAGGTGGCACGATGGTAGCGAAACTTCCCGACCAGGACGCGCGTCAGGGCGAGCGCGGCAAGTCGATGCTCTGGGTGCTGGTCGGGAGCCTGGTGCTCCTGGTGATCGCGACGGTCGGCCTGCTGACCTGGAACGGCGCGAATTCGCCGAAGGACTACGCCAGCCAGAGCCAGGACGCGTCGCGCAAGGAGATCACCGGATCGGTAACGGGCTCGACCAACGTGCCGTCCTCGGCCAACAGCGGCGGCGTCCCGGCCGGCAACCCGGCCTATCCGCAGCCATCCCAGCCGAGCATCAACGGCAACCAGCCGAAGTAAGTTCGCCCCATGTCGTCCCGGCCCGGCCTCAGCGGGTCGGGACGGGCGTCTCGCCGCGATAATCGTAGAAGCCGCGCTTGACCTTGCGGCCGAGCCAGCCGGCCTCGACGTACTTCACGAGCAGCGGGCAGGGCCGGTACTTCGAGTCCGCCAGCCCTTCGTACAACACCTGCATCACCGACAGGCAGGTATCGAGGCCGATGAAGTCGGCGAGCTGCAGCGGGCCCATCGGGTGGTTCGCGCCAAGCCGCATCGCGGTGTCGATCGACTCCACCGAGCCGACGCCCTCGTAGAGCGTGTAGATCGCCTCGTTGATCATCGGCAGCAGGATGCGGTTGACGATGAAGGCCGGGAAGTCCTCCGACATCGTCGAGGTCTTGCCGAGCTTGGCGATGAACGCCTTGGCGGATTCGTAGGTCGGGTCCTCGGTGGCGATGCCGCGGATCAGCTCCACGAGCTGCATCACCGGCACCGGGTTCATGAAATGGATGCCGATGAACCGCTCCGGCCGGTCGGTCGAGGCGGCGAGCCGGGTGATCGAGATCGACGAGGTGTTGGTCGCCACCAGCGCGTCCGGGCGCAGGGACGGGCAGAGCGTCGAGAAGATCTGTCGCTTGGTCGCCTCGTTCTCGGTCGCCGCCTCGATCACGAGGTCGCAGGGGCCGAGGTCGTCGAAGCTTCGGGCGGGGACGATCCGCTCCCGCACGTCCCGGCGCCGGGCCTCATCCATAGTGCCCTTGGCGACTTGCCGGGCGAGGTTGCCGTCGATGCTGGCCAGGCCGGAATTGAGACGATCGGAATCACGGTCGTTGAGGAGCACGTCGAGGCCGGCCGCGGCGCAGACATGGGCGATGCCGCTGCCCATCTGTCCGGCACCGATGATGCCGACCCGCTTGATATCGATGCCCATCTGCCGATCCGTGCCCCCGGTGCCGACAACAGCAGCGGCTGTCGCGCTTGAATGAGTCGCACGCTCCGGCTTCCGCCGCGAAAGCGGGCAGGATCGTGCTGCAGCCTTCTAGACCCTTCCGCCGCCCGAACGGAACCCATAAGCGTTCCGCGCGGCACGACGGACCGGGCCGCTCGCGCGATCGAGGTCCTCCGTACGGATCAAGCGCCCTTGGCCTTGCCGATCTCGGCCTGGAACTCGGGCAGCACCTGGAACAGGTCGCCGACGAGGCCGTAATCGGCCACTTGGAAGATCGGCGCGTCCTCGTCCTTGTTGATCGCCACGATGACCTTCGAGTCCTTCATCCCGGCCAGATGCTGGATCGCGCCGGAGATGCCGACGGCCACGTAGAGGTCCGGCGCCACCACCTTGCCGGTTTGGCCGACCTGCCAGTCGTTGGGGGCGTAGCCCGCATCGACCGCCGCGCGGGAGGCGCCGACCGCGGCGCCGAGCGCGTCGGCCAGCGGCTCGATCAGCGCCTTGAACTTGTCCGACGACCCGAGCGAACGCCCACCCGACACCACGATCTTGGCCGCGGCCAACTCCGGCCGGTCGGACGCGGCGATCTCCTCGCCCTTGAAGATCGAACCGCCGGCCTCGGGGGCCGCCGCGCTCACCACTTCCACGGGAGCCGCCGCGCCGCCGTCGCCGGTCACCTTGAAGGCGGCGGTGCGGACCGTGATCACCTTCTTGCCGGCGCCGGCCTGGACGGTCTGGATTGCGTTGCCGGCATAGATCGGCCGCTCGAAGGTGTCGGGCGAGAGCACCTTGATGATGTCGGAGATCTGCGCCACGTCGAGTAGGGCGGCGACGCGCGGCAGGATGTTCTTGCCGGTGGTGGTCGCCGCGCAGACGATCGCGTCGTAGGGCTCGGCGAGCGCCACGATCAGCGCGGCGACGGGCTCGGCGAGCGCGTGGTCGTAGGCCGCGTCCTCGGCGAGCAGCACCTTGTCGACGCCGTCGAGCTTGGCCACGGCGTCGGCCGCCCCCCTGCTCCCGGCGCCGACGACCAGGGCGTGGACCGGCGCGCCGAGTTCCTTGGCGGCGGTGAGCGCCTTCAGCGTGCCATCCTTGATCTCGGACTGGCCGTGCTCGACGAGGAGGAGGGTGGTCATCGGTTCAAACCTCGGATGGCTCTTTGACGGAAGGGACTCGACCGGGCGGGAGCACCCCGGTGACAGTCAGATCACGCTGGCCTCGGTCTTGAGCTTCTGCACCAGTTCGGCGGCGGAGCCGACCTTGATGCCGGCCGAGCGGCCCGGCGGCTCAGCGGTCTTCAGCACCCTGAGCTTCGGGGTGACGTCGACGCCGAGCGCGTCCGGCGCCAGCTCCTCCAGCGGCTTCTTCTTCGCCTTCATGATGTTCGGCAGCGAGGCGTAGCGCGGCTCGTTGAGCCGCAGGTCGGTGGTGACGATCGCCGGGAGCCTGAGCGACACGGTCTGGAGGCCGCCATCGACCTCGCGCGTCACGTCGAGGCTGCCGTCGCCGACCTCGATCTTGAAGGCGAAGGTGCCCTGCGGCCAGCCGAGCAGGGCGGCGAGCATCTGGCCGGTCTGGTTGGAATCGTCGTCGATCGCCTGCTTGCCGAGGATGA
>NZ_CAXTHR010000150.1:0-10091 GCF_964244095.1 uncultured Methylobacterium sp. | reverse complement strand
CGACAATCCTCCAAACCAAACAGCACGCCAGACCTCTTCAGCAGCCTGCTAGAGCCTGTTTGACCTGAGCCCAGGTATTGGGATGGCCTATATCAAGTCCTCCCACCCCCCCCAGGGCCTCGAACGCGGGTTAACGATGGGTGGCGTGAACAGTCATCTTCGCTGCCGAGGACAACCGCTCCGTCATTCCGGGGCGCCGAAGGCGAACCCGGAATCCATAGCCGCCGACGCAGCTATGATGTGCGCGCGCGGCGGTTATGGATTGTACGTCTCCGGCGCGGCCCTCCGGGTCCGGGTTCTGCTGCGCAGCCCCGGAATGACGGGGCGGGTGGCCAGAGGGCTCGGCTCTTGCTCGTTAACCCGAGTTCGGAGCCCTGACACACTCCCTCATCCTGAGGTGCCGGAGCGCAGCGGAGGCCTCGAAGGAGCCCTCCAGAAATCACGGAGGGGTCTGGAGGGCTCCTTCGAGGCCGCTGGCGCGGAACCTCAGGATGAGGGGGCGGATTGGATGGCGAGAAGATGTCCGAAGCATCGACCAAACGTTCCAAGTCAAACAGGCTCCGAGGAATTTGTTAAGCAGGATCATGATGCGATCCGGCATAGCTTTCGGATCAGGAAGCAAACGAGGGTCTAGTGCGGAAGCACGGGATTTTTCGGCCGAATTTTGCCGAACATATCCTCAGATCTTGGCAGTCTCCCGGCGGCCGACGATGAACGTGCGAAAGAGCATCCCGGCGGCGACGATCGTCACGGCCCCCGACAGGACCGGTACGGCGAGAAAGCTCCAGCTTGCCCCCGTGAGGATCACGACGATCGGATCGGCCCCGGCGGGAGGATGCACGGTGCCTGTCATCGCCATGGCAACGATCGCTGATCCGACACCGATGCCGAAGGCCATGGGCGTAGAGCCCAACAGAGAAAAAGCGATGAGGCCCATAGCCGTTGATATCAGATGGCCGCCAACGACGTTGCGGGGCC
This sequence comes from uncultured Methylobacterium sp., assembly GCF_964244095.1. Lineage (GTDB taxonomy): Bacteria > Pseudomonadota > Alphaproteobacteria > Rhizobiales > Beijerinckiaceae > Methylobacterium. Next base: position 9,113 of record NZ_CAXTHR010000150.1, on the reverse strand, counting down.
GGGCGAGAGGGCTATGCGGTAGACCGAAGACCAGCACACAGCTCGCGCCGAAGGGCGCGATCAGCAGTCCCGCGTCGAACCGTACCGTGAGTTCGGCCAGTAGGAAGATGACGCCGAAGCCTCCTAGCCCCGCCATGAGGACCGAGGTCACCTTGTTCGCTGCCACGTAGCGCGCAAGGCGCTGCTTCGGGCTCGGCGCGTGCGCCATGGCTTGCCGATGCCGATCGTCCATCGTAGCCATCCGGAGGATTGAGAGCGCACTCCGACGAAGTGGATACCGGTTCGTCGCAAAGGAGCACGTCAGAACAAGGCGTTGGAGCCGTGCCCGATCCGACGTGGCCGGGCACGGCTCCAACTGGGGCGGTGGACTGGCCGGACGACCCAAGGCCGCCCGGCTGCCCGAGCCTCAGAGCTTGGCCATCCTCTCTTTGCCCGCGTCGCTCACGCTGTAGGAGCGTGCGCCGACGCCCGCGAGCTTGCCGTCCTGGACGATCAGGTATTCGTCGCGGATCGGGCGGTCCTCGAAGTAGCATTCGAGGATCTCGCGGGTGCCGGCGGCGTAGCGCGCCTGGGCCGAGAGCGAGGTGCCCGAGATGTGCGGCGTCATGCCGTGATGCGGCATGGTCCGCCACGGGTGGTCCTGCGGGGCGGGCTGCGGGTACCACACGTCGCCGGCATAGCCCGCGAGCCGGCCGCTCTCCAGGGCCCTGACGATCGCATCGCGGTCGGCGAGCTTGCCGCGGGCGGTGTTGACGAGGTAGGCGCCGCGCTTGAACAGCTTCAGCGTCTCGTCGTTGATCATGCCCTCGGTCTCCGGATGGAGCGGACAGTTGAGGGTCACCACGTCGCAGACGCCGTACATGTCCTCGCGGCTGGCATGCCAGGTCAGTCCGAGTTCCTTCTCGACGGCCTCGGGCAGCCGGTGGCGGTCGGTGTAGTGCAGGTGCATGTCGAACGGCTTCAGACGCTTGAGCACCGCGAGGCCGATGCGGCCGGCCGCCACCGTGCCGACATGCATCCCCTCGACGTCGTAGGAGCGCGTGACGCAGTCGGCGATGTTCCAGCCGCCCTTCACCACCCACTGGTAGGACGGGATGTAGTTGCGCACGAGCCCGAGGATCATCATCACCACGTGCTCGGCGACGCTGATCGAGTTGCAGAAGGTCACCTCCGCCACCGTGATGTCGTGCGCGTTCGCGGCGTCGAGATCGGTGTGATCCGAGCCGATGCCGGCGGTGACGATGATCTTGAGGTTCTTCGCCTTCGCAATCCGCTCCTTCGTCATGTAGGCCGGCCAGAACGGCTGCGAGATCACCACCTCGGCATCGTGCAGATGCCTGTCGAGCTCGGAATCAGGGCCTTCCTTCGAGGAGGTCACGATGAGTTCGTGGCCGAGCGATTCGAGGTAGGGGCGCAGGCCGAGCTCGCCCGAGACGCTGCCGAGCAGGGTGCCTGGCTGGAAGTCGATGGCCTTCGGCGTCGGCAGCGTCTGGCCGTCGGAGTAGCGCTCGATCTTCGGGAGGTCGTCGCGGGCGTAGGTCGTCGGATACCCGTCGACCGGATCATCGTAGAGAACGAGAACGATCTTGGCCATGAATGACTTCCCTTTGTTGGCTGACAAAGGGGATTCCGCCCGACGACCGACGTGCGAGAAGCAAGCGAAGGCTTATGAATGCCGGACGTTTCCCCGCTCGAATCCTGAAGACCGTCGTGTTCGCGGTCCCGTGACTTGAGCGGCCCCAAGTTCGGCGCGATGGCCGACCGGGTCCAACGAAAGTCTTCAATGGCCTGATCGACGGTGGCGATCAGGAGTGAGGGTTCGCGCCGGCTGCCGCGAAGGTGGTTTCCAGATCCGCATCGAGCACGACGCGGGAGAGCGCGGCCGCCATCGGCGGCAGCGGATCGCGCTCCGACAGGACGAGGCCGACGGCCTGCCGGTGCGCCGGCTCGACGAGATCGAGCATGACGAGGTCGGCGGTTCCGCCGAAGAGGTGGCGGAAGCTGTGCGGGACGATCGCCGCGAAGCCGCCCTGCCGCAGGTTCGCGCAGATGCCGAGGTAGGAATTGCTGATGACCGCGGGGCGAAGGGACACCCCGAGGGACGTCGCCAGCCTGTCGAGGATACGCCGGTTCTGCATGTCCTCGCTCAGGAGGCAGAGCCGGTGACCCTCCACCTCCGCCCAGGCGACGCGCCCGTGCCGGGCGAGGGCATGGTCGGCCCGCATCGCCAGGATGTAGCGCTCATGGTAGAGCGGCACCCGCCGTACGCGATCGAGGGGCTCGTTCTCCAGGTAGGTCAGGCCGGCCTCGATCTCGAAGCTGTCGAGCCCCTTCTGGATCTCGCGCGACGACAGCGCGCGGATCTCGACGAGCGCCTCGGGATGGGCCTCGCAGAATCGGGCGGTCAGGACGCCGACCGCACCCATCGCGGCGGGGATGACGCCGAGGCGCAGCGTTCCCCTCAGGCCGGTTCGCAGCCCGGACAGGTCTTCCCGCAGGCTGTCGTAGTCGGTCAGGATCTGCCGCGACCAGGCGAGCAGGTGCTCGCCCTCGACGGTCAGCCCAAGGAATCGCTGGCTGCGCACGACCAGCGTGACCTGAAGATCCTCCTCCAGCTTGCGGATCGCGGCCGACAGCGTCGACTGCGTGACGTTGCAGGCCTCGGCGGCGCGCGCGAAGTGCTGCATCCGGGCGAGCGTGACGAAGTAGGAGAGATGGCGCACGAGCATGGGTGATCATACCCCCTGTCCGCGAAGCGGCGCTATCTCCGCTGGAATACAACGGACGGCCAGGAGCCCCCTCGGCGCGTCGTGGTTGCGCCTGCTTCGACGAAGCACAAGATCGCGCGGTGGCAACGTCATTGTTGCCTTCGGGAAACACGTCGGACGAAACCGGACCGGCGGGCGGACCATCCTTGATCCGGGCGCGGCGTATCGCTGTATACCGGTGACAATAGCGCACACGTTCTCCGGATGCATGGCATGCGTCACGATCATCGGCCTTCGAATCCTCGCTGGGGTGTCCCGTCCCAGACGCATGCCAGGGCCTCGATCGCGTGCTCCGAGGGACGATCGAACCGCCGACCTCTACGGGGGAGCCTGCTGTCGGCGACGGCCGTCGGAATGCTGATGGGGACCGCGGCTCCGGGCCTGGCCGACGGGCCGACGACCCAGTTCACGGTCGGCGGTCAGGTCACGGCAGCCCGGACGTTTCAGCTGTCGGACCTGCAGGCGTTGCCGGCCCAGACCCAGACCGTCAGCTTCCTCAACGGCAACAGTTCGACCACGACGACGTTCACCGGCCCGACGCTGTGGTCGCTGCTCAACGACACCGTCGGGCTTCGTCTCGATCCGGCCACGCGCAACGACGTGCTGCGCAGCGCCGTGATCGCGACCGGGAGCGACGGCTATCAGGCCGTCTACGCGCTCGGCGAGCTCAGCCCGAGTTTCGGCGGCAGCACGGCGCGCCCCGAACTCGTGGCCTATGCGAGCACCCCCGGCCGGCTCCTGACGACCGACGGCTTCGCACGCACGACCGAGCCGGGCGACATCCGCGGCGGCCGCTACGTCTCGAACGTCGAGAGCATCGACGTCCTGCACGCCCCGCGCATGACGGGGACTTTTCCCGGCGGCTCGTCCAGCCAGTTCACCGTCACCGGCTCGGTGAACGCGCCCGCGACGTTCAATCTCGCCACGCTGACGGCGCTGGGCGCCACGACGGTCAACGCGCCGGCGAGCGGCGCTTCGGCGGCCGCGAGCTTCACCGGCGTGCCGCTCTGGACCGTGCTCCAGGCGGTCGGCATCACGGCGAACCCGGCGGTCCGCAACAACCTCCTGCGCGACTTCGTCATCGCGACCGGCAGCGACGGCTACCAGTCGACGATCTCGATCGGGGAGATCAATCCGGATTTCGGGGCCAACACGAGCAACCCGATCCTCGTCGCCTACGCGATGAACGGCGGCGCGCCCGGGACATCGCTCGGCACCAACGGCTTCGCCCGCCTCGTGCTGCCCGACGACAACCAGCGCGGTCGCTGGGTCTCGAACCTCGTCAACCTCGAACTGTTCGACGTCTCGCAGTGGAAGGTCCTGGCGGGCGAGAGCCTCGACATGGCGGGCTTCTCCTACCGGACGCTCGGCTTCACGCTGTCGGGCGGCACGCTCACCTCTTCGCTCGGTCCCGCCACGCTGACGGCGCCGAGCTACCAGTCGAACGGCGGCATCGTCGACACGGACGTCACCCTCGGCGGAACCGGGACGCTGTCGCAGCTCGGCGGGACGACGGTGCTTCGCGGCCGCGTCGCGACACCGGATGTCCTGATCGCCGGCGGGACGCTGCAACTTGCGGGCGAGCAGCGGCTCGCCACCGCGACGACGCTGACGATGAGCGGCGGCACGTTCGATCTGAACGGCTTCGCCCAGACGATCGCCGCCTTGAACGGGCGGGGAACCGTGTCGCTCGGCAGCCCGGCGTCAGCAGGCACGCTCGCCGTCGGGTCCGGCACCTTCGGCGGGGTGATCGTGGACGGCGGCGCCCGCGGCGGCTCCCTCATCAAGGAAGGCCCCGGAACGCTGACGCTGACGGGCGGCAGCACTTATACCGGGGGAACGACGGTCTCGGGCGGCACGCTGATCGGCTCGGCCGCGAGCTTCGGCACTGGCGCCATCGTCAATGCCGCGACGCTGGTGATCGACCAAGCGACGGATGCGAGTCTCGCCAACGCGCTCTCCGGCCCCGGCCAGCTCGTGAAGGCGGGCAGTGGAAGCCTGACCCTCACCGGCGCCGACACCCTGTCCGGCGGCACCAGCGTCGTCGCGGGCCGGCTCGCCGTGAACGGCAGCCTCGCGAACTCGATCGTCACCGTCGGCACGGGAGCGGTTCTCGGCGGCACCGGCACGGTCGGTGGGATCGTGGCGCGGGCCGGGGGCACCGTCGCGCCGGGCAATTCGATCGGCACGCTCAACGTCGCCGGCAACGTCGGCTTCGCGTCGGGTTCGGTCTATCAGGTCGAGGCGAACGCGGCCGGCCAGTCCGACCGGATCGCGGCCACCGGCACCGCCGTGCTCGCCGGCGGCACGGTGCAGGTGCTGGCGGCCGCCGGCACCTACGACCCGCGCACGCGATACGCGATCCTCACGGCGGCCGGCGGCGTCACCGGGCAGTTCGCGGGCGTCGCCGCGAACTTCGCCTTCCTGACGCCGACGCTTCGCTACCAAGCCGACGCGGTCGACCTGACGCTGACCCGCAACGACATCGCGTTTTCAACCATCGCGCAGAACCGCAACCAGGCCGCGGTCGCCACCGCCATCCAGGCCGGCGGCCCCGGCACGGGCATCTACGCCGCAACGGTCGGCCTGACGACGCCCGAGGCGCAAGGGGCCTTCCAGCGGCTTGCCGGCGACATCCATGCCGGCACCGTCTCGACGGAGTACGAGACCGCCTTCTTCGTCCGCGAGGCGATCCTCGACCGCCTGCGCTGGGGCGTGACGCCGGGCTCGGCCGAGGGCCTGGACTACGGCCGGCTGCCCGCCGCCTACACCGCCGACCTTCCGGGCCGCAGCCCCCCAGTGGCGAGCGTGCCGGCCCGCATCCTCGATCCGAAGGTGTTCGGGCTCTGGGGCCAGGGCTTCGGCGCCTTCGGCGACGCGCGCGGCGACGGCAACACCGCCGGCCTGAGCTACCACATCTCGGGCTTCGTGCTCGGTGCCGACGTGCGGCTGGAGAGCGGTTTCAAGTTCGGCATCGCCGGCGGCTATACCTCGGCCTCCCTCGACACCGCCGGCCGCCTGCAATCGGCCACGATCGCGAGCGGCTTCGGCGGCCTCTACGGCAGCTACGAAGGCGGGCCGGTCTCGCTGCGCCTCGGGGCGGTCTACGCCGACAACGACGCCCGCACCCGCCGTACCGTGGTGTTCGCCGGCCTCGCCGACAACCCGGCCGGCCACGGCGGCGGCTCGACGATCCAGGGCTTCGGCGAACTCGGCTACCGCGTCTTCCTGGGCGTCGGCCAGACGGCGCTGCTGTCGAAGGATGCAGGCCCGCGCTCGGCGCAGGCGCTGAGCTACATCGAGCCCTTCGTCGGCGGCTCCTACGTCTCGATCGGACGCGACCGTTTCGTCGAGGCCGGCGGCATCGCGGCGCTGACGAGCTTCAGCCGCACCACCGAGGTCGGCGCACTCACCGCGGGCCTGCGCGCCCGGACGAGCCTGGATCTCGGCCTCGGACTGCCGCTCTCGGCCCACGGCCTCGTCGGCTACCGCCGCGCCTTTGGCGACGTCGTCCCGACCGCGCTGCTGGCTTTCGGCACAGGTCCGGCCTTCCTCACCGCGGGCATCCCGATCGCCCGCGACGCCCTCGTCGCGGAGGCCGGGCTCGACCTGCGCGTCGCCTCCAACGCCACCCTCGGGGTCGCCTATACCGGGCAGGCCGGAGACCGCATCACGGATCACGCCGTCAAGGGCAACGTCACCTACCGCTTCTGAGGGACACGCGAAAGCGAACCGCGCCCTGGTTCGAGCAGGCGGCACGTGTCGAACCCGTCGACCCGGTCGAGGGTGGCGACCGCGAAGGACCGCCACGGGCCATGCCGGGGGATCACGTCACCGCATCGCGAGCCGCCACAGGGTCTCGGTCAGCACCCGCGCGCCGGCGGTGAGGTCGGCGGGCTCGGCCCATTCCGCCGGGTTGTGGCTGATGCCGGCCCGGCACGGCACGAAAATCATCGCCGTGGGGCAGACGCCGTGCAGGTGGCGCGCGTCGTGGCCCGCGGCCGAGGCCAGGGTGCGGTGGGCGATGCCGAGGTCGGCGGCCGCGCCCGCCACCAGGTCGCGCAGGGCTGGCGGGAATTCCAGCGACGGGTCGTGCTGGATCTGGCGCAGCGTGGCGGTGCAGGGGCTGGCCGCCGCCTCGACGATGGCGCGGATGCGCGCATCCACCCGCGCGACGACCGCGTCGTCGGGGTGGCGCAGGTCGATCGAGAACAGCACCTCGGCGGGCACGACGGACGGCGCGTTGGGGGCGACCTGGAACAGCCCCACCGTGAGCTTCACGTCCTCGGGCTCCAGCGCGGCCGCGTCGATGGCCGCCACCATGCGGATTGCGGCCATCAGCGCGTCGCGGCGTTCGCGCCGTTCCGCCGTGCCGGCATGGGCCGCCTCCCCGATGACGCGCACCCGGTAGCGGCGTGTGCCCTGGATGCCGGAGACGATGCCGATGGGAATCCCCGCGCGCTCCAGCACCGGCCCCTGCTCGATATGCGCCTCGACGTAGGCGGCGACCGGCCGGCCGAGCGGCAGGCGGGGCAGGCCGATGTCGGCCGCCAGGACCTCGGCCAGGGCGTCGCCCAAGCGGATGCCGTCCGCATCGCAGATTTCGGCGACTGCGTCCGTCAGCGTCCCCGAAGCGAAGGCCGTCGAGCCCGTCATCCCCGGCGCGAAACGGCACGCCTCCTCGTTGGTCCAGGCGACGACCTCGATGGCGCGGCGGGGCACGAGGCCGGCGTCCCGGAAGGCGTTGACCGCCTCGAGGGCCGCCACCACGCCGTAGGCGCCGTCGAAGCGGCCCCCGTTCGGCTGGGTGTCGGCGTGGGAGCCGGCCAGCACCGGCGGCAGGCCGGGCTCGGAGCCCGGAAGCCGCAGGAACAGGTTGGCAGCGGCGTCCGTGGCCGGTTCCAGGTGCAGGGCGCGGCCCCATCGCACGAGCTCCGCCCTGGCCGCGATCTCCGTCCGCGTGAGCGCCTGCCGGTCGACGCTGCCCTCGGGCCCGCCCCCGAAGCGGGCCAAGTCCATGAGCCGGCCCCAGAGCCGCCCGCCGTCGACGTGGGCCGAGGGCGTCATCCTTTACGTGGTCCGCATGATCTGGGCGGGGTCGGCGCGGGGGTCGCGCGGGCCCCAGCACCCGGCCTCGACCTGCGCGACGAACTCCGAGAGCAGCCGGTTGAACAGCTCGGGCTCTTCCAGGTTCAGCGTATGGCCGGTCTTCGGCAGCACCGCGAGGCCGGAGGCTGGCACGGTCTTCTTGAGGAAGATCCCGGGCTGCAGGCAATGGTCGTCCTCGTCGCCGACCAGGACGAGGAGCGGCACCGCCATGGCGCGGAACTCCGCTTCGAGGTCGTAGAGCGAGGGGCGTTGCATCTGCACCCCGCGCATGGTGTGGGCCGCACCGCGGGCCGAGTGCTCGCCGAGCCGCTCGGCAAACAGCGCCCAGCCGCGCGGGTCCTTGGCCTGGAACTGCACCCGCGAGGCGCCTTGCGCGTAGACCGGCGCGAAGTCCTTTGCGCCGCGCGCCTCGAAGCTCGCCGCGACCTGCTCGGAGACGCCCTTGAAATAGGCCTCGTGCGCCTTCTCCGCGCCGTAGCCGGCGCCGGCCGCGGTGATCGAGAGCACGCGGCCGGGATGCCGCAGCCCTGCGTGGAGCACGGCAAAGCCGCCCATCGAGAGGCCGACGAGATGCGCCCTGTCGATGCCGGCGGCGTCCATCACGTCGATGATGTCGTCGGCCGCGCGCGCCTGCGAATAGGCGTCCGCGTCCTGCGGCACGTCGGAGGGCGGGAAGCCCCGCGCCGCGAAGGTGAGGCAGCGGTGGCGGCGGCTGAAGGCGTTCATCTGCGGCTCCCAGCTCCAGTGGTTGCCGCCGAACTCGTGCACGAAGACCACGGCCGAGCCGCGGCCGGCCTCCTCGAAGAACAGCCGGACGCCGTCGCCCGTCGTCGCGTAGGGCATGGAATCCTCCTCAGACCACGGAACGCTTGGACGCGATGCCGCCGTCCACGGTGACGATGGTGCCGGAGGTGTATCCGGAGCGGAACGAGGCGAGGAACAGGAACAGGTCGGTGACCTCGTGCACCTTGGCGGGGCGCTTCAACGGGTACCGCTCCAGCAGCTCCTCGTAGCGCCCGGCGTCGCCGAGCTTCGTCTCGGCGAACTTGCGCAGCATGGTGTAGATGCGCGTCGTATCGACCGGGCCGGGGTTGACACCGACGACGCGGATGTTGTCGTCGAGGCTCGATCCGCCGAGCGCACGCGTCATCGCCATCAGGGCGGCGTTGCCGGCCGCACCTTCGATGTAGTTCGGGTCGCAGACCTCGCCGCCGTTGCCGATGTTGTTCAGGATCA
>NZ_CAXTHR010000149.1:0-10124 GCF_964244095.1 uncultured Methylobacterium sp. | reverse complement strand
GACGCGGAGCGCCTGATCGACGTTGTTGTCGCGAACGAGTACCTGCAACGGACTGAATCCTTTAGGGCCGGTTTGGACGTGGCATTCGGTCGGCACCGAACCCGAGCCCCCGCAGCCCTGCGGGACATCAACGGCGCCCTGGGCCCGGGGATCGCCCGGGCAGGACGCGATGGAGATGGTCTCGATTCGGCGCGAAGCCTGCACCTTGCGCAGGCTCTTACACCAAGCGCCCGCGACTTCCAACCGGATTGCAACCGGATCGGCGGCGCGATCATCTTCCGCCAAGCCACGCCAAGCCACGCCACGCCACGCCGCCAAGCCACGCCGCCGACCCGCCGCGGGATCGGCACCGGGACATCCTCAAGGGCAACCGATGCGAGACGACGCACAGCAGTTCGCCAGCGACAACTATTCCGGCATCTGCCCCGAGGCGTGGTCGGCGATGGCGGCGGCCAATGCCGGACACGCGCCGGCCTACGGCGAGGATGCCTGGACCGCGCGCGCGGCCGACGCCTTCCGCGACGTGTTCGAGCACCCGTGCGAGGTGTTCTTCGCCTTCAACGGCACGGCGGCGAACGCGATGGCGCTGGCCTCGCTCTGCCGCTCCTACCAGAGCGTGATCTGCGCCGACGCCGCACACGTGGAGACCGACGAGTGCGGCGCGCCCGAATTCTTCTCCAACGGCTCGAAGCTGCTGACCGTGCGCACCGAGAGCGGCAAGCTCACCCCCGAGGCGATCCGGGCGCTGGCGACCAACCGCGGCGACATCCACTTCCCGAAGGTGCGCGTCGTGACGGTGACGCAGCCGACCGAGACCGGGCAGGTCTATTCGCTCGCCGAATTGCGGGCGATCTCCGCCGCCTGCCGCGACCTCGGCCTGTCCCTGCACATGGACGGGGCGCGCTTCGCCAATGCCTGCGCCCATCTCGGCTGCAGCCCGGCGGACATGACGTGGCGGGCGGGCATCGACGTGCTCTGCTTCGGCGGCACCAAGAACGGGATGCACGCCGGCGAGGCGGTGGTGTTCTTCGAGGCCGGGCAGGCCGAGGATTTCGGCTACCGCTGCAAGCAGGCGGGCCAGCTCGCGTCAAAAATGCGCTTCCTCTCGGCGCCCTGGGTTGGGATGCTGGAGGGCGGCGCGTGGCTGCGCAACGCGGCACACGGCAACGCCTGCGCCCGGGACTTCGCGGCGGCGATCGCGGACGCGCCCGGCCTCGCGCCGCTGTTTCCGGTTCAGGCCAACGCCGTGTTCCTGGCGATGCCGGCCGAGCGGATGGCCGCGTTGCGGGCGCGGGGCTGGCGCTTCTACACCTTCATCGGCGGCGGCGCCCGGTTCATGTTCGCCTGGGACGCGAAGGCGGAGCGCATCGCCGAACTCGTCTCGGACCTGCGCACGGTGTTCCGCGAGACCGTGTGAGGCGGGCGCCCGACGGCGCTCGGCCGTCGAGCCGAATCAGCCGTCGAGCCAACCCGGCATCCGGTCGAGCCCGATCAGGTCGTCGTAGCTCTGGCGCGGGCGCACGATCGCTGCCTGCGCGCCGCTGACCAGCACCTCGGGCACGAGGCGGCGGGTGTTGTAGGTGCCGGACTGGACCGCGCCGTAGGCGCCCGCGGTCATCACCGCGATGAGGTCGCCGGCCACGACCTGCGGCATCTCGCGCCGGAGGGCGAGGTAGTCGCCGGTCTCGCAGACCGGGCCGACCACGTCCGCGGTGATGCGGGGCGCGTCGTCGGCCGGCGCCGTCACCGGGCGCAGGGCGTGATAGGCCTCGTAGAGGGTCGGGCGGATCAGGTCGTTCATCGCGGCGTCGACGATGACGAAGGTGCGGCCCTCGCTCTCCTTCACGTAGAGCACCCGCGTGACGAGGATGCCGGCATTGCCCGCGATCATCCGGCCGATCTCGAACACCGGCCGCAGGCCGAGGGGCGCGAAGTGCGGGCGCAGGGTCGCGGCGAGCGCCGCCGGGTCCGGCGGTGGCGCGTTGTCGTCGCGATAGGGGATGCCGAGGCCGCCGCCGAAATCGATGTGCCGGATCGGATGCCCCGCGGCGATGAGCCGTCCGGCCAAGCCCGCCAGCAGGCGCGCCGCATCCTGGAACGGGGCGAGATCGGTGATCTGGCTGCCGATATGCATGTCGACGCCGTGGATCGCGAGGCCGGGCAGCGCGGCCGCCAGCGCGTAGACCGCGGGCGCGCGGGTGATGGGCACGCCGAACTTGTTCTCGTACTTGCCCGTCGAGATCTTGGCGTGGCCGCCCGCGTCGATGTCGGGATTGACGCGGATCGAGACGGGCGCTTCGATCCCGACGCCGCTCGCCACCGCGGAGAGCGCGTAGAGTTCGGGCTCGCTCTCGACGTTGAAGCAGTAGATCCCGGCCTTCAGCGCGGCGGCCATCTCGTCGCGGGTCTTGCCGACGCCGGAGAACACGATGCGCTGCGGTTCGACGCCGGCGCGGAGCGCGCGGAGCAATTCGCCCTCGGAAACGATGTCCATCCCAGCGCCCCGGCGCGCGAGCGTCGCCAGCACGGCCTGGTTGGAGTTGGCCTTCATCGCGAAGCACACCAGGGCGTCGTCGCCGGAGAACGCGTCGGCGAACACGCGATAGTGCCGTTCGAGCGTGGCGGTGCTGTAGCAATAGAACGGCGTGCCGACCGAGCCGGCGAGTTCCGTCAGGTCGACGTCCTCGGCATGCAGGCGCCCGTCGCGGTCTTGGAAATGGTGCATCGTTCGGCCGTGCCCTGAAGACGTCGTAAGATATGCCGCGTCGCCGAAAGAGTCGCGGTCGGCGTATCTCCCTCGCCTTCGCGGAGAAGCGATTCGGAGCGTTCGGGCTCGGCTCCGGCGATCCGGCCTACAGCAGGGGGTCGAGCAGAAAGGACGCCTTCGGTATCCGGTAGCTGCGCTTCGCCCCGCGGCCGGTCTCGACCGGCGCGTCGGTGCCCGAGGGCGGGATCGCGGAGACCGGGAGTTCGTCGCCGGCCTGGACCGCCAGCGGGTCGGGCTCGGGCGATCCGTCATCGCGGCCGGTGCCCGGCGGACGTTGGCGGGTGCCGGCCCCGGCCGGCACGGCCGCCTGCGTCGCTCTCCGCTGCGGCTTCACGCCGGCATCCGGCGATTCGAGGGCGCCGCGGCGCCCGCAGGCCGTGACCGCGAGCGCGACGAGGGCGATCGCGAGGGGCAGCGTCAGGACACGGGTGGGCGGCATCGCGAAGGGTCCGGCGGGCTCTTCTGGGACAGGCTTCCCAAGGGAGAGGTTCACCTTAGCCGTCGGCCGCAGGCGAGGCGAGCGCAGCCGGGCCACAACCCGGCCGTAGCCACGGCCTCAACCTTTCTTGTTGCCCTGCGTCGCCTGATAGGCGTCGATCGCGCGGCGGCAGTTCTCGGAGAGCGACTTCCAGTTCTTCTCGAAGCAGGCTTCGAGCTTCGGGTCCTCGGGCGCAAGGTTGCCGCAGTAGTTCAGGTAGTCCCCGGTGCAGTACTTCTTGATGGTCTCGTTGCCGCGCTTCGTCTCAGGCGCTGCCGAGGCCGGGGCGGCGAGCGGCACCGCGACACCGAGCGCGAGGGCGAGGGACGTGAGCTTCGAGGCCATGGGGTGTCGTTCCATCTGTCGGATCGGGTTGGGGATGGCGGTGCGATGATGCCTTTGCGTGGTGGAAACAAGGCATCGCCCCCGCGATTCGCAAGCGCGGCGCGCGGATTTCTTCCGCCGGATGCAGGCCCGAAGCGGTTCCCGACGGCGCGGAATCCGGTTCGGCGCCGCAAGGGCGCCGCAACGACGGCCCAAGACCGTGCCCGATCCCACGCGATCGGGCATCCTGCCGGTCGCCGCATCAGTGCGACGGCGCGCTCATCGGGTAGGCCCCGACGGCGGGCATGCGCTCGCGCCGGGTGAGGAGGTCGGCGACCTCGGTGATGCGGCGGCGCAGGTCCGCGTTGTCGTGCTCGACCGCCTCTCCGCGCTCGGCGAGCGCGCGGGCGAGCGCCGCCTCGGTGGCCGCGAGGCTTTCACGAAGCGTCCGTTCGCGATCCGCGGCGTCCGGCGGATCGGCGATCCCGGATGCGCTCGGCTCGGCGGCGGACGGCACCGGCGCGGCGGCGCGCCGCGCAGCGAGCAGGCTGTCGAGGAGGTCGGCATGGGCCTCCTCCAGCACCAGAAGGGTCGCGAGCCCGGCCGAGCCGTCCGCCCGCGCGGTCGCGAGTTCGTCCTCCAGCCGCGTGCGGAACTGCAGGCCCGCGGCGATCTCGGCATCGCGCGCGGCGACGTCGCGGGTAAGTGCGGCGACCTCCATCGTGCGGGTGCCCAGGGCCGCCATGTCGGCGTGACGCTTGTCGTGCGCCGCCTCGGCCGAACGCTCCAGCCGGCGCTGGTGCACCGCGAACTCCGCGCGCAGGAAATCCTTCTCGGCCGCGATCTCCGTCACCGAGAGCGGCAGCATCGCCTCGGTCCGCCGCCGCGCGAGGCGCGCGGCGCGCGCGTTCACCGCCGGCAGCCCCAGCAGCGCGCACAGGCTCGCCACCAGGAAGCCGAGGGCGAAGATCATCACGGTTTCGATCACGCGAACGAACTCGTCCCCAGGGCATCCTCCCCGCGCGGTGGTTGCCGGCTCGCGGGACGATGCGACCACACCAAGCGGGCATGGTCGACGATCGGGGCATCGTGGACCATGCTCCGTGGCCGGGCGGCCCCGGCCGAAGCGGGTGGCAGTCTAGACCGCTTTCGTCGCAAGGGCGACATCGGAGGTGTGCGGGGGTGGTGACTCAGAACGGGTTCCAGGTCGGCTTGCCGGTGAACTTGAGGTAGCCGACATTGATGCCGAGGCGCGCGCCGACGCCGGTGCGGATCGGGACCACGACGATGCCGTCGTTGGTCACCGCCGTCATGCCGAAGCCGCCGACGAGGTAGGCCGAACCGTCGATTCCGCCGAAGCGGCGGTAGATCCCACTCACCGCCGGCAGGTTGTAGACCAGCATCATCGTGCGGTCGCCGTCGCCGCCGACGTCGAAGCCGAGCGTCGGCCCCTGCCAGTAGATCCGGCGCGTGCCGGCGTTGCGGGTGTAGAGCGTGCCCTCGCCGTAGCGGACGCCGCCGACGATGGCGCCGGACGCCTCCTGCCCGAGGATGTAGCCGTTCGGCTCGCCCCAGCGCCGGGTCGCCTCCTGCACGGCGAGCGCGAGACCGCGCGAGACCGTGCCGAAGAAGCGGTGGCCGGAATCGACGATCTCGCCGGCCCGGAAGGGCTCCGGCGCACCGGGGTCCTCGACGGCGCGCGCACGCGCGGCGCCGGCCGGCACGAGGCCGAGCGCCGTGGCGAGCGCGGAGGTAAGCCCGGCCGAGAGACCGGCGAAGACTTGGCGCCGTGTCGCGGCGCGGCGGGCGTCGGGTGCCGTCATCGTTCCTCCTCGAGCCGGCAGCGGCTTGGCTGCTGCGCCGGTCGTGCCGTCCCCGCGGGAACGGAGGCGTGCATTCCGCCTTGAGAAATGTGGCAGAACGAACGGCGCCGGGCGGGGAGCGGACGAGCCCGCGATCCGGAGATGAGCCTAGAGATCCGATTCGCAAGATGTGGTTAACGCGCCGTGACTGCGCCGCCCTCGCCCTGGCCGTCTTTGCCCTGGCCGGCCTCGCCGGCCCGGCCCCAGCCGAAGCGCCGTCCGCCGGGCGGCTCGGGCTCGCGGGCTTCGATCCGGTGAGCTACTTCCTGCCCGAGGGGCCGCGGGCGGGCCTCCCTCGGTACGAGCTGCCCGGCCGCGGCCGGACGTGGCGATTCGCATCCGCGGCCAACCGCGCCGCCTTCGCCCGCGATCCGGACGTCTACGCACCGCGGCTCGGCGGATACGACGCCGCCGGCATCCTCGACGGGCGGCTGGTCGACGCCGACCCGCTGGTCTTCGCGGTGATCGCCGGCCGGCTCTACCTGTTCCGCGATGCGGAGCGCCGGGCGCGGGTCGTGGCCGATCCCGATCTCGCGGACCGGGCCGAGGCGCTGTGGCCGGGTCTGCGCCGGCTCACGGACGGAGGACCGGAGTGAGGTCGGGGATCGGCGCCGCCGGCTCCCGCGGGCGGACCAGCGGGCCGCGGTCGGGCAGGACGATCCGGGCGGCGAGCGCCGGGTCGCCGAGCGCCGCGAACGGGCCGTTGCGGTAGGCCAGCGCGTGGCGGCCGTAGATGATCGGCCGGCCGGTCGGCGTGACCACGCGCCCGCCGGCGGCGGTGAGAATATGGTCGCCGGCGGCGGTGTCCCACTCCATCGTCGGCCCGCAGCGGACGTAGAGGTCGGCCTCGCCCGACGCGATCAGGGCGAACTTCAGGGCGGAGCCGGCCGAGCGGCGCTCCGCGACCCGCAGCACGTCGAGGCAGGCCTCGGTCTCGGCATCGCCGTGGCGGCGGCTGCCCAGCGCGACGAGCCCGCCCGCGGGCGCATGCCGGGTGCGGACGGGCCGCGCCGGGCCGGGCCGGCCGTCGCGGATCGGCGCCTCGTGCGCCCTCACGCCCGCATGCCACACCCGGTGAAGGCCCGGCGCCGCAAGCGCCGCCGCGACCGGCCGGTTGCCCTCGATCAGGGCGATGCAGACGGCGAATTCCGGGCTGCCGGCGAGGAAGTCGCGGGTGCCGTCGAGGGGATCGACCAGGAAGAATCGGTCGGCCGGCGGCACGTCGTGGCAGGTCTCCTCGGCGACCACGGGAATCGCCGGGAAGCGATCCAGGAGGGCGGCGAGGATCAGGTGCTCAGCTTCAAGGTCGGCATCGCTCGAGGGCGAGCCGTCGACCTTCAGCACGTGCGGGCAGTCGCTGCCGTGATGACCGCGCAGGATCTCGCCGGCCGCGCACGCGATCTCCGCCAGCCGCGCGGCGATCCGTTCGCGCTCGGGACCGGAGAGGGGCGCGGCCATAGCCATGATCTCGGTCTTGGCCTCAGTCTCGGTCTTGGCCATGGCCTCAGTCTTGCCCGAGCGTCCGACCCTTGTCGACCTTCGGACGCGGCCCGGGTTCCGGCCGCCGCTCACGTCACTGGCGCGACGCCGGCGCGAAGTGGACGTGACGCCCGCGTTCCGGCAGGCCGGGAACGGTCTGGAGCGCGCGGACACGCCTCGCAGCCGACGGGCACCACGTCGCGCCCGCCGGCAGCCGTTCGCGGAAGCCCGGCGCCCGGCGGGCGGGGCGAACGGGCCGGATCGATCGTCGGCACGGTCGAACCTCAATAGGTCGCGAAGATGCGCGCCACCGCCTCGGGCTCGCGCGTGACCGTCAGCGCCAGCGCCAGCAGGATGCGGGCCTTCTGCGGCGTCAGGTTGTCGGCGCTGAGGATGCCGCGGGTCTTGAGGCGGGTGGTGAGCGGGACGACGCCGCTTCCGGCGCGCGTCGACTGCACCACCAGAATACCGGCGGCGGCGGCCTTTTCGAGGGCGTCGGCCTCCAGCGGCGGGGTCATGCCGGGCGCGAGCCCGGCCGAGACGAGGCCCCGCGCGCCCGCCGCCCGGAACGCCCGGACGGCGGTGCCGTCGGCGTCGGCATGGGCGTAGGACACGTCGACCCGCGGCAGCGCGTCGAGCGCGCGGATGTCGAAGGGCGTGCCCGGGGCGTGGCTGCGCTCGGAGCGCCGGTAATACCGCACGGCCGCCCCGTCGACATGGCCGAGCACGCCGAAATCCGGCGTGCGGAAGGTCTGCAGCCGGGCGACCGAGGTCTTGGTCACCTCGCGCGCCGCCTGGATCTCGTCGTTGAGCACCACCAGCACGCCGCGCCCGCGGGATTGCGGCGCCGCCGCGGTCCGGATCGCCGCGACGAGGTTGAGCCCCGCATCGCTCGACAGGGCGCTGATCGGGCGCTGCGAGCCGACCAGAACCACCGGCACGTCGACCGTCAGCGTCAGGCTCAGCGCGTAGGCCGTCTCCTCCAGGGTGGCGGTGCCATGCCCGATGACGATGCCGGCGAGGTCCGGTTGCTCGGCGGCGAGCCGCGCGCAGGTGTGGACGAGGTCGCGCCACTCGGAAAAGCCGATCGCCGGGCTCGGCACCGCGCGGAACGCGACCGGCACCAGCTCGGCGACCGCGCGCACCTCGGGCACGGCGTCGAGGATCGCCTGCGCCTCCAGGCGGTTGCCGGTCGCGGTGTAGTCGAGGATATCGAGGGAATCCCGTCCGATCGACGCGATCGTCCCGCCGGTGCCGATGAACGCGACCTTGGGCCTTGCCGTCATGGGTGTCTCCGGTCCGCTCCGCGGGAAAGGCGTGTCCTACGCGCCCCCGACCGCTTGCGCACGGCGCAGCCGTCAGCGGGCGCCGACCCGCAGCGACGGCGCGCCTGCGGCGAGGCGCACGGCCTGGGCCGCGTGCCCGTAGAGGCCGCGGTGCTGCGGGTGCGGGCTGAGGCGGTCGCTCAGGCCGATCACCGTCTCGGCGGCGCCGAGCAGGATCGCGCCGTCGGGCGCGAGCCGGTCGGCCAGCCGCCCGAGGATGTCGGTCTTGGTGGGTGCGTCGAAGTAGATCAGCACGTTGCGGCAGTAGATGACGTCGAAGGTGCCCAGGGTCTCGAAGCCCTGGAGCAGGTTGATCGGGCGGTAATCGACCATGGCGCGCAGCGCCGGCGCGATGTGCCACTGCTCGCCGACCTGCGAGAAGTACTTCAGCAGCCACTGGACGGGCAGGCCGCGCTGCACCTCGAAGTGGCTGTAGAGCCCGAGGCGCGCCTTCTCGATCACCTCGGTGGAGAGATCGGTCGCGATGATCTCGACCTGCCAGCCGGCGAGCCGGCCCGCGGCCTCCTGCAGCAGGATCGCCAGGGAGTACGGCTCCTGGCCGGTGGAGGCGGCCGCGCACCAGATCCGCAGGCGGCGCTGGGCCGCCCGGCGCAGAATCGCCTGCGGCAGCAGCACGTCGCGGAACAGGTCGAAGGGTGTGCGGTCGCGGAAGAAGAAGGTCTCGTTGGTGGTCATCGCCTCGACCACCGCGCGCTCGATCGCCGAATCGCGCGACAGCTTCAGCGTGCCGACGAGGTCGCGCAGGCTCGAAAGGCCGAAGCGGCGGCAGACCGGCGTCAGCCGGCTCTCGACGAGGTAACGCTTCTCCGGCGTGAGCGCGAGGCCGGAGCGTTGCTTGAGGTAGGCGCGCAGGTAATCGAAATCGAGCTCCGTCATGCGACCTGTCCCGTGATCAACGCGCGCAAAGCCGGCCCGATCTCCGGCAGCGGCAGGACGGCCTGCGCGAGCCCGGCCTTGGCGACGCTGCCGGGCATCCCCCAGACGGTGCTCGTCGCCTCGTCCTGCGCCAGCACCGCGCCGCCGGCCTCGACGAGGGCGCGGGCGCCTTGGGTGCCGTCCGAGCCCATGCCGGTGAGCACCACCGAGAGCGTGGCGGCCCCGAACAGGGCGGCGGCGTCCTTGAACAGCACGTCGACCGCGGGCCGGCAGAAGTTCACCGGCGGCCCGTCGTCGAGGCGGATCACCGGGTCGCGGCCCGGCCCCCCCGAGAGACCCATGTGGCGCCCGCCCGGCGCGACGTAGATCCGGCCCGGCTCCAGGCGTTCGTCGGCCCTGCCCTCGGCCGCGGGCAGCCCGGTCCGGGTGGACAGGTGCTCGGCGAAGACCGCGGTGAAGATCGGCGGCATGTGCTGCACGATGAGGATCGGCAGCCTGCGCAGCGTCGCAGGCCCGATCCGCTCCAGCATCTCGCCGACCGCGCGCGGGCCTCCGGTCGAGGCCCCCACCAGCAGGACGCGGGGTGCGACCGCCGCGCGCGCCTTCGGCCGCAGGGCGATCGGCGTCGCCGGGCGGGGCACGGCCGAAGCCAGGACGGCGCCCGGCGCGACGAGCGCCGGCGCGGGGCCGCGGCGCCGGGCGCGGGCGGCCCCGAACAGCCGCACGCGCTCCACCAGGTCGGTCCGGAAGGCGTCGGAGGTGGTGACGCCGCGGTTGCTCTCGGGCTTGGCGAGGTAGTCGACGGCCCCGAGCGCGAGGCATTTCAGGGAGATGTCGGCGTTGCGCGTCGTCAGCGTCGACATCATCACGACCTGCAGCGTCGGGCTCGCGGCGAGCAACCGCGGCAGCGCCTCGGTGCCGTCGAGTTCGGGCATGTCGATGTCGAGCAGCACCACGTCCGGGTCGTGCCGGGCCATCATCTCCAGGGCGAT
>NZ_CAXTHR010000148.1:0-10184 GCF_964244095.1 uncultured Methylobacterium sp. | reverse complement strand
ATGAAGACCGAGCGCGAGCGCGAGGCCGCCGACATCCGCGCCAACGGCGACCAGATCGCTGCGACGATCAAGGCCAAGGCCGACCGCGACGTGACCGTGATCCTGGCCGAGGCGACGCAGACCTCGGAGCAGCTTCGCGGCCAGGGCGACGCCGACAAGAACCGCATCCTCGCCGGCGCCTTCGGCAAGGACCAGGACTTCTTCAGCTTCTATCGCTCGATGCAGGCCTACGAGACCGGCCTGAAGGGTCCCGAGACCCGGCTGGTCATCAGCCCGACCTCGGACTTCTTCCGCTACTTCAGCGACCCGCAGGGCAAAGCCGTGCAGGGCGGCGCGCCGCGGGGCACGTCCGATCCCGGCGCCATGACGGGTTCTACGACCGGTGCGCGGCCCTGAGCGTCGCATCGACCGCCGCCATCGCGCGCCGCCCTTGAACCGGGCGGTCCGCGGACGATCTTAAGGCGGCCTTCGAACCGCCGGCCGCCCAGGCGCGGTCACGAACGAGACGTCGGAAACGCGTTCCTGAAGAGGTCGATCATGCACCCCGTCGCGAGCGCCCCGGCGCGTCCTGTCCACCGTCTTCGCCGCGGCGCGCGCACCGTCGCCGCCGCGTTCCTGATCGCCTCCTCCGCGGTCGCGGCGCCGGCGCTCGCGAGGGGGCCGGTCTCGCTCGCCGACCTCGCCGAGCAGGTCGACGACGCGGTCGTCAACATCTCGGCCTCGACGACGATCGAGGCGCGGCCCGGCAATCGTGCCGGCCCGCAAGTCCCGCCGGGAACCCCGTTCGAGGACTTGTTCGAGGAGTTCTTCAACAAGCGCGGCGGGCGCGGCGGCGAGCCACGCAGCGAGGCCGATCCGCGCCAGCAGCGCAAGTCCAACTCGCTGGGCTCGGGCTTCATCCTCGATGCCTCGGGGATCGTGGTGACCAACAACCACGTCATCGGCGACGCCAACGACATCCAGGTGATCCTGCACGACGGGACCAAGCTGAAGGCCGAGATCATCGGCAAGGATTCGAAGATCGACCTCGCGGTGCTGCGGGTGAAGCCGACGGCCGAGCGCCCGCTGAAGGCGGTGCCGTTCGGCGATTCCGACAAGATGCGGCCCGGCGACTGGGTGATCGCCATCGGCAACCCGTTCGGGCTCGGCGGCTCGGTCTCGGCCGGCATCGTCTCGGCGCGCGGGCGCAACATCGAGTCCGGCCCTTACGACAACTACATCCAGACGGATGCTGCCATCAACAAGGGCAATTCCGGCGGGCCCCTGTTCAACATGGACGGCGAGGTGATCGGCATCAACACCGCGATCCTCTCGCCGACCGGCGGCTCCGTCGGCATCGGTTTCGCCGTGCCGTCGGGCTCGGCCAAGCCGGTGATCGACCAGTTGCGCGAGTTCGGGGAAGTGCGCCGCGGCTGGCTCGGCGTGCGCATTCAGAACGTCGACGACGCGACCGCCGAGGCCCTCGGGCTGAAGGGCGGCGCCAAGGGCGCGCTGGTGGCCGGCGTCGATGAAAAGGGCCCGGCCAGGACCTCGGGGCTCGAGGTCGGCGACGTGATCGTCCGGTTCAACGGCAGCACGGTGAAGGCGTCGAGCGACCTGCCGCGCATCGTCGCCTCGACCCCCGTCGGCCAGAAGGTCGACGTGGTGATCGTGCGCAAGGGCGAGGAGACCACGAAGGCCGTCACCCTTGGCCGCCTGGAGGACAGCGAGAAGCCGCAGCTCGCCAACCTCCGCCAGCCCGAGCCCGAGAGCGTGACCCGGCAGGCGCTCGGGCTCAACCTCTCCGGCCTCACCGACGACCTCCGCCGCAAGTTCAGCATCAAGGACGGCGTCAAGGGCGTGGTCGTGACCCGCGTCGATCCCAACTCCACGGCGGCCGACAAGCGCATCCAGCCGGGCGAGGTGATCGTCGAGGTCGGTCAGGAAGCGGTCACCGCGCCGGCCGACGTGACCAAGCGCGTCGATGCGCTCAGGAAGGACGGCCGCAAGTCGGTGCTGCTGCTGGTCGCGAGCGCGACCGGCGACGTCCGCTTCGTGGCGATCGGTCTGGATTGATCCAAGCGATGGTCGACCGCGGGTAAGCCGCCGCCCATATCGGGGCGGCGGCTTTTCCCTTGCCAATGTGAGGCGTGTTGCACGGGAGCGTGGAACACGTCACCCTCCCGTGCCGTGATCGCCCGTGCTCAAGGCACCTGCACCGTGAACGCCGTCGCCTTCGACACGCTTAAATTCGCGCGCAGCCTGCGCGAGAAGGCCAACCTGACGCCGGAGCAGGCGGAGGGCATGGCAGACGCCATGGCGGAGGTCTTCGCCGGCAGCATTCCGACGAAGGGCGATATCGACGACGTCAGACGCGACATCGAAGCGATGCGGCTCGCCACGAAGACCGATATCGAATCGCTGAAGGTCTCGATAACGGACGATATCGAAACTTTGAGGTTATCTACGAAGGCTGACAGCGATGCGGTACGGGTCTCGGCGAAGGCCGACAGCGATGCTTTGAGAATGTCTACGAGAACAGATATCGACGCTTTGAGACTGTCGACGAAGGCCGACATCGACGTACTGAGACTGTCGACGAAGGCCGATATCGAAACGATGAAGTCCGAAATCATCAAATGGATGTTTGGAACGATCGGCTTTCAGACGGTCGTCATCCTAGGAGCGGTCGTCGCGCTGTCGCGGAGCTTCCGTTGAGGCGCCTCAGCCGACGAACTCGCTCGCCGTGAAGCCCTGGAGATAGAGCAGCGCGCTCAAATCCCCGTGCTCGACCCGGGCATCCGCCGCCGCGGCGACCGCCGGCTTGGCGCGGAACGCGACGCCGAGGCCGGCCTCGGCCAGCATGTCGAGGTCGTTGGCGCCGTCGCCGACGGCGAGCGTCTCGGCCGGATCGAGCCCCAGGCGGGTGCGCAGCTCGATCAGCGTCACTCGCTTCTCCGGCCGCCCGACGATCGGGTCCTCGACCGTGCCGGTGAGGCGCCCGTCGGCGAGGCCGAGCCGGTTGGCGTGGTGTGCGTCGAACCCGAGCGTCGCCGCGATCGGTCCGGTGAACAGCGTGAAGCCGCCGGAGACGAGGCAGGTATGCGCCCCGTGCCGCTTCATCGTCCGGACGAGGGTCCGCCCGCCCGGCGTCAGGGTCAGACGGTCGCGGATCAGCGCGGCGGCCACTCCGGCCGACAGGTCCTTCAGGAGCGCGACTCGCTCGCGCAACGCCGGCTCGAAGGCGATCTCGCCGCGCATCGCGCGCTCGGTGATCGCGGAGACCTGCTGCTTCAGGCCGATCGTCTCGGCGAGTTCGTCGATGCATTCCTGCTCAATCATGGTCGAGTCCATGTCGGCGAGGAACAGGCGCTTGCGCCGATGGCGGTCGGCCGGCAGCAGCGACACGTCGATCGGCTCGCCGGCCAGCGCCGTCCGCAGGCGCTCCGTGAGCGCGGGCGCCGCCGCGAGCGCGCCCGGCACCGGGATCTCGGCCGCGACCGTTCCGTGCAGAATTCGCGGCCGGTGCCCGGTGGCCAGCACCGCCCGCGCCTCGGTCAGCACCGCGTCGGTGATGGCGGGGCGGGCCTCGTTTGCTATCAGGATCGCGACGAGCGCCATCGGAGCCGGGATTTCGTGTTGCCGCCACACCACGCGCCGTCGCAGGACCGGCCGGAAGCGATCCTCATCGCAGGGCCCACCGCCTCGGGCAAGTCGGCGCTGGCGAGCCGGCTCGCCCTCCGTCACGGCGGCGTCGTGGTCAACACCGATTCGATGCAGGTCTACGCGGACCTCCGCATCCTCTCGGCGCGACCGGACCAAATGGAGGAGGCGCGCGTGCCGCACCGCCTCTACGGCCATGTCGACGGCGCGGTGAACTTCTCCGCCGGCCACTTCGCCCGCGCATCCGCGGCCGTGCTGGGCGGTCTCGACGGGCGCCTGCCGGTCTTCGTCGGCGGCACCGGCCTGTACTTCCGCAGCCTGGAGGAGGGCCTGTCGGACCTGCCGCCGGTGCCCGATGCGGTGCGGTCGGCGATCCGCAGGGAATCCGAGGGCCGGGCGACCGCCGCGCTCCACGCCGACCTCGCCGCCCGCGACCCGGCCGGCGCCGCGGCGCTGCGGCCGAGCGACCGGGCGCGGGTGCTGCGCGCGCTCGAGATCCTCGCCGCCACCGGCCGGCCAATCGCGGACTTCCACGGCGCGCGGATTCCCGGCCCGCTGGCGGGTCGAACGCTCCGCAAGATCTTCCTGGCGCCGGAGCGCGACGTTCTACGCGCCCGCATCGACGCACGCTTCCGCGCGATGGTCGCGCAAGGCGCCTGCGGCGAGGTCGAGGCGCTGCGCGCGCGCCGCCTCGATCCGATGCTGCCGGTGATGCGCGCGCACGGCGTGCCGGGCCTGATCGCCCATCTCGACGGCGCGATCGGCCTGGAGGAAGCGATCCTGCGCGGGCAGGCCGACACGCGGCGCTACGCCAAGCGCCAGTTCACCTGGTTCCGCCATCAGATGGGCCCGGACTGGCGCTGGCTCGATCCGGATGCGGCGGTCGAGATCGGGTGAGGGCGTCGGTTTAACGCTCCAGCCGCGCGACGAGGCTCGACGTGTCCCAGCGGTTGCCGCCCATGGCCTGGACCTCGGCGTAGAACTGGTCGACGAGCGCCGAGACGGGAAGCCTCGCGCCGTTGCGGCGGGCCTCGTCCAGCAGGATGCCGAGGTCCTTGCGCATCCAGTCCACCGCGAAGCCGAAATCGAACGTCCCGGCGTTCATCGTCGCGCCGCGGTTCTCCATCTGCCAGGAGCCGGCGGCGCCCTTCGATATCACGGAGAGCACCGCCTCCACGTCGAGCCCGGCGCGCTTGGCGAAGTGCACCCCCTCCGACAGGCCCTGCACCAGGCCGGCGATGCAGATCTGGTTGACCATCTTGGTGAGCTGGCCCGAGCCCGCCGGACCCATGAGCCGGCAGGCGCGGGCATAGGACCCGATCGCCGCCTCGACGCGGGCATAGGTCGCCGGCTCGCCGCCGCACATCACGGTGAGCACGCCGTTCTCGGCGCCGGCCTGACCGCCGGAGACCGGCGCGTCGATGAAGCCGACGTCCTTCGCCTGCGCGGCCTCGGCGAGTTCGCGCGCGACTTCCGCCGACGCGGTGGTGTGATCGACGAAGGTGGCGCCCGCCCGCATGCCGGCAAGCGCCCCATCGGCGCCGAGGACGACGCCGCGCAGGTCGTCGTCGTTGCCGACGCAGGCGAACACGATCTCGGCGTCGGCCGCCGCCTCGCGGGGCGTGCCGGCCCGCGTGCCGCCGTTCGCCGCGACCCAGGCCTCGGCCTTCGCCCCCGTCCGGTTGTAGACGGTGACCGAATGGCCCTTCCCGGCGAGATGCCCGGCCATCGGGCCGCCCATCACGCCGAGGCCCAGGAACGCGACCTTCGCCATCATCCGTCTCCGCCACGTGCCGTGAATGCGTGCGAGCGGTCTAGGTTTCGCGCGTCGCAGCGTCAAATGCCCAACCGAACCCTGCCGGACCGCTGGTCGCGAGGCCACCGGGACGGACGGGTCCGTTCCGGAGCTGGCGGGTGAAGGACGACCTGGGCGAGGACGCGCGTTCGGAAGCGGAAGCGCCGCCGTCGGCGAGCCGTGGCGGTGCGACCGGCCGTCTCGGGCGCGACGGGCCGGGCGACGCGACGATCGTCTGAGGATCGCGGGCGCGGAGCGGCCGGGAAGTGCTTGACTTGGTCCGTTCGATCCCTGCCACTCGTCCCGCGGCTGTTCCCGGCGGCACGGAGCGGTCCCGCGCTCCCGTTTGAAGGTGCGCGTCGCGTCGGCCGGGTCGGCCTCACGCGGCGACGGAGTGGTGGGAGGTGGGCATGAGCATCTTTCAGGACGCGATTCTTCGGTTCGGCCGCACGATCATGTCCTATGCCGGCGATGCGCTGTTCCTTCAGGCCGCCGTGTCGGCGGCCGCCAACGTCACGGTCGCCGACGGCGACGTGGACGAGGAAGAGGTCGAGTCGGCGATCGTGGGGATGCGCGCGAACCCGATCCTCCAGAAATCCTACAACACCTTGCGGATCGAGCAGGAGCTCTACGAGGGCATCGCCCGTGCCAAGACCCGCGCCGGGCGGATCGAGAACCTGCGCCACGTCGCATCCATCGCCGACCGGCCGATCGGCCAGCGCCAGGACGTGTTCCTGATCGCGGCGGACGTCGCCGATTTCGGCGGCATCAGCGCGGTCGAGCACAAGGCGCTCGACGAGATCGCGGCGGCGCTCCAGGTCGACAAGTCCGCCCTGCTCCGCTGACCGCCTCAAACCCGCAGGTTGCGATGGGAACGATGCCGCGGACCGGATCGGTCGCCTTCGACGGCCGCCTGCGCGGCCTGACCGGGCTCGCGGTCGCGGGCTTCCTGCTCTCGCTCGTCACCTTCGGCATCTACCGGTTCTGGTACGTCACCGACCTGCGGCGCTTCTTCTGGTGCCGGACCGTCGTCGACGGGAGCCCGGCCGAGTATGCCGGCACCGGGCGCGAACTGTTCCTCGGCTTCTTGGTGGCGCTCGCCGTCCTGGTGCCGGTCTATGTCGGCCTGTTCGGGGCCGCCGTGGCGTTCCCGGCGATGGCGCCGTACTCGGCCGTCCTCTCCTTCGCCGCGCTGTTCGTG
This sequence comes from uncultured Methylobacterium sp., assembly GCF_964244095.1. Classification (GTDB taxonomy): domain Bacteria; phylum Pseudomonadota; class Alphaproteobacteria; order Rhizobiales; family Beijerinckiaceae; genus Methylobacterium. Next base: position 3,546 of record NZ_CAXTHR010000148.1, on the reverse strand, counting down.
CTCGGGCAGTTCGCGCTCTATCGCGGCCGGCGCTACCGGGCGATGCGCACCCTGTGGCGCGGCATCCGCCTCGGCCAGGACGGATCGGGCCTCGCCTACGCCGCGCGCGCCGCGCTGTGGTGGGTGCTCACGCTGCTGACGCTGGGCCTCGCTTTCCCGTTCATGCGCGCGAGCCTGGAGCGTTACCGCATCGGCCACACCCGCATCGGCGCCAGCCGGATGGCCTCCGACGCCCGCGGGCGCGCGCTGCTCGGGGCGTGGCTGCTGTTCTACGCGGTCGCCGTGCTGCCCGTGCTCGCGGTCGTGCTGGCGATGCTCGCGGCCAACCACTTCACCCTGCCGACCGACCTGTTCGTGGCCCGGCCCGGCGGCGCGGCCGACGACCTCATGCTCAATCCCGCCTATGCGGGGGGGCGGATCGCGACGCTCACCGTCGCGCTCGGCATCACCGCCGCGACCTGCATCCCGCTGGCGCTGCTGCTGGTGCCGTTCTACCGGGCGCGCGAGACCCGGGTGTTCATGAACGCGGCGAGCCTGCACAGGGACGGGCTCGGTCCCGTGCGCCTCGTCTCGACGCTCCGGGCGCGGCAGTTCTACTGGCCCTACCTCGTCTACGCGCTCTCGCTCCTCGGCTTCGTCGTGGTGGTCGTCCTGATCGCGGCGCTGATCGGGCTCGCCGCGCGGGCGGCGGGCGGCGACGGAACGGCGTGGGCGCTGGGCCTCGGGGCCGGCCTGCTCTATCTCGGCGGGGCGCTCGCCTTCGCGGTCCTGCACGTGCGCGTCGTCCAGGCCCGCCTCTGGGCCGCGGTCGCCGACACCACGGCGATCGTCGACGCGGACGGGCTCGCCGCGATCCTCGCCGCCGGCCGCGGGCCCGGCAGCGGCCTCAACGAAGGTCTCGCCGACGCCCTCGACGTCGGCGGCGCCTTGCAGATCGGGTTCTAGCGATGTCGAGCGGAGCGGGTTCCGTCCGCGTAACGAGGTCGCGTCCGCGACAGGACCAGACGCCGGCCCGGACGGGTCGCGGACGGCGATAGATGCAGCCGGTCACCACCCCGGGCCGCTGGTTCGACGGCCGCAGCGCCACGCCCCATCCCGTCGTCCTGCGGCTCGGCGCGCGCCTGGAGATCGCTGGGCCGGAGGTCCGCCGCGACTGGAGCCTGATCGACCTGCGGGCCGGCGATGCGCCCGCGCCGCCGCTGCGCCTCGGGATCGCCGGCGATCCCGGGCAGGTCGAGGTGATGGACGAGACCTTCGCGCTCGTCCTCGCCGCACGCTGCCCGGACCTGCGCAAACGCCCCGAGGGCACGGGCGGGACGCTCCGCCTCGTGCTCGGGTCGCTCGCGGTCGGCATGGCGGTCCTGCTCGCGGCCCTGTTCGGGATGCCGGCGGCGGCCGGCCTCCTGGCGCCGCTGGTGCCGGCCGGCGTCGAGGCGCGGCTGGGCGCCGTGGTCGAGGGACAGGTCCTGGACCTCCTCGGCGATCCGCAGCCCTGCACGGACCCGGCCGGCCGCGCGGCGCTCGACCGCCTCGTCGCGCGCCTCGTAGCAGGTCGCGGCCTGCCGGCCGGCCTCGGCGTCACGGTCCGCCGCCACGGGACGGCCAACGCCCTGACGCTGCCGGGCGCCCGCGTCGTCGTGCTCTCGGACCTGATCGCCAGGGCGCGGAGCGCCGACGAGTTCGCCGGCGTGCTGGCGCACGAACTCGGCCACGTCGCCGTCCGCGATCCGACCCGCGCTCTGATCCAGGGGTCCGGCACCTCGTTCCTGCTGAGCCTGGTCCTCGGCGATCTCACCGGATCGACGGTGATCGTGGCGCTGGGGCAGGCCGTGCTTGCGGCGGGCTACAGCCGCGACGCCGAGCGGGCGGCGGACGCCTATTCGGTCGACGCGGTGACACGGGCCGGCGGTGACGGCGCGGCGCTCGCCGCGATCCTGGAGCGCATCGCCGCGGACGACGTGGACGATGATCCGGCCTTCCTGCGCAGCCATCCCTTCACCCGCGAGCGGGCCGCCACGATCCGCACCCTCGCCGGACCGGGGACGGGGACGAGGCGCATCCTCGGCGAGGCCGAGTGGACGGCCCTGCGCGGCATCTGCCCCGGCGCCGGGGAGACACCGGGGACGCGGCCGCCGGGCAGGGACCGCCCGCGACGCCGGGCGTGAACCTGCGGCATCGCCGCCGCCGGCGATCCCGGACATGTTGACGAAACAATTCTCGCGTCCGGTGCACGCCGCATTCATGATGCGATGATCCCCGCCGCACCGGGATCGCGGAGACCGCATGGGCCTCGTCCAGTACGCGCTGAAGTTCCGGATCACGACCTACGTGCTCGCCGTGCTGATGACGCTCGCCGGCGCGGGCGCGATCGTCGTCGCCCCGAAGGACGTGCTGCCGATCGTCGACATCCCGGTGGTCGTCGTGGTGTGGACCTATACCGGCCTGTCGACGCCCGAGATGGAGCGGCGGATCACCACCTACGCCGAGTTCTCGCTCTCGAACAACGTCAACAACATCAAGCGGATGGAATCGACCACGCTCCAGGGCACGGCGGTCCAGAAGGTGTATTTCGACACCGACGTGAGCATCGACCTCGCCATCGCGCAGACCGTGTCGGCGATGAACGCGATCCGCTCGGCGATGCCGCCCGGCGTCCAGCCGCCGATCGTGCTGCGCTTCTCCGCCTCCTCGGTGCCGGTGATCCAGCTCGCGTTGACCTCCACCCGGGAAAGCCTGACCAAGGTCTACGACTACGCGCAGTACCGCATCCGCCAGCGCCTCGTGCAGGTGCCGGGCTCGACGCTGCCCTCGCCCTTCGGCGGCACGCCGCGGCAGATCATGGTCGACCTCGACCTGCACGCGCTCCAGGCGCTCGGCCTGACGGCGGTCGACGTCACCAACGCGATGACGGTGCAGAACCTCACGGTGCCCTCGGGCCTCGTCAAGATCGGCGAGCAGCAATACCCGGTGCTGCTCAACGCCACCGCCGACGCGATCTCGGCGCTCAACGAGATCCCGATCAAGGTCGTGGCCGGCCAGCCGGTGCTGATCCGCGACGTGGCCTACGTCCGCGACGGCGGGCCGCCGCAGGTCAACATCGTGCGCTCGGACGGCCTGCATTCGGTGCTGATGCGGATCTTCAAGAACGGCACCGCCTCGACGCTCGACGTGGTCAACAACGTCAAGAAGGCGTTGCCCGACGTCCGCGCCGCGGCGCCCGAGGGCATGTCGATCAAGCCGCTGTTCGACCAGTCCGTCTTCGTCTCCGCCGCGATCGAGGGCGTCGTCCACGAAGCCGCGATCGCCGCCTGCCTCACCGGGCTGACGATCCTGCTGTTCCTCGGCTCGTGGCGCTCGACCATCGTCGTGCTGATCTCGATCCCGCTCTCGATCCTCACATCGCTCGCGATCCTCGCAGCGCTGGGCCAGACCATCAACGTGATGACGCTCGGCGGCCTCGCGCTCGCCGTCGGCATCCTCGTGGACGACGCCACGGTGGCGATCGAGAACACCTACCGCCTGTTCGAGGAGGGCGAGCCGTTCCGC
>NZ_CAXTHR010000147.1:8485-10213 GCF_964244095.1 uncultured Methylobacterium sp. | reverse complement strand
TCGTTGAACCACTTCACGGTACCGGTATTCACGTCGAGAACCTCGTATCGTCGATGGGTCGAGCCCCCGCGCCATCGTGCGCGAACGGATCGACCTCCTCAAAGTCTATCATGAGCGGCGGGACATGAGATGCGGCACCCGCAACGGGCGTCCGTCTCAACGATGTGCCCGCCGTCCCCTCAAGGTGGGCGTTCCCTGCGGCGGCAACAAGGCGGGGTCGTCCGATCTAATGCATCATTGCGCGAAGCGGCCGCCGGTTCGCGCGAAAAAACGATGCGGCACTAAAGAGATCGAAGCAGGCATTCGTGGACGAGGCCACGAATGCCTGCTTAGGCCCGACCAGCCGCGAAAGCGTGCGCCCGGCGTCTGGGATTCTTGGGGTCCGCGGTGCATATACGGGTTCGCGGTCAGGCTGTTAGGCGATCCATGGCAGGTATCTCGGTTTCGTTGGAGGGCGCGAACATCCAGCTCGCCTTCCAGAAGGACGATCAGGCGACCGCCGTGGTGATGGATGCCCGCGCGGCCCGGGCGCTGGTGCGCGCCGTGGGCCAGCTTCTCACCGCGATCGACGAACCCGAGGAGCCCGACCTGGCCGACGAGATGGGCGATGGGGAGATCGCGATGCTCGACGTGACCTCGTCCGCGATCGAGGTCGGCACCGACGACCAGGGGCAGGCGGTCGTCGCGCTCCAGGCCGGCGCGCTTCCGCCGTTCCAGCTCCGCCTGACGGACGAAGAGGCCCGTCACGTGGCGACAAGCCTTTCCGAGATCCTCGCGGCGCCCCGCGACGTGCGCACGTCGCACGGCGGGCATTGAGGGCCCCACGGCGATCCGTGCCTCGTTCGACCGGACCGTCCGCGAAGAGCACCGCTTGCGGATCGAAACCCTTCTTTCCGTGGTGACCCTGATCGCCGTGGGAGCCCTGAGCCGGTCCTACATCCGCACGCCCGGATCGGTCGGAGCGCCGGGGAACACGTCGGGCTCCGAGCCTGGGCCGCCCGGCTCGTCGATGCCCGGATCGTCGATCGGATAGGGCGTGCGCGGGCCGGTCGGCCCGATGTCGGGCAGGTCGTCCGGCTGCGGCGGCGGCGGCAGGTCGCCGGGCGTCGGGTGCGGTGTCGGGAGGCCGGGATTGGCCATGCGGTGCCTCCTTTCGATCGGGGTGTGACCGGGCCAACGGATCGCCGTGGCGAGGGTTCCGTGCGGCACCGCGGTCGCGGGGGCCGGACCAGGACGCGTCGGTCTCGTCGAGATCGGGGTTCAACGCTTGGCGATGGCCTTCTGCACCTTCGTCCTGGTACCGGTGGTGCTGGCGATCAGGGCGGACAGATGGTCCTGATCGAGGCTCGCGGACGCCTTCGGCGCAGGCGGGGCGACTGCCATGCGCTCGACCTTCCGCGGCTCGATCGAGCCCGTGGTGGCCGGGTCGGGCAGGCTCGCCAGTGCTTGGTTCGACAGGCCGTGGCCGTCCGGCGCGGGACCGCGCTGGACGCGCAGCGCCCAGTGGGCGGCGGTGGAGAGCGCCGCGATCGCCAGGATCGCCTTGACGCCGCCGGTGAGGAGGCCCCGCATGATGGTCAAGCCCGACTAAACGCAGTGACACGCGGCCGGTTCCCCGACCTGCGACCACCCTCGCAAAAGAGCATGAACGAAACCGAAAGGACCGCACCGCGCATCGTCCCGGAACGGGGCGCCGGATTCACGCAGGCCAGGGATTCATGTGGGCCA
>NZ_CAXTHR010000147.1:0-8385 GCF_964244095.1 uncultured Methylobacterium sp. | reverse complement strand
GGCCAGGGATTCATGTGGGCCATGCGCCGGATTCGCGGTTCCTGTTCCCCGCGCCTCCGACACGCCTGCAGCACCCCGGCCCACCAGGATTCATGGGAACGGTCCAGAGAACTGGTCCGGGCCGCCCCGTCACTGCCGACCCCGCGTCCATGCAGGCCCGAGCGGGCTCGCGAAACCTTCAGGCGCATCGGCCGCGGGGACCGCCGATGTAGGTGAAGACGTTTGAGCCGGCAACCGAAGCTTCGGCATATCAGCCCGTCCGCGACGATCGGCCTGCCGCCTCGGCGAAGGCTTCCAGCGCCGCGACCTCGTCGGCGCCCGCCGGCGACGACAACCGGTCATAGAAGGCGGCGGCGCCCGCGAACACCTGTCCCCCCGCCGCGTCCGGCGCGAGGAAGCCGGCGATCTCGCCCATCTCGGCGACCCAGCGGCCGGCCTTCGGCACCATGTCGGGCAGGGCGCGACCGAAGCGGGCGAGCAGCTCCGGCTCGCTCTCGGCGAGTTCCGCGCGGAGCGCCGCCCCGGCGCCGGAACGCTCCGCCCCGAGCACGATCAGCCCGGCGAGCGCCGTGAGCCCCTTGTTGATGCCGGCGTAGCTCATCTTCAGGGCGGAGGCGGCGCCGATGCCCCCTTCGCAGACGCGCATGTCGAGGCCGAGGTCGCGCAGGCGCATCGCCGGTCCGGTGCCGGGTCCGGACACGTACAGGCGCGGGCCGACGGCGCCGGGCCTCGGCGGATGGCCGAGGATCGCGCCGTCCAGGAAGGGCGTACCCGTCTCCGCAATCGTCGCGGCGATGCCGTGCAGGGTGTTGGGCGAGACCGCGTTGAGATCGACGTAGACCGGTTTGCGCGGCGCCCCCGCGAGGCTCGGGGCGAGGCGGCGGGCAAGCGCCGCGGCATCCGCCGGCGGCAGGATCGACAGGACGAGGTCGGCGGCTGCGAGGTCGGCATCCCCGGCATGGACCATGCCGGCGGCCTCGGCGCGGGCGCGGGTCGTCCCGCTCCGCCCGGTCAGCGAGGTCAGGACGCGGGCGCCGTGCCCGGTCAGGCGCGCGGCGACCGCGCTCCCCATGGCGCCCGGCGCGATGATGGCGATGGTTGGCATGCGGCTGCTTCTCGTCGAACGACGCACGGGTCCGACCCCTTCGGCGCCCGACCCTTCGCGGACCCCGCTCTACGTTAGGCCTATCGCAGCGCGCCGCAGAACCGCTGGATGCGGTGGCACGCCTCCTCCAGCGTCTTCGTCGCGGTGGCGTAGGAGATCCGCAGGTTGGGGCCGAGGCCGAAGGCCGAGCCGTGGACCGCGGCGACCCCTTCCGCCTGGAGCAGCTCGGTGACGAAGTCCTCGTCGGTCGCGATGACCTTGCCCGACGGGGCGGTGCGCCCGATCGTCTCCGCGCAGGACGGGTAGACGTAGAACGCGCCCTCCGGCGTCGGGCAGTGCAGGCCCTTGGTCTGGTTCAGCATCGAGACGACGAGGTCGCGCCGCTCCTGGAAGGCGGCCTTGAACGTGGCCAGGTGCGCCTGCGTCCCGTCCAGCGCCGCCACCGCCGCCCATTGCGAGATCGAGGACGCCCCCGACGTCTGCTGCCCTTGCACGAAGTCCATCGCCTTGATCAGCTTTTCCGGGCCGGCCGCGTAGCCGATGCGCCAGCCGGTCATCGCGTAGGCCTTCGAGACCCCGTTCATGGTGAGCGTGCGCGCGTACAGCCCGGGCTCGATCTGCGCGGGCGTGACGAAGGCGAAGTCGCCGTAGGTCAGGTGCTCGTACATGTCGTCGGTGAGCACCCAGACGTGGGGATGGCGCATCAGCACGTCGGTGATCTTGCGCAGCTCGTCCCGCGTGTAGGCCGCGCCCGACGGGTTCGACGGCGAGTTGAGGATGATCCACTTGGTCTTCGGCGTCAGCACGCGCTCCAGCTCCTCGGGCTGGAGCTTGAAATTGTGCGCCATGTCGGTCTCGGCGAACACGGGGGTGCCGCCGCACAGCACCACCATCTCCGGGTAGGACACCCAGTAGGGGCGCGGCACCACCACCTCGTCGCCGGGGTTGAGCGTCGCGAGCAGCGCGTTGTAGATCACGTGCTTGCCCCCCGTCCCGACGATGGTCTGCGAGACCGCGTAGTCGAGGCCGTTCTCGCGCTTGAACTTCTTTGCGATCGCCTCGCGCAGGGGCACGATGCCGGAGACCGGCGGATACTTGGTCTCGCCGCGGGCGATCGCCTCCACCGCCGCCTGCTTGATGTGCTCGGGCGTGTCGAAATCGGGCTCGCCGACCGACAGGCTGATCACGTCCATGCCGCCGGCCTTCAGCTCGCGCGCCTTCTGCGTCATCGCGATCGTCGCGGAGGGTTTTACGCGCGAGAGGGCGTCGGCGAGAAAGCCCATGGGGCGGTGCTCCGGTGTCTGGCAGGTCTGTCCGCCCTTCGGCGGCGGCGCGGACCCTAGTCGCCGGTCCGCCGACGTTCAAGGCGCGCGACCGGGGAGCGAGGCGGGTCGTCACGCGTCGCGCACAACGCTCCCCTCCGCTGGCCGCCGCGACGGCGGGTGTCGGCGGCCCGTCGCCCGACTGGGACGGGCCGCTCCGTCCTCGACCTGCGCTTCGTGCGGTCCGGCTCGACATCCGCCCAGGCGTTGCGCGACGCGTTCGGCCTTGCCCGCAACGATGGGCTTCGCGCAGCACGTCGCGGCGCTGGACGCTCTCTCTTGTGATGCCGGTGTACCGCAGCGGCTTCCGGCCCTCGCGCCGGGGCGCCCGGCCGCACGCCATCCTCGCGTTGGCGGCAAGCTGCGCCGACGCCGATGCGCAAGCGGAGCGGCTGGCGATCCCCGACCAGGACGCATTGCGGTGTTCTTATGCGGTGCCGGCGGAGGCCCGGGGGCTCGCGGTTGCGCACGAAGCCGCCTAACGGCCCGGACAATCCCGCCGCCCTGTCGCCCGCGCGGCCTGACACCGCCCCCGGATCGGCGCATGTTCCCCATCCCGATGCGGTCCGACCGCCGCGGGCACCGAGCCCCGAAACGGGGAACCGCGCCGGAAAACGGCGATCCTGGGATGGAGACGAACGATGGGTGATCGACGCGATTTCCTGAAGGCGACGGCGGCCGGCCTCGCGGCCGCGGCCGTGGCGGCGCCGGCCCGTGCGGCCACCAGCCCGTCGGGGGCATCCGCCCCCTTCGGGATGCCGCGTGACATGACGCTCATCAACATGCGCCGAGACGGAGGCTACACCCTCGGCGTCAAGACAAAGGACGGCGTCCTCGACGTGGCCGCCGCCGGGAAGGCGTTGGGTCTGCCCGTTCCGGCCGACATGGACGACCTGTTGCAGAACGGGAAGGGTCCGATGCTGCGCGCGGTGATCGACGCCGCCGAGGCCGCCCCCGACCGGCGGCTGACGATTCCCGAAGCGACGATCGCCTACGGCCCGCTCGTCACGCGGCCGGAAAAGATCATCATGATGGGCTTCAACTACCGCAAGCATGCCGAGGAGACCGGCACGCCGGTGCCCAAGGACCCACCGTTGTTCAACAAGTACAACAACACGCTCAACCACCACGGCGGTACGATCACACTGCCCACGCATGCCGCCCGCGAGTTCGACTACGAGACCGAGTTGGTGATGGTGTTCGGCCGCGAATGTCGCGACGTCTCCGAGGCCGACGCGCTCGACTACGTGGCCGGGTACAGCACCGGCAACGACTTCAGCGCCCGCGATCTCCAGACGCTGACCTCGCAGTTCATGATCGGCAAGACCTCGGACGGCTTCGCGCCACTCGGTCCCTACCTCGTCACCAGCGACCGCGTGCCCGATCCGAACAACCTGCGCCTCGTCACCAAGGTGAACGGTGCCGTGCGGCAGGACTGGAACACAAACGACATGATCTTCAACTGTCGCCAACTCATCAGCTTCGCCTCGAAGGTGATGACCATCAGGCCCGGCGACATCTTCTACACCGGCACCCCCCAAGGCGTGATCTTCGGCGAGAAGACGCCCCGCGCCGAGCGCACGTGGCTCAAGCCCGGCGACGCGATCGTCTCCAGCCTTGAGGGCTTGGGTGAGCTGCATTTCACCCTGGCGTGAAGCGGGTTTCGCGGCTGGATCGCGAGCCGACCGCGTGCTCGACGTGTCCGGTGATTGTCGAACCGAAGACAGTTTCCGGACGCATCGCGCGAAATCAGCATTGATTTTTGGACCAACCGATCTAGCCTCGATCGTACACGGGAAGGTTCGGTCATGCCCGAGGAGCACGCGAAGCCGGTCGGGTCGGGGACGACGCTGGTCGTCGTCGTGCACGGGCTCGGCGTCCTTCCCCATCGCATGGAGGACGTGCGCGCCGCCGCCTGCGAGGCTTACGGTCCGGGCACGGTGGTCCGCGTCCCGGAGATGCCCTACGCACGCTGGCTGTCGGGGACGCGCGCGACGCGGATCGTCGCCGACCTCCTGTCCGAGATCGACCGCTGGGTGCAGGAGGCCGCGCCGACGCGAATCGTCCTCGTCGGCCACAGCGTCGGGGCGACGATCGCCCGGCGAACGTTCCTCGTCGCGGCCGGGTGTCCCGACGACTTCCGGGCCGAGGGGGACCTTGCAACCGAGAAGCCGCGCGCCTGGGCGGACAAGGTCGAGCGCGTCGTGATGCTCGCCGCGTTCAACCGCGGCTGGAAGATCTCGGCGCGCATGGGCTGGATCTACTCCATCCTGTTCAACATCGTCGGCCTCGTCGGCCACCTCGTACCGGGCTGGACGCCGACGGCGTTCGACTTCCGCATCGGCGCCCCCTTCATGGCGCAGACCCGGCTGAACTGGCTCGCCTACCGCCGCAGCCAGCAGGCATCGCATCCGCGCGATCCGGCGCGGCCGGACCAGCCGATCCTGATCCAGCTCCTCGGCACCCAGGACGACCTCGTCTCCCCGGTCGATCAGGTGGATCTCACCGTCGACGGGACCGGGCAGGCGTTGATCGCCGGCCCGAACGATCCGCCCGACCCCGGCCCGGAGGCGCAGGACTATTTCCTGATCGAACTGCCGTTCACCGACCACAAGCAGGCGGTGATCCTGGAAGGCGACGCCGCCGCGCAGGCACGCCGGGTCCTGGTCCTGGACGCGCTCAAACGCGGGCGCGTCGGTCTCTCGACGATCGCCCTCGACCCGGCACTGCTGTCGGACGAGATCGAGGGCGTCGACGAGACGGTGAGGGACACGGTCTTCGTGATCCACGGCATCCGCGACGACGGCTTCTGGACCCACCGCATCGCCGAGCGCGTCCGGGCCGCCGGGAGCCCGACCGGGCGGAACCAGGCGACCGTCTTCCGAAGCTGGACGCCGAGCTACGGCTATTTCGCGATGCTGCCCTTCGTGCTGCCGTGGATCCGGCGCGAGAAGGTCGAGTGGTTCATGGACCAGTACGTGACCGCCTTCGCGCAATACCCGAAGTCGGATTTCCACTACGTCGGGCACTCGAACGGCACCTATCTCGCGGCCCGTGCGCTGCAGGATTACCCGGCCCTGCATTTCCGCAACGTTCTGTTTGCCGGCAGCGTGGTGCGGCGCGACTATCCCTGGCTACCGCTGGTGGATTCCGGCCGGGTCGCGCGGTTCCAGAACGTCTGCGCCGGCGGCGACTGGGTGGTGGCCCTGCTGCCCAAAAGCGTCGAGTGGTTCCGGAAGTTCGATCTCGGCGGTGCCGGCTTCGACGGTTTCCGCGATGCCGGCAAGCGGCCGGCCATCACCGAGTTCAAGTATCTGCGCGGCGGCCACGGCGCCGGCATCGCCGAGCCGCACTGGCCGAAGATCGCGGCCTTCATCGTCGACGGCACGCCGTTCGCACCCGACCGCAACGATCCGGAAACCCTCTACGAACCGACGCCCGATCCGTCGATCGCGGCCCTCGGCAAGGCCCATATCGGCATCGCCGCCGTCCTGGGGATCGGCCTTCTCGTCGTCTGGCTCTGCTTCAAGCTCGGCGGCCTGTTCGGCCTGCTGCTGGCCGTTCTGCTGATCCGGTTCGTGGTCCTGCGGGTGTGAAGGCTCGGGCTCCCACCTGCCGCATGTGCGGATTATCCGACCCGAGCCCAGTCGCCTGTCGGTCCGAGCCCGCCTGCGGACCCCCCAACCGGCAGGGACCCTTGAGCCGGGCGCCCGAGATCAGCCCCCGAACGCCCGGCGAAGGCGCGCGAACAAGCGCGTGCTGCCGATGACCGGTGCCGGTGCCGGTGCCGCCGCGGGCGCCCGGACCAGGCCCAGGGCCGCCGTGTCCGTGCTCTCGCGATCGATCAGGATCAGGCCGCCGGTGTCGCGGGTCTCGGCGTAGGGGTCGAAGGCCACCGCGCGGTCGAGCTTGAGCGTCACGTCGGCGATGTCGTTGGCCGCGAGCGTCCGGGCCGGCTCCGGCTTGCCCGTCTCCGGGTCGATGCGGCTGCGGATCTCGGCGACGACGGCGTTGGCCGTCGCCGTGCCGATCTTGGCGAGCAGGCTCGCGCCGGGCGCCAGCCCGGTCTCGGCCGCCCAGAACAGGCGCACGTCGAGGGTGTCGGAGACCCGCATCGGGTGGGCGGCCGCCGCGATCACGCTGCCGCGGGAGGCGTCGACCTCGTCGGCGAGCACGAGCGTCACCGACTGGCCCTCCCGCGCCGACGTGAGGTCGCCGTCGGGGCCGACGATCCGCGCGATCGTGGAGGCGCGCCCGGACGGCGCGATCGACACGGCGTCGCCCGGCCTCACGCTGCCGCTGGCGATCAGGCCGGAAAAGCCGCGGAAGTCCGAATTCGGGCGGTTCACCCACTGCACCGCCATGCGGAACGGGGCGGCGAGCGCCGCCTCGCGCACCGGCACCGTCTCGAGATAGGCGAGCAGCGGCGTGCCCGCGTACCACGGCGCCGAGATCGCCGGCAGCACGACGTTGTCGCCGTTCTTGGCCGAGAGCGGGATCGGCCGGATCTCGGCAAAGCCGAGGGTCTCGGCGAAGGCCGAGAAGCCCGCGACGATCGCGTCGAAGGTCGCCTGCGACCAGCCGACGAGGTCCATCTTGTTGATGGCCAGCACCACGCGGCGGATGCCGAGCATCGAGACCAGGAGCGCGTGGCGCCGCGTCTGGCGCGTCAGGCCCTGCCGGGCATCCACCAGGATCACGGCGACGTCGGCGGTCGAGGCGCCGGTGGCCATGTTGCGGGTGTATTGCTCGTGGCCCGGCGTGTCGGCGACGATGAACGAGCGTCGGTCGGTGGAGAAGAAGCGATAGGCGACGTCGATGGTGATGCCCTGCTCGCGCTCGGCCTGGAGGCCGTCGACCAGCAGCGCGAGGTCGACCTCCTGCCCTTGCGTGCCGTGCTTGCGCGAATCGCGCCGGAGCGCGGTGATCTGGTCGTCGAAGACCTGCTTGGTGTCGTGCAGCAGCCGGCCGATCAGGGTCGACTTGCCGTCGTCGACGGAGCCGCAGGCGATGAAGCGCAGCACCTCCTTGCGCTGGTGGGCGGCCAGGAACGACTCGTAGCCGAACGCGTCCGGCGCCTGATGGATCGTCATCAGAAGTAGCCCTCCTGCTTCTTGCGCTCCATGGCGCCGGCGCCGTCCTTGTCGATCACCCGGCCCTGCCGCTCGGAGGTGCGGGCGGCCAGCGTCTCGCCGATGATCGCCGGCAGCGTGTCCGCCTCGCTCTCGACGGCGCCGGTGAGCGGGTAGTCGCCGAGCGTGCGGAAGCGGACGCTGACCTGCCTGGGCGTCTCGCCCGGCGCCAGCGGCAGGCGGTCGTCGTCCACCAGGATCAACTGCCCGTCGCGCTCCACCACCGGCCGCGGCTTGGCAAAGTAGAGCGGCACGATCGGGATGCGCTCCTGCTCGATGTAGAGCCAGATGTCGAGCTCGGTCCAGTTCGAGAGCGGGAAGATGCGCAGCGACTCGCCGCGCTTCTTGCGCAGGTTGTACAGGTGCCACGGCTCGGCGCGCTGGCGCTTGGGGTCCCAGCGGTGCTGCGCGGTGCGCAGGGAGACGATGCGCTCCTTGGCGCGGGACGCCTCCTCGTCGCGGCGCGCGCCGCCGAAGGCCGCGTCGAAGCGGTGCTTGTCCAGCGCCTGACGCAGCGCCTGCGTCTTCATCACGTCGGTGTGCACCTCCGAGCCGTGGCTCACTGGGCCGATGCCGCGCGCGAGCCCGTCCTGGTTGGTGTGCACGATCAGGTCGAGCCCGAGTTCCTTCGCTCGGGCATCGCGGAACGCGATCATCTCCTTGAACTTCCAGGTCGTGTCGATGTGCATCAATGGGAACGGCAGGCGCCCCGGCGCGAACGCCTTCAGCGCCAAGTGCAGTAGCACGGAGGAATCCTTGCCGATCGAGTACAGCATCACCGGGTTCTCGGTCTCGGCGACCGTCTCCCGGAAGATGTGGATGCTCT
>NZ_CAXTHR010000146.1:0-10304 GCF_964244095.1 uncultured Methylobacterium sp. | reverse complement strand
CGGGCGCGTTGCGCACGAGGTACTCGATCGCGTCCTGGTCGCCGAGCCAGTCCGAGCCCTTCACGGTGTCGTACATGTGCCAGCGCCAGTCGTCGGGCCCCATGTTGCCGAGCGAGGCCGAGATGCCCCCTTGCGCCGCCACCGTGTGCGAACGCGTCGGGAACACCTTGCTGATGCAGGCGGTGCGCAGGCCCGCCTGCGAGCAGCCGACCGTGGCGCGAAGCCCCGCGCCGCCCGCGCCGACGACCACCACGTCGAAGGTGTGGTCGATGATGGTGTAGGCGTTCGCGGTTCCGTTGGCGGCCATGGCTTGCGGCTCCCTGGGCGTTTGTTGACGGGTCAGACGAGGCGGCCGAGCCCCACGCGCAGGATCGCGTAGAGGCAGGCCACGGCGACGACGACCGCGTAAAAATTGTTGGCGAACACGGCCGCGATCTTCAGGGCCGGGCTGTGGACGTAATCCTCGATGATCACCTGCATCCCCAACCGCATGTGGATCGCGACCGAGGCCACGGCCAGGATCAGGACGATCGCGACCGCCGGGTGCGACACCAGGGCCACCGCCTCCGGGTAGGTGCGGCCGGCCATGAGGGCGATGATCGCCACGAAGGCGAGCATCAGCGGCGCGTTGGCAGCCGCCGTCAGCCGCTGCATCCACCAGTGCCCGACGCCGTGATGGGCGACGCCGAGGCCGCGCACGCGGGCGCGCGGCGTGCGGATCGAGACCTGCGGGTCCTGAAGGATCTTGGCCTTGGCCATGGGCGGGTCTCCTCAGCGCACCAGCAGGGCGAGCGCCCAGACGACGAGCGTCAGCGTCGCCGAGCCGATCAGGGTGGCGCGGGCGAGCGCCATGCGCTTGTCGCGGTCGAAGCCGTAGCCGGCATCCCACACGAAGTGGCGCAGGCCCCCGAGCATGTGGTGCAGCAGCACGAAGGTGTAGGCAAACAGCACGATCCGCCCGATCCACGAGCCGAAGAACCACGCCACCCAGGCATAGGCCGCCGGGCCCGAGGCGAGCGCCACGAGCCAGACCGCCACCAGGGCCGTGCCGCCGTAGAGCGCCGTGCCGGTGATGCGGTGGAACACCGACATCGCCATCGTCCAGGTCCAGCGGTAGATCTGGAGATGGGGCGAGAGCGGCTGGGCGACCGAGGGGCGGGCGGTGGGTGCCATCGTGCGGGAGCCTCGCGTTGCGAACTGGACCGTCTCTAATCTGCCTGGGCTAGAGCGCCGGGCGCCGCGCCGCAATGCGGCATGACCGGCCGGCGCTGACGATTCCGATCCGGTATCGCCTGCCGCGCGTCACGGCAGCCGCCCGATGATCCGCCACCACAGGAAGTCGAGCGGCGCGGCGATCAGCAGCGAGGCGACGCCGTAGGCGAAGGTCGCCCGGGTCGCGTCCTTGAGCGACACCCCGCCGAGTTCCCGCGCGAACACGATCGGCGGCGCCTGGTAGGGAAAGAACAGGGTCGCGTAGCCCACCACCTGCACCATCACCACGTCGAGGAGCGGCAGGCCGCTGGCGCCGGCCATTTCGCCGGCGAGCGCGGTGTAGAGCGCCGGCGCGCCGTTGGCGGTGACGACGAGCGTCAGGATCGTACTGATGCCGGTCAGCACCGCGAAATTCTGCGCCGCGGCGCCGGGGGCGAGCGGGGCGACCGCGAGCAGCGCGTGGCCGAGGCGCGCGCCCAGCCCCGTCTCGTCGACCAGCGCCACGAGGCCGAGCAGCGCGGCGATGTAGAAGCAGGTGCGCAGCGAGACCTGCGCGAAGGCGTCGGCCGGCAGGACGCCGACCCGCGGCATCAGGCAGATCACCGCGGCCGAGAGCCCGACCCAGGCCGGGGCGATCCCGTGCAGGCCGTCGGTCATCCACAGGGCGAGCGTCCCGGCCAGGATCAGCGCCAGCCGGCGCTCCGCGGCCGAGGCCGACGGCAGGGGCGGGAGCGCCGCGGCGCCCGCCTCCAGCCGGTCGGGACAGATCCGCACGATCACCGCGACCAGCACCACGCCCTTGACCAGCGCCAGCACCGGCGCGTGCAGCCAGAGATAGGGCAGGTAGGTGAGGTGGAGGCCCTGGAGCCGCTCGGCGGCGCCGGCCATCACGAGGTTCGGCACGTTGGCGGGCAGGATCGCCGCCGACAGGATCGGGGTCGCGAGCCCCACCGCCATCACCGCGCCGACCCGGCCCCGGCGCCCGGCAACGAGCCCGAAGGCGTCACAGAGCGCGAGCGTCACCGGGATCATCAGGGCGATGCGCCCGAGATTGGACGGCATCACGAAGGCGAGGCCGAAGCTGAACGCCACGAGCCCGCCGATGAAGCGCGGATAGGAGCCGGACAGGTGCCGGCTCAAGGTCTGCGCCAGCCGGGCGCCGAGCCCGGTGCGGACCATCGCGAGGCCCACCACCATCCCCGACATCACCAGCCAGAAGGCCGAGGCGGCAAAGCCCGAGAACACCGTCGCGGGCGTGCCGAGCCCGAGCAGCATGGCGAGCGCGAAGAACAGCAGCGCCGTGA
The DNA here is from genome assembly GCF_964244095.1 of uncultured Methylobacterium sp. Lineage (GTDB taxonomy): Bacteria > Pseudomonadota > Alphaproteobacteria > Rhizobiales > Beijerinckiaceae > Methylobacterium. The sequence goes on along the minus strand of NZ_CAXTHR010000146.1, from coordinate 7,788 downwards.
CGATCTCCGCCACCAGCGCCGTCGCCCACAGCCCCATGCACAGCACGAGCAGCGCGCCGGTCGTCAGGATCGCCGCCTCGCCTCCCATGCCCTGCCGCCCCCGCCCGCTCGTTCCGCGCCGAGCCTACGCGCCACTTCGGAGCGGTTCGCAATGCGGCCCTCGTTGACGAAGCCTTCGCATACGGCGAAGGATGGGGTCGCTCGCCCTGCGCGATGTGTGAATCCGGCAGCCCTTTGCGGAGGGTGAGGGAAGGCCGCCGGACTTCACGGGCGGCGGAGTCCGACGTGAAGGGTACGACGCGGTGCTGCGCTTCGACCTCGTCGATCTCGCCCTGTTCCGCCACGTGGTCGAGGCCGGCTCGATCACCCACGGGGCGGGACGCGCCAACCTCGCGCTCGCCGCCGCCTCGACCCGGATCCGGGCGATGAAGACCTCCCTCGGCGCCGCGCTCCTGACGCGCAACCGCCTCGGCGTCACCCCGACGCCGGCGGGCCGCGCGCTGCTCGCCCATGCCCGCGGCCTCATCGCCGGCATCGAGCGGATGCAGGACGCGCTGTCGGCCTTCTCCGACGGCACCGTCGGGCAGATCCGGGTGCTGGCCAACACCAACGCGCTCACCGAGTTCCTCCCCGACGCGCTGGCCGCCTATCTTGCGAAGAACCCCGGCATCAGCGTCGAGATCGACGAGCACACTTCCGACGAGATCGTCGGGCGCGTCGCGGACGGCACGGCCGATCTCGGCATCCTGTCGGGCGCGGTCGATACCGGCGATCTCCAGACCTTCCCGTTCCGGCAGGACCGGTTCGTGCTCGTGGCCGCCGGCACGCATCCGCTGGCGGGGCGCGCGGCGGTCGCCTTCGCCGAGGTGCTTGCCTACGACCTCGTCGGGCTCGACCGGGCGAGCGCGCTCACCCGGTTCCTGGCCGACAAGGCGGCCCGGGTCGGGCGCCCGATGCGGTTGCGCGTGCAGTTGCGCGGGTTCGATGCGGTCTGCCGCCTCGTCGACGCCCGCGTCGGCCTTGGCATCGTACCCGAGAGCATGGCCCGGCGGGTGGCGCGCGGCCTCGACATCGCCGTGGTGCCGCTGACCGAGCCGTGGGCGACCCGCGACCTGACGCTGTGCCTGCGCGACCTCGACGCGCTCCCGGCCTTCGCGCGCGATTTCGTGATGCACCTGCGCGCGTGAGCGGCGCGGCGTGATCGCGCCGGTTGCCCCGCGGCGGACATCGCGGCATCAGCGGCCGCGATGTCCGATCTTCCCGCGACCGTTCCGTCTCCGAGCGCGCTGCCGATCGATGCGGTGCTGCCGGCGCTCGGCGCGGCCATGGCCGGGGGAGGCGCCGCGGTGCTGGTCGCGTCGCCCGGCGCCGGCAAGACCACGCGGGTGCCGCTGGCGCTCCTCGCCGCCGGCTGGCTGGACGGCCGCAAGATCGTCCTGCTGGAGCCGCGGCGCCTCGCGGCCCGGGCCGCCGCCGAGCGCATGGCCGCGACCCTGGGGGAGCGCGTCGGCGACACCGTCGGCCTGCGCGTGCGCCTCGGCTCCAGGATTTCCGCGCGCACCCGGATCGAGGTCGTCACCGAGGGCGTCTTCACCCGGATGATCCTCGGCGACCCGGAACTCTCCGGCGTCGGCGCTGTGCTGTTCGACGAGTTCCACGAACGCTCGCTCGACGCCGACCTCGGCCTCGCCCTGGCGCTCGACGCGCGGTCGGCGCTCCGGGAGGACCTGCGCCTCCTGGTGATGTCGGCCACGCTCGACGGCGCCCGCGTCGCGCGGCTCCTGGGCGGCGCGCCGGTGATCGCGTCGGAGGGGCGCGCCTTCCCGGTCGAGACCCGCCACGCCGAGCGCGACCCGACCCGCCGGATCGAGGACGCGATGGCCGAGGCGGTCCTGCGGGCGCTGCGGGCCGATCCGGGCTCCGTGCTGGCCTTCCTGCCCGGCCAGGCCGAGATCCGCCGCGTCGCCGCGCTGCTGGAGGGCCGGGTCGGGGCCGGGACCACGCTCGCGCCGCTCTACGGCGCCCTCACGCCCGCCGAGCAGGACCGCGCCGTGGCGCCCGCGGGGCCGGGCGCGCGCAAGGTGGTGCTCGCCACCAGTATCGCCGAGACCTCGCTGACGATCGAGGGCGTGCGCATCGTGGTCGATTCCGGGCTCGCGCGGGTGCCGGTCTACGAGCCCGGGCTCGGGCTGACCCGCCTCGTGACCGCCCGCGCGTCCCGCGCCTCGGTCGACCAGCGCCGCGGCCGCGCCGGCCGCACCGAACCCGGCGTGTGCTGGCGGCTCTGGGCCGAGGCCGCGACCGCGGCGCTCGAACCCTTCGCCCGCCCCGAGATCGTCTGCGCGGATCTGGCCGGGCTGGTGCTCGATTGCGCCGAATGGGGCGTGACCGACCCCGGCACCCTCGCCTTCCTCGATCCTCCGCCCCCGCCGGCCCTGAACGAGGCGCGCACGATGCTGCGGGACCTCGGCGCGATCGATGCCGACGGGCGGCTCACCCCGACCGGCGCGCGCCTGCGGGCGCTGCCCCTGCCGCCGCGGCTCGCGCGCATGGTGGTGGCCGCCGGAGCCGCAGCCGGAGCCGCCGCCGACCTCGCCGCGGTGCTGGTCGAGCGCGGCCTGGGCGGCGACGCGATCGACCTTACCGATCGCGTCGCGGTATTCCGCCGCGACCACGGCCGGCGCGCCGCCGACATGCGCCGGATGGCGCAGGGCTGGGCGCGATCCGCGACGACCGGGTCCGCGGCGCAGGATCGCGGCGCGCCCGCGCCGACGGCCGGATCGCTCCTCGCGCTGGCCTATCCCGACCGGGTGGCCAAGGCCCGCGGGCGCGACGGCGAGTTCGTGATGGCTAACGGCCGGGCCGGGCGCCTCGACCCCGCCTCGCCGCTCGCCCGCGAAGCGTTCCTCGTCGTGGCCGACATCGTGGGGGCTGCCGGCAACGCCCGCATCCTCGCCGCCGCCGCCATCACCCGTGAGGCCATCGAGGCGGGTTTTCCCGACCGCATCGCGGCGGCGACGCAGGTGGCGTTCGATGCCGCGGCCTGCGCGCTGCGGGCGCGCAGCCTGCGCCGCCTCGGCGCGATCACCCTGGGCGAGCGCACGCTGCCGGTGCCGCCGGACGCCGAATCCGCCCGCATCCTCGCCCGCGGGATCGCCGGCCTCGGCCTCGACCGGCTGCCCTGGACACCGGCGCTCGCGCAGTGGCGCGCCCGCATCGCGTTCCTGCGCGCCGCGGAGGGCGAGGCATGGCCGGACCTGTCGGATGCCGCCCTGGCCGCGACCGTGGAGGCGTGGCTCGCCCCGGCGCTCATCGGCCGGCTCGGCCTCGACGCCGTCACCGCCGCCGATCTCGGCGAGGCGCTGCACGGGCTGCTGCCCTGGGCGCTGCGCGCGCGCCTCGACGCGCAGGCGCCGACCCACGTGGAGGTGCCGACCGGCTCGCGCCTGCCCGTCGATTACGCGGCCGAAGGCGGCCCGGCGCTGGCGGTGCGGGTGCAGGAACTGTTCGGGCTGGCGGCGCACCCGGCGGTCGGCGGCGTGCCGCTGGTCCTCCACCTGCTCTCGCCCGGGCACCGCCCGGTGCAGATCACCCGCGACCTGCCCGGCTTCTGGCGCGGCTCGTGGAGCGCGGTCCGCGCCGAGATGCGCGGCCGCTATCCTCGCCACCCCTGGCCGGAGAACCCGCTGGAGGCGCCCCCGACGCGACGTGCGAAGCCCCGGGGGACGTGACCCGCGGGGCCGACCGGCCGGCGCTCTTCCGGGAGCCGCTGGACGCGGCGCGGCCGGGGCACGAGGATGCGCGAGGCCCGCCCGACCCTGTCGAGACATCCGACGCATGCCGCCCGACACCGCCCCGCCCGAACCCGAAGACCCGGATGCGTCCGGCTGGGCCCCCATCCGCGACACCGGCTTCATCGCCCATGTCGGCCCCGTCCATGTCCGCGCGGCGGACGGCGCCTACGCCTTCCGCGCCGCGGGCAAGCACGCCAACCTGATCGGCGTCGTCCACGGCGGCATGCTGATGAGCTTCGCCGACCGCGCGCTCGGCGAGACCGCGATGCGGGCGGCCGACGGGGCGAACTGCGTCACGATCCAGATGGAGATGCAGTTCATCGACACCGCGCGGATCGGCGACTGGATCACCGTGGCGCCGGAGGTGGTCAAGCGCACCGGCTCGCTGGTCTTCCTGCGCTGCGAGGTCCGGCACGCCGAGCGCATCGTCGCCCTCGCCACCGGCGTGTGGAAGATCCTTCGCAGGCGCCCGGAGAGCGCCCCGGTTCCCGCCCCGCCGCCCGCGCCTATCTAGAAGCGCGATGAGCGCGCAACCCGCCACCGACCCGACCCTCGCCCGCCTCGGCGCGGCGCTGGCCGGCCTGCCCGCGCGCGGGCTGCCGCCGGTGGAGACTTGGAATCCGCCCGATTGCGGCGCGATCGACATCCGGATCGCCGCGGACGGCACGTGGTTCCACGACGGCAGCCGGATCCGCCGCCCGAGGCTCGTGAAGCTGTTCGCCTCGATCCTGCGGCGCGAGCCGGACGGGCGCACCGTGCTGGTGACGCCGGTGGAGAAGCTGGCCATCACCGTCGAGGACGCCGCCTTCGTCGCCGTCGAGATGGCGGTCGACGGCGCGGGCGAGGCCCGCCGCATCAGCTTCCGCACCAACGTTGACGACCTCGTGCCCGTCGATGCCGAGCACGGACTGCGCTTCGAGCAGACCGGCACCGGGGCGCTCAAACCCTACCTGCACGTGCGGCGCGGCCTGTGGGCCCTGGTGACGCGGGCGCTGACCTACGACCTCGTCGCGCTCGGCGAAGCGCGCGCGATCGACGGCGTGCCCTGGTTCGGGATCGCGGCCGGCGGCCGCTTCCACCGCATCGCCCCGGCCGAGGTCGCGTGAGCCGCGTGCGGTCGCCCGCGGCCGAGGCGGATCTCGCCGACTTCCTCGCCCGTGCGGAAGCGGGCCTGTCGCGCGATCCGCCGGGGCCGGACGATCCGACCGTGAACCCGCGCGGCGACCACAGCCTGGAGCCGGACGGCAGCGCCGTCATCCCGCCGCCGCCGCACCGCCGCGCCGCCGTGCTGGTGCCGGTGGTGGCGCGCACGGCTGGGCTCGCGGTCGTGCTGACCCAGCGCGCGGGCCACCTGCGCGACCATTCGGGTCAGGTCGCCCTGCCCGGCGGCAAGATCAATCCGGGGGATGCGAGCCCGCTCGCGGCCGCGTTGCGCGAGGCGGAGGAGGAGATCGGTCTTGCCCCCGCCTGCGTCCGGATGCTCGGTTACCTCGATCCCTACCTCTCGGCGACCGGCTTCCTCGTCGTGCCGGCGATCGGGCTGATCGATCCGGAGGCGCGGCTCGCCCCGAACCCGGCCGAGGTCGACGCGATCTTCGAGGTGCCGCTCTCCATCCTGACGGACCCGGCGCGCTACCGCCTGCGCACGCGGGACTGGCAGGGCCGCGCGCGCCGCTTCTACGCCCTGCCCTACGGCGAGCGGCTGATCTGGGGCGTCACCGCGGGAATCCTGCACAATCTCCACGCGCGGCTCGGATTCGCCGCGCGGGAGGCCGGCGGCGCTGCTCTTGCCGGCTCCGGCCCCCTATCTGAGCGCGTGGAGGGCATCCGCCCTCGCGAATGAACGGGTCTCATGCTGCGTCGCTTCGTGGAGGAGTTCGCGCTCTTCCTGCTGCCCTTCGGGCTGTTCTTCGCCTACCTGCTGCTCGTCGGCCGCAACCCGCTGCGGCGGGCGCACTGGGACGTGCAGTTCTTCCGGCTCGTCATGGCGGGCCTTGCCATCGTGATCGCCTCGCTGGTGCTGACCGGCCTGTTCTCCGAGCGCCACGCCGCCGGCTTCGTGCCGGCCCACATGGAGAACGGGACGCTCGTGCCGGGCACGTTCCGCTGATGCGGACCCTCGCCGTCGACGGTCCGGCGCGGCTGCTCGCGCGGCCGGGCGTCCGTGCCGCGCTCGCCGCCCTCGCCGTGCCGGGCGAGGAGACCCGCCTCGTCGGCGGGTGCGTGCGCGACGCGCTCCTCGGGATCGACGCCGCCGACATCGACCTCGCCACCACGCTGCTGCCCGATGCCGTGGCGGCGCGCGGCCGCGCCGCCGGCCTCAAGGCGATCCCGACCGGGATCGAGCACGGCACCGTGACGCTGATCGCCTGCGGCGAGCCGATCGAGGTGACGACGCTGCGCGAGGACATCGCGACCGACGGACGCCACGCGATCGTCCGCTTCGGCCGGGATTTCCGCCGCGATGCGGAGCGCAGGGACTTCACCGTCAACGCGCTCTTCCTCGGCGCCGACGGGCGCCTCGCCGACACCGTCGGCGGCCTCGCCGACCTCGAAGCCGGCCGGGTCCGTTTCATCGGCGACGCCGCGACGCGGCTGGGCGAGGACGCGCTGCGGATCTTGCGCTTCTTCCGCTTCCATGCCCGCTTCGGCGACGGGCCGCCGGACCCGGGGGGGCTCGCCGCCTGCATCGCCGCGCGCGGCGCCCTCGCGACCCTGTCCCGCGAGCGCGTCCGGGCGGAGTTCCTGAAGCTGCTGATGGCCCCCGGTGCGCGCGCTGCGATCGACGTTCTGAGCGAGACCGGCCTGCTTACCCGCATCACCGGCGGCGTCGGCGAGGCCGGGCGGCTTTCGCGGGTCGCCGCCGCGAAGGCGCCGGCGGCGACGCGGCTGGCGGCGCTGGCGGTGGCGACGCGGGACGACGCCGCGCGCCTGCGCAAGGCCCTGCGGCTGTCGAAGGCCGAGCACGCCGCCCTCGACGGCTACGCGCGGGCGCTCGCCGCTTTGAAGGGTCGTGCCACGATCGACGCCCGGGCGCTGCGTGCGCTCGTCGCCGAGCATGGCACGGAGGCCGTGGGCGCGGCCCTGGCGGCGACCGCGGGCGAGCCGCGGCCACTGATCGCCGCCGCCGCGACGGCGGCCTGGGAAGCCCTCGGGAATGGCCCCCTCCCCGTCCTCCCGGTCGGCGGCGCGGATCTCGTCGCCCGCGGCATCCCGGCCGGTCCGCGGATCGGACGGGCGCTGGCGGCGGCGCGCCGGCTCTGGCTGGCCGAGGGCTGTCCGGCAGGCCCCGACGCGACGGAACGCCTGATCGCGCTGGCGCTGGCGAGCGATCGACGGACGCCGCCGCCGGAACCCACCCGCGACGCCGATCCCGGCGGCCCCTGAGGAAGGCGCGCCCGCGTCAGAGCTTCAGGAGGTTCTTGGTCTCCCGGAGCTGGACGATCTGACCGTTCAGCTCCTCCCGCTTCTGCATGTCCTCGGTGGCGTCGCGCTGCATCTCGGCCGCCTCGATGTCCTTGTCGAGGGATTCGGGCGTCAGCTCCTCGATCGGCGCGGCGCGCTCGGCGAGCACCGTGACACCGGTGGGGCCGATGTCGGCAAAGCCCCCGCGGACGTAGATGCGCTTGCCGCTGTTGGCCCGCTCGGTGACGACGATGACGCCGACGCGCAGCGAGGTCAGCACTGGCGCGTGGCCGGCGAGCACCGTCATCTCGCCCTCGGTGCCGGGAAGCTGCACCGACTCGACCTGGCCGGAATACAACGTCCGCTCGGGGCCGACGAAATCGAACTGGAAGGTGGCCATGTCGGGGTCCCGCGCGTGCTGTCAGTCGCGGAGCCCCGGCCCGCGGGCCGGGGCTCCGGCGTTTCGCCCTCAGGCCGCCTTCAGCTTCTTGGCCTTCGCCTGGGCGTCCTCGATCGTGCCGACCATGTAGAAGGCCGCCTCCGGCAGGTCGTCGTACTTGCCCTCGACGAGGCCCTTGAAGCCCTTGAT
>NZ_CAXTHR010000145.1:0-10310 GCF_964244095.1 uncultured Methylobacterium sp. | reverse complement strand
CGCTCCGTCACGGGGCGAGGCGGTGGTGTTCGAGGAGGCGCTGGCGCGGGCCTGAACCCGCACCGGAACCGTCAGTGCTGCAGGGCAGTGGTGAAGGCGCCGCCGCGGATGCGCTCGGGAAAGCCTTCGGCGTAGCGGGCAGTGGCCTCCTCACCGTAGGTCATAACGAGTTCCTGGAAGGCGGCGAACAGGGCGGCCTGGGCCATGCAGTCGCCGTCGAGGCCGTCGAGACAGCCTTCGGCGAACGCCTCGGAGACGTAGCCTAGGGCGGCGCGCTTCTCGTCCACGTCGGCCTCGAACGGGGCGGTCTGAGTGCTGTTCTGCATGGCGCGTCGCATCCGTTGCGCGAGGGCTGACCGCCCGGCGTACGGCAAGGACGATAGGCGGCTCACGGGTCCGCGGCCAGCCGGGAATTGCGAAGCGGTTAACGCAGCCGCGCGAATGCGACGGTTTTCCCGGATGCTCGTCCGGTGTGGCCGCGTTGCATCAGACGGCCGCATCAACCGCCGAACCGGCCCGCCAGGGCGTGCGACAGGCGCGCGCCTTCCGTGACGAAGCGGCCGGCGGCCTCGTCCGCGGCCGGCGTGCACACCCGGTAGGTGATCGCGTAGCCGCGGTAGCCGCGGTTGTAGGCGCCGGCGAGCCGGTCGCGGCGGCCGGGGGTGACGCCCTCGGCCTCGATCAGCGCCTTCATCCGCCCCGGCCATTCGGCGGCGTCCGGCCCGGCGCAGAGGCCGCGCAGGAAGGCGAGCGCGCCGACGATCTCGGAGAGCCGCATCAGGTCGCGGTCGTAGGGCGCCGCCTGCTCCGGGGGCGCGGGCGGCTCCTTCTCCTTCTCCGCGGGCTTCGGCACCTGGCGCGCGGGCGCGCGCTGCTGCGCGAGGGTGGGGGGCGTGGCAGCGATGGACAGGATCGCCAGCCCGACGCCGATCACCCAACCCATCCCCCTCATACGGAGGTGCCCGCGGGCCTCGAAGGAGGCCCCCGAAACCCGCCGAGGCGGCTGGATAGCTCCTTCGGAGCCTCCGCTTCGCCGCGGCACCTTGGGATGAGGAGGATGGGTCGGGGCGGCGGGTCGAGGATCGCGGCAAAGGCTCACGGTGCGGCTGCCGCCTGCTGCGCCCGCACCCTGGAGAACGCCTCCGCCACCGTGCCGGAGAGGCCCGGCGTCGTCTCCAGTCCCGAAATCTCGTCGCGCGTGGCCCAGCGGACGTCGAGGGCCTCCGGGCCGGCGGCGGGCTCGCCGCCGCACCACAGGGCGGCGTGCGGATGGACCACGTAATGGTGGCGGATGCGTCCGTCGGCGTCGCGCTGAATGATCTCGGTCGGGGCGAGCACGCCGACCACCTCGGCCGACAGGCCGACCTCCTCCCGCAACTCGCGCAGCGCCGCCTCGGCGAGGGCCTCGCCGGCTTCCACGAGGCCGCCGGGCAGGGTCCAGACCCCGCGCATCGGCGCGTTGGCGCGGGCGGCGAGCAGCACCCGGTCGCCGCGGATCACCGCGATCGAGGCGCCGACGAACGGCCGCAGCGGGTACAGCCTCGCCGCGGCCTCGCTCACGGCCGCGTCCCGCCGGGCGCGACGACGGCGATGCGGCCGTCCGCGAGGCCGACCAGCAGGCGCGCGGCCCGGCCCTCGCCCAGCGCCGAGACCCCGAAGGCGGCGGGCGCGGGCAGGGCGATCCGCGCGCGCTCGCGGATGCCGCCCTTCAGCGATACCAGGGCCAGCGCCGCGCCATCGATCGTCGGGAGCGCGAGGTCCGGCGCGCCGGCGCCCTCGTTGAGGATGGCGGCAAGCTCCGCATCGCCGGTGCCCGCGGCATAGCCCGGCGCCTCGCCCGCCAGGGTCATCGGGTCGGCATCCGTCGTCCAGAGCTGGAGCATACCCGCCTTCCCCCGCACGGTGGCGACCTGGAGCGCGCCGGCACCGGTGAAATCCCACACGGCGGCGATCTTCATCGGCGCGCCCTCCTGCGGCGGCGTCCGCGCGGCGACGGCCCAGTCGCCGATCCCGGCGCGCGCGATCACCGCGAGGCCGCAGCGGTCGCCGTCACCAAGCGTCGCCGCGACGAAGGCCAGGCGGCCGGACAGCCGTAGCGCACGCGGGCGGAACGGCGCGAACGCGCCGTCCGGTCCGGCCGGCACCGTGACGGTCGAGACCGGCACCGGCTTCGGCTCGCCGCCCATCGCCACCGGCCGGCGCTCGCGGATGGTGAGGCCGGCCGCGGCCGGGGCGTCGGCGCCCGTCGCGCGGGTCGATCCGCTGAGGTGGGCGCTCGTCGCGCCGGACAGCGCGCGGCGGGAGCCCGGCAGCGCCCCGCGCGGCGTCTCGGCGGCGGCGAGCCCCTCGATCGCCTCGGCGCCGAGCAGGGTGGTGCGGATCGCGCCCTCGACGAGGCTCAGCGCCGCGCCGCCGCCCTCGCCCCAGACCACGACCAGGGGCGCGCCCTCCTCCTCGCCGGCCTCCGGCGCCGCGCCCGACGCCCTCGGCCGCGCGAGCGGGATCAGCCCTGAGGTCGCGACCGCGACGGAGACCTCGCTGCGCGGCCCGCGCATCGCGGTCGCCCGGAACGGCAGGTCGAGGACCGTCACCGCCGGCTCGGCGGCGGCGGGCGGGGTGAGGGCAGGCAGGGCGACGGCGGACAGGACGGCGAGAAGGAACGGGACCGGCCGGCAGGACCGCCGGTCAGACATGCTGCCCGCCGTTGATGTGCAACTCGGCGCCGTTCACGTAGGACGAGGCCTCGGTGCACAGGAAGTAGATCGCCTTGGCGACCTCGTCCGGAGTCCCGAGCCGGCGCTGCGGGATCTGCTCGACGATCTTGTCGGTGCCGGGCGAGAGGATCGCGGTGTCGATCTCGCCGGGCGAGATCGCGTTGACGCGCACGCCGAGCGGCCCGAAATCGGCGGCCATCTCGCGGGTCAGCCCGGCGAGCGCCGCCTTCGAGGTGCCGTAGGCGGCGCCCGCGAAGGGGTGAACCCGCGACCCGGCGATCGAGGTGACGTTGACGATCGAGCCCTTGGCGCGGGCGAGTTCGTCGCGCAGGCCCTGCGCCAGCAGCACGGTGGCGAAGACGTTCACCTGGAACACCCGCTGCCAAGTGGCGAAGTCGGTCGGCAGGGCGCCGAGCCGCGCGCCGCCCGGGCCCTTGGGCGAGATGCCGGCGTTGTTGACCAGCGCGTGCAGCAGACCGCCCTCGACGGAGAGGCGCTCGGCGACCTCGCGGACGCCGCGCACGGTGTCCTCCGGGTCGGCGAGGTCGACCTGGAGGTGGTCCTCCGGCCCCATCTCCCACGGGCAGTTCTCAGGGAACGCGTGACGCGAGCAGGTGATGACCCGCCAGCCCGCGGCCGAGAACCGCTTGACGGTGGCGTGGCCGATGCCGCGGCTCGCGCCGGTGAGCAGCATCACGCGGCGGCGTTCGTTTCCGGTCGTGGCCAAGGCCGTGCCTCGCTTCCATTCGGGGCCGGTGCGCGAAGCGCCCCGGCCTGCCGCCGCGCAGCTCCTCCGGTCTAAGCGCAGCGGGAGCGGAAATCCAGGGTCCTCGCCGCGCCGCAGCAACGGGGGAAGCCTCTTGACCCCGCGGCCGGGCGGCAGGATGTCCGCCGGACCGCGGCCCGCGCCGTGCCCCTTCCGGATGCCAGGACGATGCAGCAGACGACCCGCCCGATCGACCGGATGCCGGAGATTCCGGAAGGCCGGCTCACCGCGGCCCAGGCCGCGGCCGCCGCGGCGTTCGCGGCGGCGCGGAAAACCCCCGTCTTCGGGCCGTTCGTGCCGCTGCTGCGCAGCCCCGACCTGATGCTGCGCGCGAGCGACATGGGCCTGTACCTGCGCTACGACAGCGTGCTGCCGCTGGCGATCAGCGAGTTCGCGATCCTGATCGTCGCGCGCGCCTGGAGCCAGCAGGTCGAGTGGCACATCCACCACCCGATCGCGCTGAAGGCCGGCGTGGCGCCGGCGGTCGCCCAGGCCATCGCGGAGGGTCGCCGGCCGGAGGGGATGTCGGCCGAGGAGGCCGCCGTCCACGCCTTCTCGACGGAGCTCCAGCGCAACAAGGCGGTGAGCGACGCCACCTACGCCGCCCTCGTCGCTCTGTTCGGGGAGCAGGGAGCGATCGACCTCACCGGGATCAACGGCTATTACGCGCTGCTCGCCATGACGATGAACGTCGCCCGCACCGCCCTGCCCGACGGCGTGGCGCCGCCCTTGCCGGCGCTGATCCCGTGAGCCGGCTCAGGGATACAGCCGCGACCGGCTCCAGCCGGCGCCGTCGCGGGTGAACCGGACCCGGTCGTGCAGGCGAAACGCGCCGTTCCGCCAGAACTCGATCGCCACGGGCGCGATGCGGAAGCCGGTCCAGTGCTCGGGCCGAGGCACCGGACCGTCCTCGTAGCGGGCCGACAGCTCGGCCACCTCCGCCATCAGCGCGGCGCGGCCGGAGAGCGCGCGCGACTGCCGGCTGGCGATGGCGCCGATCCGGCTGTCGCGGTGGCGGCTGGCGAAGTAGGCGTCGGCCTCCTCGGCGGTCACGCGCGTCACCGGGCCGCGGGCGCGGATCTGCCGACGCAGGCTCTTCCAGTGCAGCACGAAGGCGGCCTGCGGGTTCTGGGCCAGTTCCTCGCCCTTGGCCGATTCGACGTTGGTGTAGAACACGAAGCCGCGGGTATCGGCGCCCTTCAGGAGGACCATCCGAACGTCGGGCAGGCTGTCCGAACCGGTGGTCGCGAGCGCCATCGCGTTGGCGTCCTCCGGCTCGGCGGCCTCGGCCTCGGCCATCCAGGCGGAGAACAGGCCGAAGGGGTCGTCGCTCAGGGTGAAGTCGTCCGCGGCCGCCCCGGGCGCGACCGGATCGCGCGCGGCCGGCTCATCGATCGTTAACGCGTCCACGGCTTAAATCCTCCACTGTGACATCCGGGTCGGGGGGCACCGACGTGGAAGCACCCATACGCGCCATTTCGTCGTGGGTTCAGGTGTAATGCGTCGTCGCGACAATAAGGAACCGGTCGCGGCGGCGCGCGGGCCGGGCCGGGCCGTGCGGGCGATCCTGGCCTGCGGCTTCGTCGCGGGGCTCTGCGCCTGCAGCCAGCCGCTGCTGATCTTCCGCCCCGATCCCGGCGCCGAAGCGCAGGCGGAGCGGCTGTCCGACGAGCCGACCGTGACCGGCAGCATCGGCCGCCGTCCCACGAGCTTCGGCGCGGATCTGGGCGAGGAGGATTGGCGCCGGGCCAGCGCCGCGCTGGCGGTCGCCCTCGATCCGCAGGGCAACGGCAAGCCGGTGAAGTGGGACAACCCGGAGACGGGCCTGCGCGGCTCGGTCAACCCGACGGGCCTGCCCTACGTCGCCGAGGACCTGATCTGCCGCGACTTCCTCGCATCCGTGATCGGGCCCGAGCGCAGCCGCTTCGTGCGCGGGACGGGTTGCAGGCCGTCGGGCGGCGAGTGGGAGCTGAAGCGGCTCCGCACGAGCCGGGCGGGTTGACGGCGGCGCCGCTTGCGCAGAGTTTCGCCGGACAGACGTTGCCTATCGGCAACACGTCGCCCACATGCCGGATCGCGCCGCCGACCCGCCAGGCGAGCGAAACCACGAAGTTCAAGAGACCGATGCGCAATCCCTACGAGGTGCTGGGCGTCCCCAAGGGCGCGGGCGAGGCCGACATCAAGAAGGCCTACCGCAAGCTCGCCAAGGCTTACCATCCCGACCGCAACAAGGACGACGCCAAGGCCAAGGACCGCTTCTCGGAGGCGAATGCCGCCTACGAGATTCTGGGCGAGCCCGAGAAGCGGCGTCAGTTCGACCGCGGCGAGATCGATGCCGACGGCAAGCCCCGCGCCACCGGCTTCGAGGGCTTCGGCGGCGCCCGCCCCGGCGGGTTCGACTTCAACAGCGCGGCGCGCGGCCGCGGCGGCGCAGCGGGCGGCGTCGGCGAGGACATCTTCTCGCACCTGTTCGGCGAGGCGTTCCGCGCCGGCGGTGCCGGTCCGGGCCAGCGCGCCCCGGCACGCGGTGAGGACGTGTCGGCCGAACTCGGCGTCACGCTGGAGCAGATCGGCAGCGAGGAGAAGCTGCGGGTCGGCCTGCCGGGGGGGCGCGCGTTCGACGTGATGATCCCGAAGGGCGTCGTCGACGGCCAGACCATCCGGCTCCGCGGCCTGGGCCAGCCGGGCGGGCCGCGCGCCGAGCCGGGCGACGCGATGCTCACGATCCGCGTGCTGCCGCATCCCCACTTCACCGTCGAGGGCGCGGACCTGCGCGCCTCCGTCGACGTGCCGCTAGAGGACGCGGTGCTCGGCGGCGCGATTCGGGTGCCGACGCTCACCGGGGCCGTGGAGATGCGGATGCCGCCAATGACCAGTTCCGGGCGCACCTTCCGGCTCCGCGGCAAGGGCCTGCCGAAGAAGGACGGCACCCGCGGCGACCTGTTCGCCGTGACCGCGATCCAGTTGCCGGCCGAGGATGCGGGGCTCACCGCGTTCGTCGAGGCACGTCGCACCGCGCGGGCCGAGTAGCCGGCTCCGCGCCCGGACTTCCGTCCCCGGCGTGGCTCCGCTAAGGATGCCCCCGGCGCGAAACCGCCGTCTCCGGGATCGGGACGGCCCGGCTTCCCGAGCGCCGCGGCGAATTTCGGGTGTGGCATGGCGGCTTTCGACGCAACGGACGGGCTCGGCGCGGGCGCGAAGGGCAGCACTCTGCTCGCCGGGAAGCGCGGTCTGGTGCTTGGCGTCGCCAACAACCGCTCGATCGCTTGGGGCATCGCCCGGAGCGCCCACGCGCACGGCGCGAAGCTCGCCTTCACCTACCAGGGCGACGCCCTCAAGAAGCGCGTCGAACCGCTGGCGCGGGACCTCGACGCCCACGTCGTCGGCCATTGCGACGTCACCGACCCGGCCTCGATCGACGCGGTGTTCGCCGCGACCGCGGAGGTGTTCCCCGAGGGGATCGACTTCGTCGTCCACTGCATCGCCTTCTCGGACAAGGACGAGCTCACCGGCCGCTACATCGAGACGACCGAGGGCAACTTCACCAAATCGCTGATGATCTCGTGCTACTCGTTCACGGCGGTGGCCCAGCGCGCCGAGAAACTGATGCCGAACGGCGGCTCGCTGCTGACGCTGACCTATTACGGCGCCGAGAAGTGGATGCCGCACTACAACGTCATGGGCGTCGCCAAGGCCGCGCTCGAAGCCTCGGTGCGCTACCTCGCCGCCGATCTCGGCCCGTCGAACATCCGCGTCAACGCGATCTCGGCCGGCCCGATCAAGACGTTGGCAGCCTCGGGCATCGGCGACTTCCGCTACATCCTCAAATGGAACGAGTACAACGCCCCCTTGCGCCGCACCGTGACCATCGGCGAGGTCGGCGAGACGGCGGCCTATCTGATCTCCGACATGTCCCGCGGCATGACCGGCGAGATCCTGCATGTGGATGCCGGCTACCACGTGGTGGGGATGAAGAACCCCGACGCGCCGGACCTCAGCCTCGACAGGGATTGAGGGACGCCGCAACCCTCCCCTCTGCGGAGGAGGGTGGTCGCGGAGCGACCGGGAGGGGGGCAGCGCGACATTTCGGAAGCGTGGCTCCCCTCATCCGACCTGCTGCGCAGGCCACCTCCCGCAGAGGGGATGAGGGAGCCAAACCTCAATCCGGCACGATCAGGTCCGAGATCCCCTTCGCGGCCTCGGGAAACCGCGGGTCCATCGCCTCCAGCGTGTCGGCGATGGTGCGGGCGACGACGAGGTTGCGGAACCACTTGCGGTTGGCCGGCACCACGTGCCAGGGCGCGTGCGGCGTCGAGCAGCGGGTGAGCGCGTCGGAGAACGCCGCCTGGTAGGCGTCCCAGGACTTGCGCTCGACGAGGTCGCCCGGGTCGAACTTCCACCACTTGTCCGGGTCCGCGAGCCGCGCCTCCAGCCGCGCCTTCTGCTCGTCCTTCGAGATGTGGAGGAAGAACTTCAAGACACGCGTTCCGGATTCGCCGAGCATCCGCTCGAAGGCGTTGATCGCGCCGTAGCGGGCCTGGCAGACCGGCTCCGGCACGAGGCCCTTCACGCGGACCACCAGCACGTCCTCGTAATGGCTGCGGTTGAACACGCCGATCATGCCGCGGCGTGGCGTATGCCTGTGGTAGCGCCAGAGGAAGTCGTGATCGAGTTCTTCGGAGGACGGCACCTTGAACGCGGCGACCGTGCACCCCTGCGGGTTCACGCCCTCCAGCACCGCGCGGATCGTCCCGTCCTTGCCGCCGGTGTCGATCGCCTGGAACACCACCAGCAGGCTCTGCCGCCGCTCGGCGTAGAGCTTCTCCTGGGCGGCCTGGATGCGGGCGCGCTCGGCGGCGAGCGCCGCCTTCGCCCCGCCCTTGTCGAGGCCGCCGTCGCCGTCGGGATCGAGCGTCGACAGGTCAAAGCGGGTGCCCGGCGCCACGGTGACGATCCCCGCGGCCGCGGGCGAGACGGGCCGGGCGTGGCCGGCGCCCGGCCCCGGCGCGCCCGCGGGGCCGTCCGGCGACCGCGCCGCACCGGACTCCGCCGCCCGTCGCTGCCGATCCGGCTTGTTGTTCTTCCTGCTCATGGACACACCTCTACCGCCGACCGGCGGCCGGGCCTAGCGCCCTTCCCGACGACGTCGACACCGGTCCGACGGGATCGGGCATGGCTCCGAGTCCGGGCACCCGGCTTGCATGCCTGCGCGTCGTCGGCGGACACCGAGGGTGTCCGCCGCCACCCTTCGGCGAAGTCGCGGACGTGCTTCCCTGGCGAGTTTCCCTTGCGAGTTTCCCTGGCGAGACGGGATCGAAGGACGGGCCGCGTGATCGCGGGGGCCGGGGCCGCCTGGGCGTGAGGACGGTGCCGACGATCTACTTCGTCCGCCACGGGCAAACCGACTGGAACGCCGAGGGCCGCCTCCAGGGCCAGCGCGACATCGACCTCAACGCCGTTGGACGCGGCCAGGCGGAGCAGGCCGCCGACCGCCTCCGGGCGCTGGCGGGCGACGGTCTCGCGGAGGCCGACTTCGTCGCGAGCCCACTCGTCCGGACGCGCCGGACCATGGAGATCCTGCGCGCCCGCCTCGACCTGCCGCCGGCCGCCTACCGCACCGATGCGCGGCTCAAGGAGATTCATTTCGGGGCCTGGGAAGGCCGGACCTGGGCCGAGATCCGGCAGCGCGATCCGGCCGGCGCCGGGGCGCGCGACCGCGACCGCTGGGGCTACCGGCCCGCCGGCGCGGGGGCGGAGAGCTACGCGATGCTGACCGCGCGCGTCGCGCCGGCCTTCGCCGGCCTGGGCGCGACCACCGTCGTCGTCGCCCACGGCGGCGTCGCCCGGGCGATGCTGGTGGCGCTCGGCCATCTCGGCATCAAGGCGGCGCCTCGGATCGGCATCCGCCAGGGTGGCGTCCTCGTTCTCGACGGGGCGGGGTGGCGCTGGGCGTGAATCCTTCGCCGGCGGGCGGATTTGTTCAAGCGCCGTTCAACGGCGGGCTATACATCCGATCGCAGAGGACCGGTCCGCTTCGGCGGGGGCTCCGACGGCCCATGCCCCGACAACGGCACGTTCCGGCCTCAGGGACGGGCAGCGCGCCGCGCCGACCGCGACGGGGCGAAGACGAAACGATCACGGGTCCGGCTCCGTTCGGCGCCGGCAGCGGAGCAAGCGATGAGTGGCCTCGCCGAGATGACCCGGCCCGCGCCGGACCGGCGCAGCGACGCAGAGCGCATGTCCGACCGGGCGGTCCTGCGCGGCCCCGCGCGGCCCGACCTGCTCCGCGACGAGGTCCTGGCCGAGATCTTTACGGAAAGCGTCCGCGCGCGGTCGGGCCATCCGGCCCTGATCGACGGCGCGACGACGGATTCCGACGGGCGACATCCGCGTTTCACCTATGCCGAGGTCGCCGCGCGCGCCGGGCGCGTCGCGGCGGCGCTGGCCCATCGCGGCATCGGCCCGGGCGACGTGGTCGGCCTGTGGATGGCCCGCGGCCCGGACCTGCTGATCGCTCAGGTCGGCATCACCCTCTCGGGGGCCGCGTGGCTGCCCTTCGATGCCGAGGCGCCGGCCGACCGCGTCGCGGCCTGCCTCGCGGACGCCGCGGCCAAGGCGCTGCTCGTCTCGCCGGCCCTGGCGCCGGGCGCGCCGGACGCCGCCCCGGCGCTGACCCCGGAGGCGCTGCTCGCCGGCACGCCCGCGACGGCCGAGGCCCCGGACCTCCGCGCGGCGGGCCTGACGCCGGCGCATCCCGCCTACCTGATCTACACCTCGGGCTCGACCGGCGTGCCCAAGGGCATCGTCATCAGCCACGCCAACATCTGCCA
>NZ_CAXTHR010000144.1:0-10324 GCF_964244095.1 uncultured Methylobacterium sp. | reverse complement strand
GCAGGCATGAAGTCCTCGATCAAGATCATCGCCGGCAATGCGAGCCGGCCCTTGGCCGAGGCCATCGCCGGCTACCTCGAACTGCCGCTGGCCAAGTGCATGGTCCGGCGGTTCGCCGACATGGAGATCTTCGTCGAGATCCAGGAGAACGTGCGCGGCGAGGACGTGTTCATCGTCCAATCGACCTCGTATCCGGCCAACGACCACCTGATGGAGCTGCTCATCATGATCGACGCCGCGCGGCGCTCCTCGGCGCGGCGCATCACGGCGGTGATCCCGTATTTCGGCTACGCCCGGCAGGACCGGCGCACGTCCGGCCGCACCCCGATCTCGGCCAAGCTCGTGTGCAACCTGATCACCGAGGCCGGCGCCGACCGCGTGCTCACGCTCGACCTCCATGCCGGCCAGATCCAGGGCTTCTTCGACATCCCCACCGACAACCTGTTCTCCGCGCCCGTGATGGTGCGCGACATCAAGGAGCGGCTCACCACCGCCGACCGCATGGTGGTGTCGCCCGACGTCGGCGGCGTGGTGCGGGCACGCGCCATCGCCAAGCGCATCGACGCCTCGCTCGCCATCGTAGACAAGCGCCGCGAGCGCGCGGGCGAGTCGGAGGTGATGAACATCATCGGCGACGTGGAAGGCCGCTCGTGCATCCTCGTCGACGACATCGTCGATTCCGGCGGCACGCTGGTCAACGCGGCCGAGGCGCTCCTCAACGCCGGCGCCAAGGAGGTCTCGGCCTACATCACCCACGGGGTGCTCTCAGGGGGCGCGGTCTCGCGGATCAGCGCCTCGCGGATGAAGGAGCTGGTGATCACCGACTCGATCCAGCCGACGCAGGCCGTCAAGCTCGCGCGCAACATCCGCGTCGCGACGATCGCGCCACTGCTCGGCGAGGCGATCGGCCGGACGGCGACGGAGGCCAGCGTGTCGAGCCTGTTCGACTGACCATCGGCCTCCCTCTTCGGGCTACCGTAGCCACGCATCTCGGTTCGCGCGTCGGGGCTGTGTCTCTTCCCTGTTGCGAGATGGACAGGGCGTTCGGCCGATGGCGGCGGCGACGCTGGGACCGTTCGGCGATCGCCGCCTGATCGAGATGGGCGGTCGCGGCCTCAGCGTCCGGGGTCGGGGCGGCGACCGCGCCGGGCGATGGACGCGACGGTGGAGACCGCCGCCGCGGGGACAGGGCCCGCGTTGCGCGGGCCGCCACGTCCTGGCGATCCAGGACACGACGGTGATCCGCTCCACGGACGGCGGGCGGTCTCTCCCTCCTCCGGTGATCGCGGTGGACGCGCAGGACGGCGCCCTGCCGGGCCGTGGTGCATGCGGCGGCGCTGGTGCGATCGCAAGGCGACGCGGCTTGGCCTGCCCGTCGAGGCCAAGGAGAAGTCCCCGTGCCCGGCGCGGTGCGGTGCGAGGACGTTCAGGCGGGATTTGGAGGTGCCGGTGCGGAAGGCCGTGAAGCGCGCATCGCCGATCTGCGTGGTGACGCCATCGGCCCGCGCATGCCGGGCCGAGGTGTCGTCGAGGCTGATCCAGGCCGCGTTCGCAAGGCCGGCGCGCAGGACCGCTTGGTCCTCGGCGACGAAGCGATCGAGCGGACCGCTCAGGAGCCGCACCACCTGTCGCTTGGAGATCGTCAGCCCATCCGCTTTCTGGCAAAGTCCCCTTCCGCTACGGTTGGAATCGGGTGATTGGCGACGGCCTTCCGGGGAACCAACCCTTGCGCGACGAGCTCTGGGCCAAGCGTGGGGCAGAGGGCGGATGGCATTCACTCGTCGATCATTCGGCGGACGTCAGCGCGGTCCTTCAGCGTCTGCTTGCGCTGCCGTCAGTTGCCAGAGCGATCGGAGTGGTCGCCGCGCCCGACATCACGGACGCGCGCTCGATGACGGTCCGGCTCGCCGCGCTCGCCTTCCTGCACGACATCGGCAAGGCCAATCGCGGCTTCCAGGCCCGATCCGATCCTAGCGCCGCTCAGGTCGGTCATATCGACGAGCTTGCCTGGATCTTCTCCGGCAGCAGGGAAGCGGACCCGATCTGCGCAGCCCTGATCGACGCGCTCGGCCTCGACCGGATCGCCGCGTGGCTGCCGCCCGGCGATCCCGGCCTCTTCGATGCCGCCTTCGCCCATCACGGCCGCCCCTGGGGCCTGCGCCGGTTGGGCTTCGGACTGACCGACGTCCGGAACGCCGCCGCCCATTGGCGCCTGACGCCGGACGACCCGATCGCGCGGCTCGGGCCGATGCGGGTTGCGCTCGACACATGGTTCGGGAGCGCCTTCGAGGCAGCTCCGGTGCTGCCCACGGCCCCCGCTTTTCAGCACATCTTCGCGGGCCTGCTCATGCTGGCCGACTGGTTGGGGTCCAACCCGGCGGAGTCGTTCTTCCCGTTCGCGGACGGGCGTGAGCCGAACCGGATGGCCTTCGCGCTGGAACGCGCGCGTAGCGTGCTGCGCGAGACCGGGCTCGACGCGAGCCGCTTCCGCACCGGCGAACGGCGCGTCGGTGCATCCTTCGCGACCGCGTTCGCAGATGGCAGGCCTTCGTTCGAGCCGCGCCCGATCCAGAGAGAGACAGCCGCCGCCGCAGCAAAAATCCTCATTCTCGAATCCGAGACCGGTTCCGGAAAGACCGAGGCGGCGCTCTGGCGCTTCGCGGAGCTGTTCCGGGCCGGGGAGGTCGACGGGCTCTACTTCGCGCTGCCGACCCGGGTGCTCGCCGTGCGCCGCGCCGGCGCGGTGCCGCCCGGCTATGCCGGCGAGGACGGCCTCGCCCTCGTCTGGCTGCGGCCCTGGGACGGGACCGTCCCGCTGCGGCAGGCCGAGCTCGATCCGTGGTACGTCGAGATCTGCCGGCGGGTGCGCCTCGGCGACGCCGGCGGCCGGATCGCCGCGCAGGCCGGCGGCTCGAAGGCGCCCCGGATCGTCCCGGTTCCGGGCGGCGTCACCGGCGATCCCTGGGCGCCCTTGGTGCAGGACAAGGACGGCCTCAAGGTCCTGACGGTGGATGCCGGCGGCTTCGGCTACCGCCGCATGGCCCGGTTGCTGTTCGGACAGGACAGCCACGTGCCCTCGCCGCTCGCGCGGGTGTCGGCCGAGGATGCCGCGGGCGGCCTGACGGTGCTCGCGCGGGCGCTGACGCGCGGCCAGGGCAAGACGGAGGGCCTGCACGAGCGCCGCGTACCGGTGAGCAACACCGTCGCGGCGATGCTGAGCAACCGCCGGACGGACCCGCTCGCGGCCGCCGCCACCGAGCGCGTCAAGCTGGCCGGCGAGATCCAGAACCGCGTGCTCAAGCCGGCGCTCTACGCCCTGTTCGAGAACGGGCCGGACCAGATCGACTACAGGGACAGCGGCGCGGCGGCCCGCGCCCGCGACTTCCTGGCGCGGTTCGATCGCACCGTGGACGCCACGTTCTTCGCCGACCTGTGGCGGGACTTCGAGCCGGACGCTTCGGCCGCCGACGCCAGGGCGAGCTGGGTCGGGCGCTTGGTGCGCGACGTCGCCTGGCCGCTGATCGTCGAGGCGGACCGGGGCATGTCGAAGGCCGTCGGCCGCCGCCGACGCGCGCTCGCCCGGGCCGAATCGCTGTTCTGGTCGGCCGCGCGCCGCAACAGGGACCTGCAGCCCTACTGGCGGGAGGCGCCCCGTGACGACGCAGCCTGAGACGCCGGAGCCGCACCGGCCGCCCGACCGGAGCCGGATCGTCGCCGCGATCGCGGCGAGCCTCCGGAACGTGGACGCGTTCGGGACCGGGCCGCTGGCCGAGCTGCGCCGGCTCGATCCCGCCGGTTCCCTGTGCGAGCCGACCCTCCACCGCCTGCTCGCGCGGCACCGGGTGCCGCAGGGATGGCTCGACGGGGCCGGAATCCGGGACTGGGGCTTGGTGATCCACGCGATGGCGCTCGCATCGCCCGGCCCGCTGAGCGCGCCCGCGCATGACAGGGAGCCGGACGGGGCCGACGCGCGGGCGGCCTTCTGGCGCGACGAGAGCCGCCGGGCCGAGCGGCGCTTCGGCGAGGCGCTGTTCGAGGCGGGTTTCAGCGAGCGGCGCTTCGTGAACCTGCTCGACGCCGCTCCCGATGCCCTCCTCGTCGCCCTCCCGCGGGCGGTCCGCTTCCTGGTCGCGGGCGGCGGCCCCCTGCCCGCCCTCGCGGCGGTCGGCCTCGTGATGTCGGCCGAGGCGGACGGGGACTGGTCCGACCGAGTCCGCCAGCGCATCGCGCGCGGCTACTACCAGGCCGAGTTCCGGGCCGGGAACCCGCAAGCCCAAGCCATCTCGCAAGCCATCTCGCAAGCCCCCTCGGGAGACGCCGCGTGACCCGCTTCCTTCAGATCCACTCGCTGTCGTCCTATCCGGCCGTCCTGCTCAACCGGGACGACGCGGGCCTCGCCAAGCGGTTGCCCTACGGCGGCTCGACCCGCACCCGCGTCTCCTCGCAGAGCCTCAAGCGACATTGGCGGATGGCCGAGGACGCCTGGGCGCTGAAGGGCGTCGGCGCCCCCATGGGCATCCGCTCGCGGGAGATCGTCGAGCGGCGCATCCTGCCGCGGCTCACGGGTGATCCGGAGGTGGTGAAGGCCGTCGGCGCCGCGCTGGTCAAACACCTGTACGGCAGGAACAGCGCGGCCGTGCGCGACCGGCAGGCGATCCTGCTCGGGCAGCCGGAGATCGACTACCTCGCCCGGATCGCGGCCGAGGCCGCGGCGGCGGCCTCCGGCGCGACGTCGGCGGCCGCCGAGATCGACGCGCGGCTCGCCAAGGGTACCGGCAAGGCCAACCTCGCCGCGATGCTGGCGAGTGCCGGAACGCTCGCGGCCGGGCTCGAAGCGGCGCTGTTCGGCCGCATGGTGACCTCCGACCCGGACGCCAACACGGACGCGGCGATCCACGTCGCGCACGCCTTCACGGTGCATCGCGAGGAGAGCGAGAGCGACTACTTCACGATGGTCGACGACCTGAGGGTCGAGGCCGGCGCGGCGGGCTCGGGCGGCATCTTCGATACCGAGCTCACCTCCGGCCTGTTCTACGGCTACGTGGTGGTGGACGTGCCGCTGCTCGTCTCGAACCTCGCGGGAGACCCCGACCTTGCCGGGAAGGTCGTCGAGCACCTGCTCCACCTGATCGCGACCGTCTCGCCGGGCGCCAAGAAGGGCTCGACCGCGCCCTACGCCTACGCCGACCTGATGCTGGTCGAGGCGGGGACGCGCCAGCCCAGGAGCCTCGCGGGCGCCTTCCGCAAGGCGGTGCCGCTGCGGCGCGACGGCGACCTCGCGGCCGATGCGATGATAGAAATGGTCCGTCACCTCACGAAGCTCGACGCGGCCTACGGAAGCGGCGAAGCGCGTGCGCACCTCTCGGTCCTGGACACGCCCGCCGACGGCTTCGGCGCCGCGCTGACCCTCGACGCGCTCGCGGCCTGGGCGGCCGGGCGCGTGAGCGCGCCGGACGCGACGAGGACGGCAGCCTGATGCCGCGCTTCCTCCTTCTCCGGTTGGAGGCGCCGATGCTGGCCTTCGGCGGCGAGACGGTCGATGCGCGCGGCGTGATCGCCGCGTTTCCGGGCGCCTCCCTGCTCACCGGCCTCCTGGCCAACGCGCTCGGCTACCGCCGCGGCGAGCACGAGCGGCTACAGGCGCTGCAGGACCGGCTTGTCTTCGCGGCACGGCTCGACCGCATCGGCGCGCGCATCACCGACTTCCAGACCGCCGCGCTCGGGGCCGCCGACCAGGGCTGGACCACCCGCGGCCGGCCGGAGGGGCGGGCCGGCGGCGCGGCCACCTACAAGAGCCCGCACATCCGCCGCCGCGACTACGATTGCGACGTCTCCTGCGCCGTCGCCCTGCGCCTCGAGCCGGCGGATGTGGCCCCGACCCTCGACGACCTCGCGCAGGCGCTCGCAGCCCCGGCCCGGCCCCTGTTCCTCGGCCGCAAGCCCTGCCTGCCGGCCTGCCCGATCGTCCACCCAGATCCCGAGCGGCGGATCGCGGAGGCCGACGACCTCGCGGCCGCGCTGGCCCGGGTAGCGCCGGCCGACGACGAGTCCGAGGCGAGCCTCCGGCTCCTCCTGCCGGAGAGTGAGGCCGGACAGACGCGCGACGACGTCCGGCCGGTGACCGACGCGCGCGATTGGCGCTCGGGCGTGCACGGCGGGCACCGGATGGTCCGCATCCGCTCGCTGCCGCGCCCGGCGGGCCCGGCATGACGCTGCACCTCCTCCAGATGCGGCCCGCCATGGGGCCGCTCCTGCGCTGGGCCGAACACCGCGGCTTGGTCGCCCGGCAGGGTCCCGACGACCTCGGCTACGCCCTGCACGCCATCCTCAAGGCGGCCTTCGGCGAGCATGCGCCCCAGCCCTTCGTGCTGCTCGATCCGCCGCGTCGGCGCGCCCGGCCCGGCACCGAGGGCGCGCCGCAGATCCTCGCCTACACGCGCGCGGACGTGGCGGTGCTGCGCGATCACGCCGCCGCCTTCGCCGCGCCCGAGGTGAGCGAGGCGCTCGGCCTCGGCGCGCTCGCCGCCAAGGCGATGCCGGGGCGCTTCGCGGCCGGCACCCGGCTCGGCTTCCGCACCCGCATCCGGCCGACGGTCCGCCGCGACCGCGACGGCGACCGAACCCGGACGCGCGAGCACGACGCCTATCTCGCTGCCGTGGAAGCCTATCCGGTCGAGGACGGCCGCGGGACCGCGCCGGTCAGCCGCGGCGAGGTCTATCGCGACTGGCTCGCCCGGCAGCTCGCGGCCGGCGGCGCAGGCTTGGAGGGCGCGGCGCTCGACGCGTTCCGCCTCACCCGCACGCTCCGGCGCGGCCGCGACCGTGCGTTGCGCCAGATCCCGCCGTCGAGCGCCGTCATGCAGGGCGCGGCCGGCCATCCGGACGCGGTGGTCACCGGCACGCTGAGCGTGCGCGACCCGGACGCCTTCGCGACCCTGCTCGCCCGAGGTGTCGGGCGCCACCGCGCCTTCGGCTTCGGCATGCTGCTGCTCAGGCCGCCGGTGTGAGCCGATGCTGAAAGGACGCCTCGAGCTTGAAGACCGCACGCCTGCCCCATGCCGACCGGCACGGGCTGCTCTGGCTCGACCGCGGCAGCCTCACGGTCGAGGACGGCTGCCTGCGGTTCGTGGCGGCTGGGAGCGAGACGGTGCCGGCGGGCGATTACCGCATCCCGCACCAGTCCCTCTCGATGGTGTTGCTCGGCCCGGGCTCGACCGTGAGCCACGACGCGCTGCGCATCCTGGCCCGGCACAACACCGCGCTGGCGGCGATCGGCGAAGGCGGCGTGCGCTTCTATACCGCGCAACCGCTCCTGCCCGACACCTCGGCCCTCGCCCGCCGGCAGGCGATGGCCTGGGCCGACCCGAAGGGCGGCCGGATGAAGGTGGCGCGCCGCATGTACGCGCTTCGCCTCGGCGAGGTGCTGCCGCACCGGGACATCGCCGTGCTGCGCGGCATCGAGGGCGCGCGCGTGAAGGTGATCTATCGCCAAGTGGCCGACCGCTACGCCATCCGCTGGGAGGGCCGCAGCTACGACCGCCAGAACCCGAACGCCGCCGACATCCCGAACCAGGCGCTCAACCATGCCGCCTCGGCGGTCGAGGGCGCCGCCGCGATCGCGGTCGCCGCCACCGCCACCATTCCACAGCTCGGCTTCGTGCACGAGGAATCCGGCCAGAGCTTCGTGCTGGACGTCGCCGACCTCGTTCGCGACACCGTCACGGTCCCCTGCGCCTTCAAGGCCGCCAAGGCGCACGAGAAGCGCCCGTTCGAGCCGATCGAGCGCCTCGCGCGCCGCACCGTCGCCGAGCGCCTGCGCCGCGACGGCGTGATCCCGGCCATGATCGATCGCATCAAGACCCTCTTCGAGGACGGCGACCCGTGAGGTTGGGGGGTTTCCGATGCCGATGACGGTGGTCGTGACCCGCGACGTCGCGGACCGCTACCGCGGCTTCCTGTCCTCGATCATGCCGGAGGCCGCGCCCGGTGTCTTCGTCGGCGCCGAACTGTCGAGGGGCGTGCGCGAGCGCCTCTGGGCCGTGATGCAGGATTGGTGGTCGGATCTGCCGGGCGGCTCGGTGGTGCTTCTGTGGAAGGACGACGCCGAACCCGGCCGCCTCGGCCTGCGAACCCTCGGCCTCTCGCCGCGGACCCTGGCCGATCTCGACGGGGCGCTTCTCGTGCGCCGCTGAGGCCCGTTCTTTGACATCGTGAACGGCGCCAGATACTTGGCTGGCAGAGGCTCCCCCGCCCACGCGGGGATGGACCCGCCACGCCGCTGATCGTGTGGCGGCCTGCCGCGGCTCCCCCGCCCACGCGGGGATGGACCCCCGCACACCGGCATCCGGCGCATCGACCAGGCGGCTCCCCCGCCCACGCGGGGATGGACCCGGCGGATCGACGGGGCTTGCGGAGTGCAGGGCGGCTCCCCCGCCCACGCGGGGATGGAGCCCGGCCTGCCCCGTCGTCGAGGGCGAAGCCGGCCCTCGTCACGCGCCGCTTCCGGGTGCCGCTGCTGTGGACCGTGCTCGACCATCCGGGCAACAGCGACACGGGCCAGCGCATCGCCCTGCTGCGGCGCTATCTCAGCCTGTCCGAACCCGGCTCGGTCGAGCTTCTTCTGGCCGACCGCGCGTTCATCGGCGCCGACTGGATGCGGTTCCTGATCGAGAGCCGGGTCCCCTTCACCATTCGGGGTCAAGCAGGACCTGATCATGGCCCTGGCCGACGTCAGCTTGTGGTCGATCGAGATGCTCCTGCGCAGAAGCCGCGCCTGTCACACCATCCACACGCGCGACCCGTTCCTGCCCGACAGCCGCCTGCCGGTGCGCTTGGCCGCCAAACGCCTCGCGAGCGGCCGATGGCTGCTCGTGACAACCAACAGCCCCGAGCCGCGCCGGGCGCTCCAGACCTATCGCAGGCGCTGGGGGATCGAGGGCCTGTTCGGCGACGCCAAGACGCGCGGCCTAAACCTGGAGGACAAGGCCGAAGGTTCGCGAACCGGGTTCGCACCCCGCCCATGGGTTCGCGGGTTCGCACTTGGGTTCGCGCGCTATCGGTCTGCGAAGGGATCAAGGATCGCGACCCCTGTCCGGGCGACATCGGCGATGTTTCGCGTGACGAGTGTCAATCCGTGGACCTTGGCGGTTGCCGCCAGCAGCCCGTCGATCAGCGGCAGCGGATCGGGAACGCTCAAGAGCGTCCAGGCTTCGGCAACGGGCTCGTCGATAGGAAGCACACGGTCACCCAGGCGGGTCCGCATTTGCGCGAACCATCGGTCGAAGCCCTCAGCTTGCTCGGGATCGTTGCGGCGCTTCAATTCGATACCCCGCCGGATTTCGGCGAGGACGACGACACTGGTGCCGATATCCTTCACCGGGGTTTGGGCAACCCACTTGGCGACGTTCGGGTGCGCGCGCTCCCTCTTGCGGATCTCGGAAATCACGTTCGTGTCGAGGAGGAATTTCAAAGTTCGACCTCACGCCAGCCCTTCTGGCGCGGCTGATCGAAGACGCCCGCAAATGCCTCATCGGGAAGATCAGAACCGAAAACATCGAAAGCGGTTTTCACTTCTGGATCGATCAGCACCTGCTCCAAAGTGGAGCGAAGCGATTTTGCCCGCTCTGGATCGCCACGAAGGGTTTCTGCGAGCGCGCGGATAAGGCCCGTATCCCCTTTGGCCGCCTGAACTTCAACGCGGACAAGCCCGCGAGCAACCGCCCGGCGCCGATGCGTCGTCGAAGCCTTCTTTTGGGACGTGGTCGCCATGGTCACTCTCCGTATCTCAAATTCTCCCGGTTATATCCCCGAGAAATCATTGACACCACCTGAATCCTGCGTTTGGAGACACCATGCTGGTGATTACCCACCCCCTTGCGTGAGGGGGAATTCGCTGATTCCTTCGTGGGATGGGCCGAAGCGATCTTGAGCGGCTGAGCCGCGAGGAGGTGATCGAACTGGTGCTGCGGCTGCAGCGCCCGGAGAAGACCTCGCGCACGTCTTCGAAGCCGCCCGCGACCGACCGCAAGGAGCGGGGCGAGCAATCCAAACCCGGCGGCGCCAAGCCTAGAGCGCACTCCGACGAAGTGGATGCCGGTTCGTCGGAATGCGCGTTAAAACAAAGACCTAGAGCCGTGACCCGACCCAACGTGGTCGGGCACGGCTCTAGTCATGAAGGCCATAGCCGGGTGATGAGCGATGACCCTGATACGGTGGTGGAGCATCGTCCCACCAGCTGCGTGTGCTGTGGCGGAAGCCTGCAGGGGGATCTTGCCGCCGAGATCGTCAGCCTTTCCGCGCGGATCGACCTGCCGGAGGTGGCGCC
>NZ_CAXTHR010000143.1:0-10362 GCF_964244095.1 uncultured Methylobacterium sp. | reverse complement strand
AGGCCTCGCAGCCGCCCTCGCGGATGCGCTCCTCGTCGCCCTTCATGGCGAAGGCGGTGATCGCGATGACGGGGATGTGCTTGAGGTCGTCGTCATCCTTGAGCCACTTGGTCACCTCCAGGCCCGAGACCTCGGGCAACTGGATGTCCATCAGGATCAGGTCGGGACGGTGGGCGCGGGCGAGTTCGATCGCCTCGATGCCGTTGGCGGTCTTGAGGGTGGCGTAGCCATGGGCCTCCAACAGGTCGTTGAAGAGCTTCATGTTCAGTTCGTTGTCCTCGACGATGAGCACCGTCTTCTTCATCACGTCTCGTTCCCGGTGCCGCCGCGCGTCCTTTACGGGACGTTAACCCCACTCCCTCCTCTTGTAAGCGTCAGATGTTGATGAAACGCAAATCCCTTCAACGCGATGAGTCCGGCGAGAGCCTCGCCCTCGACGTCCTCGGGTGGCTCGTCGCGGACGAGGATCGGCTGTATCCGTTCCTCAACGCGACCGGGCTGACCCCCGAGACCCTGCGGGCGAGCGCGCAGGACCCGGCGTTCCTCGCCGGAATCCTCGACCACGTGATGGGCGACGAGGCGGTGCTGATCGCCTGCGCGCGCGGCCTCGACATCGACCCGGCGCGGATCGCGGCGGCGTGGCGCCGGCTCTCGCCGCCCGAACCGGAGGATTTCTGATCCGGCCTATGGCGCGCAGGACTTGTCGGCGGCCTTGTCCATCTCCAGGCGGGTCATGTCGCCCAGGATGGCGAAATCGCCGTAATCGAGCTTGAGCGCGCCGCTGACGCCGTTGTCGTAGAGGTCGAAGGTCAGCGTGTAGATCGGCATGCGCTCGCCCTGCCCCGGCGTGAAGTAGCTCAGCGTCACCGGCCAGTGCGGCACGCCGGCCATCGCGCCCGCGCGCAGGGGCTTGTCGCGGTCGGGCGATCCGGCGTTCGCGGCGTCCGCCGCGCGGCGGCCGATCACCGCCAGCGTGTCGTAGACCTTGCGGCCGTCGTCGGACCCGTCGAACACCTTGGCCGAGAGCGTGGTCTCGCCGGCACGCGCCGCCCGGACGAGGCGGCGCATGTGCAGGCTCGGGAACAGCACCGGCCCGGCGGCCGTGAACTGGTCCTTCTTCGGCTCCTTGAGGCGGACCTTGAAGGCCTCGCCGTTCGCGTCCGCGGTTCCGTCCACGACCGGGCTCGGCGCGCCGTCGAGGACGGTCACCGTCCGGAAGCGGAAGTCGCGGGCCTCGGCCCCCTCGAAGGTGGTGTTGCGCAGGTCCGAGGTGCGGCTGCCGCCCTCGCCGGATTCGAGCACCGTCACCTGCCGCGTCTCCATCGTATAGCCGCGGCAGGCATCGCCGCGGAAGTCGATGACGATGCGCCCGCGCGCGCTCTCGATGGCGCGCGCGCCGCCGCTCGACGCGAGCGCGAGGTCGTAGACCGCCTTGTGGTTGGCCAGGATCACCGCTTCCGGCTTGTCGGGGCCGGCCTTCGCCGGACCGTCGGGCGCCGCCGGGGCCGCGAAGGCCGCGCCGCTCGCGAGGAGCAGGAAGAGGGTCGAGGCGGAACGTGGCATCGTGGAAACTCCCGAAGCGAGAACGACAGGCAACGCGTCGGCCCCGGGAAAGGGGCCGTGCCGGGGCCGGCTCAGCGGTAGCCCGCGGCCTGTAAAGCGAACAGTTCGGCGTAGCGCCCGCCGAGCGCCAGCAAGGCCTCGTGCGTGCCGGATTCGAGCACCCGCCCCTGCTCCAGCACGAGGATGCGGTCGGCCATGCGCACGGTCGAGAACCGATGCGAGATCAGCACCGCGGCGCGCCCCGCGCTGAGGTCGCGGAATCGACGGAACACGTCGTACTCGGCACGGGCGTCCAGCGCCGCGGTCGGCTCGTCGAGGATCAGGATCTCGGCGTCGCGCATGTACGCACGCGAGAGCGCGATCTTCTGCCACTCGCCGCCGGACAGATCGACGCCGCCCTCGAACCGCTTGCCGAGCGGCTGGTCGTAGCGGGCGGGAAGCCGCGCGATCACGCCGTCGGCGAGGCCGCGGACCGCCGCCCGGCCGATCCGCCCGGCATCGTCGCGGGCCTGAATCCACCCGACGGCGACGTTCTCGCCCGCGGTCAGGTCGAAGCGCACGAAATCCTGGAAGATCGCGCCGATGCGGGCGCGCAGCGCATCGAGGTCGTAGGCGCCGAGCGGCAGGCCGTCGAGGAGGATGCGCCCTTCCGTCGGGTCGTAGAGCCGGGTCATCAGCTTGACGATCGTCGTCTTGCCGGCGCCGTTCTCGCCGACGAGGGCGATGGTCTCGCCGGCCGCCAGCGCGAAGCTCAGGTGCCGGACCGCCCAGGCGTCCGAGCCGGGATAGCGGAACCCGACATCCTCGAAGGCGAGGCCCTGCCGGATCGGGTCAGGCAGCGGCGCGGGGCTTTCCGGCGAACGGATCGTGGGTACGGTCTCGAAGAACGAGAACAGGTCCTCGAGGTATTGCGCCTGCCCCGAGATCTGGGTGAAGCCGAGCAGCAGCCCCTCGATCAGGCCGCGCAGGCGCTGGAAGGCGCCGGCCAGGAACGCGAGGTCGCCGATCGAGAAACCGCCGGCGACGGTCCGCCAGACGATGACGGCGTAGGCGGCGTAGTAGGCCAGCGTGCCAAGGGCGGCGAAGGCGCCGCCCCAGCCGGCGCGGCGGATCGCCAGCGCCCGGTTGTCGGCGACGAGCTTGTCCGCCAAGCCGGCGTAGAGATCAGTAATGTAGCCGTTGAGGCCGAAGAGCTTGACCTCCTTGGCGGTCTCGACGCTGGCGCCGAGGTAGCGCAGGTAATCGATCCTGCGGCGCTCCGGCGTGCGCATCCAGGCGAGCCGGTAGCCGGCGCGGGTGAAGTGCCACTCATTGAGGAAGGCGGGCACGAGGGCGGCTGCGATCAGCACGATCAGCCAGGGTGTGAAGACGGCGACGCCGGCGGCCAGCGACAGCAGCGTCACCACCGCCTGGCCCTGCCCGAACACCTGCGCGATCAGGCTGGTGCGGCCGGTGACCTGACGACGTGCCCGCTCCAGCTTGTCCTGCTGCGCAGAGTCCTCGAACTGGGCGAGGTCGAGGGCGGCGGCGTGGCGCATCAGCCTGAGCGAGGCGGCGTTCCCGTAGAGGTCGGCGATCAGCCCGTCGGCCAGGGTGCCCAGGCGCCCGATCAGGTCGGCGAGGATCGCCAGCGCGAGTTCGGCGGCGACGAGGGCGGCCAGCCGCGACAGGTGCGGGTCGGCGAGCCAAGCGTCGAGGCCCATCGGCGTCGGGCGCGGCCGGGCGTGCTCGGCCACGATCGCATCGAGGATCAGCTTGGCGAGCCACAGCATCGCGACCGGCAGGCAGGCGCCGACGAGGCGCAGGGCGAGGCTCGCCGCAAACAGGCGCGGGCTCGCGGCCCGGACCTGCCGGAACAGGGCCGGCAGGTAGCGCAGCGCGCCGAAGCGCGCGCCCAGGCGTCCGACCAAGTGCTGCCGGGCGGTGGCAAGGGCAGCGGCAAGGGCGGCGGCAAGGGCAGCGGTCGGCATCGGTGCGGGTATGAGCTTCGGGCGCGGTGCCGTCGATGCCGAGGGCCGCGCCTGCGGGGTCGCAGGCGGCGCGCCTGTTGACGACCGGCCGGCGGAGGCGGATCGCGCTTTGCCGAACGCGCGAGAAATCCCTATCCTGACATCGATTTAAAAACGGTCCGGACGGGAGGGACGATGCTGAGCGGCTCGGCGATATTGCGGGTCTCCGTGCTGCTGATCGTCGCCGGCTGCCTCGCCGCCCTCATCCAATACCTCCTGCCGCGTCCCGCGCCCGGCCCCGAGATGCCGGTGCCGATCCCGGCGACCGCAACGGTGGCGCCCGCGCCCCGCAGGATCGAAACGCTCCCGGCGCCGCAGCGTTCGCCCGTGGCAGATTCCGTGGCAGATTCCGTGGCAGGTCCCATGGCAGGTCCTATGGCAAGTCCCGCGACGCCCCAGGCGCCCGAGGCCGGCCGCGAGGTGCCCGCGCCGGTGCCGCCGCGCGCGCCTCCCGCGAATCCGCAGCCGGCTCCCGTCGCGTTCACCCCGCCGCAGCTCGCCCAGCCGCCGGAAAAGGCGGCGGCCGCGGCCGCCAACGACACCGCCGGGCCGCGTGCGATGGCGCTCGTCGACCTCAACACCGCTTCGGTGGCGGAGCTGAACGGGCTTCGCGGCGGCGGCAGCATCGGCCGGGCGATCGTCCAGCGCCGGCCCTATGACGCGGTCGATCAGTTGCTGTCGAAGCGCGTCCTCAGCCGCGCGACCTACGACAGGATCAAGGATCAGGTCACCGCACGATAGCCCGGGCGCGCGGCGTCGCCTCAAGCCGGTCGGTGCGGGTCGGCGGATGGAGGGCGGGCGCCCTGTCAGGTGAACGCCGCCGCTCGACAAGGCGGAGCAACCGGCGCGGCCCGCGCCGGTTGCTCAAGCAGGCTCGCGCGGCTTCGCCCACGAACGCCTGCCCCGATCTCTTTCGTTGCGGCATCGTTTTCGACCGCGAACCGTGGGACACGTCGCGGAATGACGCTTAGGGTGGACGCAACGGCGCGCCCGCCGCCGCCCGGCGCCGGCGTTCCGAGATGGTGGCGCGAGGACTTGCGGATGTTCACCCAGACCGGCAGCCCGATCATCCGGGACGACCTCGGCGTCGAGGAGACCACCGAGACCGACAACGTCGTGCGGTGGGACGGCGAGCGCCTCTACGTCGAGCACGACGTCTACCACAACGGCCAGCTCGTCCACCGCAAGTACCGCCGCAACGTCACCGAGCCCGTGGCGCGCGCCCTGCTGGCTGTGGTCAATCGCGCCAAGCAGTAAGCCGGGTCGCCCTGTGCTCCCGCGCCCGCGCGGCGACGCTTTCCCGAGGGCGCCGGCCGCGGCCGGGCGATCACGCCGGCCAGATCGGCGCGCGCTTCTCCAGGAAGGCGTCGATGCCCTCCTCCGCCTCGGCCAGCATCATGTTCCGGGTCATCACCTCGGCCGCGTAGGCGTAGGCCTCATCCAGCGCGAGCCCGGCCTGGCGACCGAGGGCCTCCTTGCCCATCGCCAGCACCCGCGCCGGCTTCGTCGCGATGCGGGCGGCCATGGCCTGGACCGTCGCGTCGAGCGCGGAGGCGGGGACGACGCGGTTGACGAGGCCGATGCGCAGGGCCTCGGCCGCGTCGATCGGTTCGCCGAGCAGCAGCATCTCCATCGCGGCCTTGCGCGGCACGGCCCGCGACAGGGCGACCATCGGCGTCGAGCAGAACAGCCCGATGTCGACGCCGGGCGTCGCGAAGCGCGCGTCGTCGGCGCAGACCGCGAGGTCGCAGGTCGCGACGAGCTGGCAGCCGGCGGCGGTCGCGATGCCGTGGACCTTCGCGATCACCGGCTGCGGCAGCCGCGTGATCGCGAGCATCAGCGTCGAGCAGGCGCGAAAGACCGCGGCGGCCGCCTCGCGGCCGGACCGGGCACGCAGCTCCTTGAGATCGTGGCCGGCGCAGAAGGTGGGGCCGGCACCCTTCAGCACCACGACCCGGACGCCGCGATCCGCAGCGACGGCGTCGAGGGCATCCTGCAGGGCCGCCATCAGACCGAGCGAGAGGGCGTTGCGCGCCGGCCCGCGGTTCAGCGTCAGGGTCGCGATCCCGCCGGCATCCGCGCGCAGGAGCAGCGGCGCGTCGGGGCGTGCGGCCGGCATCGCGGCTGAGGACATCCGGTGGCTCCCGTGGCGAACCTCAGCCTACCACGGAGCCGCCGGGTTTTCAGGGGCCGGTCAGGCCCGGCTCGCCCCCACGGTCAGGTCCCGCGGATCGAGCGGCCCGCCGTCGTAATCCTCGACCTCCAGGTCGATCCGGGCGAAGTCGGCGCCGCCGTGCCACCAGACCACGGGCTGGACCGAGAGCCGGCCCTGGACGCTGCCAAGCGCCTCGGAGAGGCCGGCATCGACGATGAGATGGCGCGGCCCGGCCGCGTCGACACGGCCGGCGAGCGACGCGCCGCGCAGGCCGGGATCGAGCGGCAGCACGGTCACGCCGACCACCGCGAGGCCCTGCCGGATCGCCGGCACGTCGGGCTGGTCGCGCATCAGCAGGGCGACCACGTCGCCTTCGACGAGCCCTTGGTGGAGCGCCCAGCGCGCGTAGCGGTTGCGGCGTTCGCTCGCGGCCGGCGCGGACAGGTGAGCGGACACCGGGCCGAGCGCGGCGCGGTCGTCGATGGCGAGGTGCATGCGGCGTCTGGCCCGGCTCTCGGTGGAAGATCCCGGAATCCGATCTGATCGCCGCGGGTTAACACGCGGCTTCGGCTCCCGGTCGCCCGACGGACCAAGTCGAAACAGGTCCGGCCGGCTCGCCCGCGTGCGCTATGGCGGGCGAAGGCCTCGGGTTCCGGCGTCGCGATCACGAGGCGCGATCGAACCTCGGCGGACGGATAACGCTTAACCGCGGCCCGGCTTTGCCGGATGTCCGGCACACTGAGGCAATCCGCCGGGTCCGGGCCCCCTGTGCCGCGCGCGCCGAACGGCGTATCCGCGTGCTCCAGCGACTCGCCAGAAGCCGCGGACGCCATCGAGGGAACACACGCCATGCGCATCGTCATCGTGGCCGCCGTGCTGGCCGGCAGCCTCGCCGCGCTGCCCGCGTGGGCGCAGATCCGCAACGCGCCGGGGCCGCGCGCGCTCGAGTTCGCGGCCTACGTCTTCGCGGCCGCGAACGTGTGCGGCTACCGCATCGGCACCGACGCCTTCGAGGCGCTGCTCGCCAAGCAGAACACCCGCTCGGCGGACGTGAGCCCGCGCGGGCCCTTCGGCAACCGCGTGCAGACGATGTTCGCGCTGATGTCGAACGACATGGCGCTCAACCGCGAGAAGGCCTGCCTCGCGGTGGCCGGCGAGTACGGCCCCGAGGGCAACGTCGCCAGGAACGTGCTGCTGCCGGCCGGCATCGCGGCGCCGCCTGCCGCAGCCGACAACCCGGCAGCCGAGCCGGCGCCGAAGCCCGCGGAATAGGCGGTCAGGGCAGGCGCCAGGCGATCGGCGCCCGCCCGCGTTCGGCGAGCCACGCGTTCGCCCGCGCGAACGGCCGCGAGCCGGGGAAGTCGCGGGCGCGGTTCAGCGGCGAGGGGTGTCCGCTCTCGAACACGCCGTGGCGGTAGCGGTCGATCAGGGCGGCCCGCGCCCGCGCCTGCGCGCCCCACAACAGGAACACCGCCGGCGCATCGCCGCCGGAGACCGCCGCCACCGCCTCGTCGGCAAGCGTGGCCCAGCCGGCGCGCAGGTGCGCCCCGGCCTTCCCGGCCTCGACGGTGAGCGCGCTGTTTAAGAGCAGCACGCCCTGCCGCGCCCAGGCGGTGAGATCGCCGCGCACCGGCTTTGCCGGATCGACCTCCGCCAGGATCACCTTGAGCGAGGCCGGCAGGCGCCGGGCGCCGACGTAGGAGAAGGCGAGGCCGTTGGCGTCGCCCGGCGTCGGATAGGGGTCCTGCCCGAGGATCACCACCTTCACCGCGGGCAGCGGCGTCAGCGTCAGCGCCGCGAAGATGTTCTCGGGGGCCGGCAGCACCTGCGCGCCCGCCGCGATCCGGGCGTCGATGCGCGCCGCCACCGCCTCCGCGCCGCCGTTCCCGAAGAACGGCAGCGCGAGCCAGGGCGAGCCACCGGCGCGAAACGCGGCGAGCGCCGCCGCCACGGGCGCGTCCGTCGTCGGTGTGGCGGCCATCCCCATGACGCTTCAGCGGGTCGAGAAGGTCTCGCGCACCGCCTTGGCGTTGCGGCGGACCATCGGCCAGATCCAGGCGCCCGAGGCGAGGTAGGCGCCGGCCGGCATCGGCTTCAGCTCCTCGGCCAGCCGTCGGGCGAGGCCGGGCGCGGCGATCGGCCCGGCCGGCGCGTCGGTCTTGGCGTAGACCACCGTCGTGTCCTCGCGCCGATAGGCGGGATCGGGCACCAGGCCGGCGCGGCGGGCGGTGAGGTCGAAGGTGTCGCGCACGAAGCCGTGGACGTGGGCGAAGTGGAACCGCTCGTGCGGCGGCTTGCCGGTGGCGGCCATGTTCGGCACCGCGGCGTAGAGCACGCCGTCGGGGGCCAGCCAGCGGGCGAGCCGCTCCATCACGTCGGCGGGATCGCGCAGGTGCTCCATGACGTGATGCGTGGTGATCACGTCGAAATGCCCAGCCGGAAAGCGGTCGTCGCCGGCATCGTCCAGCACCGCGACGCCGTGATGCGTGCGGGCATAGGCCGCGTAGTCGCGCCCCGGCTCGACGCCGACCGCCTCGCAGCCGCACGCACGCGCCGCGGCCAGGAACTCGCCCGAGCCCGAGCCGAAATCGAGGACGCGGGCGCCCGGCACGAGCTTGGGCGCGAGCAGTTCGGCCCGGAACGCCGCCTCGCGGGCGGAACGCTTGAGGTGGACGCGGGGCGGGCCGCCGGCGAAGGCGAGCTGGTAGTCCGCGCGGTAGGCGTGGGCGTAGTACGCGGCGAGCTCGGCCGGCGTCGGCATCGGGTCGGTGCGGATCAGGCCGCATTCGGCGCAGGCGATCGACTTCAGGGTCTTCAGCCGCCGGTCGGTCTCGGCCACCGTGACGCTGTCGCGCGAGCCGCACAGATTGCACGCGGTCGGCGCGCCCGTGTAGGGGTAGCCGGTGAACGGCATGAAGTGGTTCAGGAAGTAGCGGGGAGACGGCATGTCGCGCTCGCGTCGGGCGGATCTTCGCTGGCAGGTTTCGTGCTCTAGTTAGATATCCGAGCCCGTACAACCCTCGCGCCGTCGCGCCGCCCGCGCGTGCACCCGAAGCCTCGCCGCGTGCCCGGCGACCACGACAGGAAGCGGCTGCCATGGCCGAGAGCCTCAGCATGAACGAACGCGTCGAAACGGCCTCCCTGTCGAGCGCCCACGCCGTCGAGCCGCCCCGCCCGGCCGGCGCCGGCACCCTGCCGGCCGACCATCCGCAGGTCCGCTGGGGCCGGGTCGGCGTGCTGCTGATGAACCTCGGCACGCCCGAGGGGACGAGCTACTGGCCGATGCGCCGCTACCTCAAGGAGTTCCTGTCCGACCGCCGGGTGATCGAGGTGCCGCGCCTGATCTGGTGGCCGCTGCTCAACCTGATCATCCTCACCAAGCGCCCCGGCCCGAAGGGCAAGGACTACGCGAGCGTCTGGAACAACGAGCGCGACGAGGGCCCGCTGAAGACGATCACCCGCGGCCAGTCGGAGCGGCTCCAGACGCTGATGGGCGACGCCGTCGTGGTCGATTGGGCGATGCGCTACGGCAAGCCGGAGGTCAGCTTGCGCATCCAGGCGCTGCTCGACCAGGGCTGCGACCGCATCCTGCTCGTCCCGCTTTACCCGCAATACGCGGCCGCGACCTCGGCCACCGCCTGCGATCAGGCGTTCAAGGCGCTGATGCAGATGCGCTGGCAGCCGACCGTGCGGGTGTCGCCGCCCTATCACGACGACCCGGTCTACATTCGCGCGATGGCCGATTCGATCCGCGAAGGTCTCGCGAAGCTCGATTTCGAGCCGGAGGTTATCCTCACCTCGTTCCACGGCGTGCCGAAGAGCTACCTGCTCAAGGGCGACCCCTACCATTGCCAGTGCGTCAAGACCGGCCGGCTGATCCGCGAGGAACTCGGGTTCTCGGTCGAGCGGATGCGCACCACCTTCCAGTCGCGCTTCGGCAACGAGGAATGGCTGAAGCCCTACACCGACGAGACCGTGATGGCGCTGGCCAAGTCCGGCGTGAAGCGCATGGCGATCGTCGCGCCGGGCTTCACCGCCGACTGCCTGGAGACGCTGGAGGAACTCGACGGCGAGAACCGCCACTACTTCGAGGACAACGGCGGCGAGCGGTTCGCCTACATCCCCTGCCTCAACGACGGCGACCTCGGCATGCGCGTGATCGAGAACGTGGTGCGGCGTGAGTTGCAGGGCTGGGTCTGATGTCCTGGATCAGCCGGCTCCGCACCTTGCCAAGCTTCGAGGCCGGATTATCATCGCCGACCTGACATCGGGCAGGCCGGTTCCGCGAGGGTGACGAGATGGCGTTCTTTATCGGTATCGCCTGTCCCTGGCTGGTGATCGCCGTGCTCGACATCCTCGGCTCGACCCGGCGCACCAACGAGTTGGCGGCCCTGGGCATCCTGCCCGAGGGGCAGACCACCACCGCGGGTTCGGCCTACCTCTTCGCCGTGCCCGACTGATCCGCCGGTCGCGCCGCGGCCGGCGCGGCCGCATCCTTCACGGCTGCTTCGGCGCGGCGGCGGGTGCAGCCATCGGCTTGCCGTTCTCGTCGAACCGCTGGACCTTGGCGTCGGCGCGCAGCTTCAGGATCAGGTCCTGCTGCGCCTTGCGGATCAGGTGCTGGTCGATCTGCTC
>NZ_CAXTHR010000142.1:0-10371 GCF_964244095.1 uncultured Methylobacterium sp. | reverse complement strand
CCAACCGGCACGGGCTGGTGGCCGGCGCCACCGGCACCGGCAAGACCGTGACGCTGCAGGTGATGGCCGAGGGCTTCTCGAATGCCGGCGTCCCGGTCTTCGCCGCCGACGTCAAGGGCGACCTGTCGGGGCTGGCGGCTGCGGGCGAAGCCAAACCCGTCTTCCTCAAGCGGGCGGAGGAACTCGGCATTCCCTACGAGCCCGACCGCTTCCCGACCGTGTTCTGGGACCTGTTCGGCGACCAGGGCCACCCGATCCGCTGCACGGTGACCGAGATGGGGCCGCTGCTGCTGGCCCGCCTGCTCGAACTCAACGACACGCAGGAGGGCGTGCTCAACATCGCCTTCCGCGTCGCCGACGAGAACCACTGGCCGGTGATCGACCTGAAGGACCTGCGCGCGCTGCTGGCCTACTGCTCCGAGAACCTGAAGGCGGTCTCGGGGACGTACGGCAACGTCTCGGCGGCCAGCGTCGGCGCGATCCAGCGGCAATTGCTGATGCTGGAGAACCAGCAGGCGGACGCCTTCTTCGGCGAGCCGGCGCTGGATCTGAACGACTTCATGCGCACCGACCGCGACGGGCGCGGCATCGTCAATATCCTGGCCGCCGACAAGCTGATGCAGCGGCCGCGGCTCTACGCCTCGTTCCTGCTGTGGATGCTCTCGGAGCTGTTCGAGCAGCTGCCCGAGGTCGGCGACCGCGACAAGCCGAAGCTGGTGTTCTTCTTCGACGAGGCGCACCTGCTGTTCGACGACGCGCCGAAAGCCCTGCTCGACGCCGTCGAGCAGGTGGTGCGGCTGATCCGCTCCAAGGGCGTGGGCGTCTACTTCGTGACGCAGAACCCGCTCGACGTGCCGGAGGCGGTGCTGGGCCAGCTCGGCAACCGGGTGCAGCACGCGTTGCGCGCCTTCACCCCCCGCGACCAGCGCGCGGTGAAGGCCGCCGCCGAGACGTTCCGGCAGAATCCCGGTTTCGACGTGGCGGCGGCGATCACCGAACTCGGCGTCGGCGAGGCGCTGGTGAGCTTCCTGGAACCGAAGGGCACGCCCTCGATGGTCGAGCGCGCGTTGATCGCGCCGCCGCAGGGCCGCGTCGGGCCGCTGACCTCGGCCGAGCGGGCCGACCTCATCGCGAAAAGCCCGCTGCGGGGGAAGTACGACGAGGCCGTGGACGGCGAGAGCGCCTACGAGATGCTCGCCAAGCGCAAGAACCTCGACGCCGCGCCGGCCGAGGCCGCGCAGGCGTCCGGGGGCGGGCTCGGCGGGTTGCTCGGCGGCCTCATAGGCAGCGTGTTCGGGGCGCCCGCGCCGCAGGGCAAGGGCCGGCGGCCGCCGAAAAGCCTCGCCGAGGAGGTGGTCGGCAACGCCGCCCGCTCGATGGCCCGCAGCGTCGGCACGCAGGTCGGCAACGCGATCCTGCGCAACGTGCTCGGCGGGCTGACCAAGCGATAGGACCGTAAAACTTCGCCAACGGAAGCGTTTTCCAGCGCGGTGGCGACCGGCCGTCGCGGCGAGGGTGTCAGATATCGAGCGTCGTGTCGCGCTCCCAGGTCGTGAAGTGGGCGCAGTAGCTGTCCCATTCCCTCCGTTTCAGCTTGAGGTAGGCGGCCGAAAACTCGGTACCCAGGCTCTCGCGCAGGGCGACGTCCGACGCGAAGGCGCGGAGTGCGTCGAGGAGGTTCAGCGGCAGGCGGGGCGCGTCCGTGACCGTGTGGCCGTCGCGGTACATGTCGATGTCGCGGTGCGGGCCCGGGTCGGCCTCCGTCGCCAGCCCATCCATGCCGGCGGCGATCACCGCCGCCTGGAGGAGGTAGGGGTTGGCCGCACCGTCCGGCAGGCGCAGCTCGAAGCGTCCCGGCCCCGGCACGCGCACCATGTGGGTGCGGTTGTTGCCGGTCCAGGTCACGGAGTTCGGTGCCCAGGTCGCCCCCGAGACCGTGCGCGGCGCGTTGATGCGCTTGTAGGAGTTGACGGTCGGATTCGTGATCGCCGCGAGCGCCGGGGCGTGCCGCATGATCCCGCCGAGGAAGTGCCGGCCTCGGGCCGACAGGCCAAACGGCATCTGCAGATCCTCGAAGGCGTTCTCGGTTCCCGCCGTATTCCAGACCGAGATGTGGCAGTGGCAGCCGTTGCCGGTCAGGCCTTCGAAGGGCTTGGGCATGAACGTGGCCCGGAAGCCGTTCCGCTCGGCGACCGACTTGACCATGAACTTGAAGAAGGCGTGCTTGTCGGCCGTCGCGAGGGCATCGTCGTAGTCCCAGTTCATCTCGAACTGGCCGTTGGCGTCCTCATGGTCGTTCTGATAGGGGTTCCAGCCGAGCGCCAGCATGGAGTCGCAGATCTCGGCGATCACGTCGTAGCGGCGCATCAGGGCCTGCTGGTCGTAGCAGGACTTTTCGGCCGTATCGCGATGGTCGGAGATCGCCGAGCCGTCCGGGGAGAGGAGGAAGAACTCCGCCTCGACGCCGGTCTTGATCCGAAGCCCCTGGGCGGCGGCCTGCTCCACCAGACGCTTCAGGATGACCCGCGGGGCCTGAGCCACCGGGTTGCCCTCCATGGTACAGTCGGCGGCAATCCAGGCGACCTCCGGCTTCCAGGGCAGGCGGATCACCGAGGCGGCGTCCGGTATCGCGAAGAGGTCGGGATGGGCCGGGGTGAGATCGAACCACGTGGCGAAGCCGGCAAAGCCCGCTCCGGCCCTCTGCATCTCCGCGATCGCCCGCGCCGGCACGAGCTTCGCGCGCTGGCAGCCG
Source organism: uncultured Methylobacterium sp. (assembly GCF_964244095.1). GTDB lineage: Bacteria > Pseudomonadota > Alphaproteobacteria > Rhizobiales > Beijerinckiaceae > Methylobacterium. The sequence continues at coordinate 7,619 of NZ_CAXTHR010000142.1, read as the reverse complement.
AACAGGTCCGTGTAGGAGATCATGAAATACGTCACGCCGTGCTCGGCAGCATAGGCGGTGAGGTCGGTCGTCACGGTCGTCCCCTCAGGTGACAGCGATCGGGTGGAGGCGGCCGCACAGCGGCCGGCGGGGTTGCAGGAGCTAAAAACCCGGCTTGCCGGGGTACCATTCCGTGCCGGCGAGAGGCACGCGGGCCATGGCGGCGGCCTCCAGCGTGAGCGCCACGAGGTCTTCCGGCTCCAGATTGTGGAGGTGGTTGTGGCCGCAGGCGCGCGCGATGGTCTGCGCCTCCAGCGTCATCACCTTCAGGTAGTTGGCCAGCCGCCGGCCCGCGAGCGCCGGATCGAGGCGGGCCATCAGCTCAGGGTCCTGCGTCGTGATGCCGGCGGGATCGCGGCCTTCGTGCCAGTCGTCGTAGGCCCCCGCCGTCGAGCCGAGCTTACGGTACTCGTCCTCCCATCGCGGATCGTTGTCGCCGATGGCGACCAGCGCCGCCGTGCCGATCGAGACGGCATCCGCCCCGAGCGCGATGGCCTTGGCCACGTCCGCGCCCGAGCGGATGCCGCCGGAGACCACGAGTTGCACCGTGCGGTGCAGACCGAGATCTTGGAGCGCCTGCACCGCCGGCCGGATACAGGCCAGGATCGGCTGACCGACATGCTCGATGAAGACGTCCTGCGTCGCCGCCGTGCCGCCCTGCATGCCGTCGAGGACGACGACGTCCGCGCCGGCCTTCGCGGCGAGCGCCGTGTCGTAGTACGGGCGCGCGCCGCCGATCTTGACGTAGATCGGCTTCTCCCAATCGGTGATCTCGCGCAATTCGCCGATCTTGATCTCGAGGTCGTCGGGCCCCGTCCAGTCCGGGTGCCGGCAGGCCGAGCGTTGGTCGATGCCCTTCGGCAGGTCGCGCATCGCCGCGACGCGGTCGGAGATCTTCTGGCCGAGCAGCATGCCGCCGCCGCCGGGCTTGGCGCCCTGGCCGACCACGACCTCGATCGCGTCGGCGCGCCGCAGGTCGCGCGGGTTCATGCCGTAGCGCGAGGGCAGGTACTGGTAGACGAGGAACTGCGAATGGCCGCGCTCCTCGTCGGTCATGCCGCCGTCGCCGGTGGTCGTGGCGGTGCCGGCGAGCGTCGCGCCGCGCCCCAGCGCCTCCTTGGCGTTCGCCGACAGCGAGCCGAAGCTCATGCCGGCGATGGTGATCGGGATCTTCAGCGCGATCGGCCGCTTGGCGAAGCGCGTGCCGAGGGTGACGGCCGTCCCGCAGGCCTCGCGGTAGCCCTCCAGCGGGTAGCGCGACATCGAGGCGCCGAGGAACAATAGGTCGTCGAAATGCGGCACCTTCCGCTTCGTGCCGCCGCCGCGGATGTCGTAGATCCCGGTCGCCGCCGCGCGGCGGATCTCCGCCAGGGTGTGGTCGTCGAAGGTCGCGGACTTGCGCGGGGGCATCCGTGGGTTCTGATAGGTCATCGCCCGGTCTCCTCGCTCAGTAGGCGTTGTCGATGTTGAAGGTGTACAGCCTGCGCGCCGAGCCGTAGCGCCGGAATTCCTCCGGCCGGACGCCCGCGACGTCCGCCCGGTCCAACAGCGCCGCGAGATGCTCCAGGTGCTCGGGGCGCATCGCCTTCTCGACGCAGTCGGCCCCGAGGCTCTTCACCCTGCCGCGCACGAAAAGCTTCGCCTCGTAGAGCGAGTCGCCGAGCGCCTCGCCCGCGTCGCCCAGGACCACGAGCGAGCCGGACTGCGCCATGAAAGCGGACATGTGCCCGATCGATCCGTGCACGACGATGTCGATCCCCTTCATCGAGATGCCGCAGCGCGAGGCCGCGTTGCCCTTGATGACGAGCAGGCCGCCGCGCCCCGTCGCCCCGGCATATTGCGACGCGTCGCCCTCGATCAGGACGGTGCCGGACATCATGTTCTCGGCGACGCCGGGCCCGGCCGAACCGTGCACCGTCACCGTGCCGCCGTCGTTCATGCCGGCGCAGTAGTATCCCACCGAGCCGTGCACCGCGACGGTGACGGGCGCGTCGATCCCGACGGCGATCGCGTGCCGGCCGCGGGGATTGAGGACCGCGAAGGCGGTGTCGTTGGCTCCGGCCGCGACGCCGTGGAGGGCTTGGTTCAGGGCGCGCAGCGGCGTGACGGCGAGGTCGAAGGCGGGCATCGGCAGGTCCGTGGCGCGGGCGTCGGCGGGAGGGGGTCAGGCGGCTCGCCGCTGGTCCCAGAAGTAGACGGTCGCGGGCTCCGGCTCCCAGACGCGCGCGGCCTCGATCCCGGGCAGCCCGACCAGCGCGCGGTACTCCGAGCCGAAGGCGACGTACCGGTCGGTCTCGGCCATGATCGCCGGCTTGCAGGCGATCGGATCGCGCAACACGCCGAAACCGGACTTCGTCCCCACGACGAAGGTGAAGAAGCCGTCGAGATCCGCCAGCGCCCCTTCGAGGGCCGCCCCGAGGTCCTTGCCCCGCGCCATCGCCATCGTGAGATAGGCGGCCGCGACCTCCGAGTCGTTCTTCGTCTCGAAGACCATGCCTTCGCGCGCCAGCGCGCGGCGCAGATTGTTGTGGTTGGAGAGCGAGCCGTTGTGGACGAGGCACTGATCGGCGCCGGTCGAGAACGGGTGGGCGCCCAGCGTCGTCACCGCCGATTCCGTGGCCATGCGGGTGTGCCCGATGCCGTGGGTGCCCGACATCCCGGCGATGCCGAACCGCTCCACCACGTCCCGCGGCAGGCCGACCTCCTTGTAGATCTCGACGCTGTCCCCCGAGCCCATCACGCGCAGATCGGCGGAGATGCCCTTCAGCGCCGCCCGCGTCGCGTCGAGCCGGTCGGCATCGAGGGTGATCACCGCGTGGCTGCTCTTCACCGCGACGCGCGCCGTGCCCCCGGAAGCCGCGCCGAGGCGCCGCTCCAGGTCAGCGAAATCGGCCTCCGGACGCGGCGACTGCACGGTGATCTTCGCCGTCCCCGGGAGCGCCGCGCCGTAGATCGCGATGCCCGCCGAATCGGGTCCGCGATCCGTCATCGTGACGAGCATGTCGGACAGGAGCGCGCCGAGCTGCGGTTCCAGGACCGTGTCCTTCAGGAACAATCCGACGATGCCGCACATGGCCCCGCTCCCCTCTCGCGTCTGACCGAATGATAGGCCGGATTGGCCGCTCGGTTCAACCAGTAAGAAATTAAAATTCTCTTGAAGAATGTTCAGCTGGCGCCGCCGGTCTGCGGGTAGGCGATGATGGAGAGGTAGCGGGCGGGGAGCACGAGCAGTTCCGCCGGTCCGTGCGGCGCGTCCGCGTCGAAGAACAGGCTGTCGCCCGGCTGCATGTGGAAGCGCCGGTCGCCGTGGCGGTACAGGACCTCGCCCTCCAGCATGTGCAGGAACTCCATCCCCGTGTGCTGGAAGGTCGGGAAGACGTCCGAGTCGGTCGTCAGCGTGATCAGGTACGGCTCGACCGTCACGCCGCTGGTGTTCTCGTGGATGTGGCCGAGCATCTTGTACTGGTGTCCGGACCGCGTGCCGCGCCGCTCCAGTTCCACCCCCTCGCCGGCCTTGACGAAGACCGCGTTGCGGACGCCCTCGTAGCGCCGGAAGAAGCCGGTGATCGGCACGCCCAGCGCCTGCGAGAGCGTCTGGAGCGTCGTCAGGGACGGCGAGATGTTGCCGTTCTCGATCTTCGACAGCATTCCGGAAGACAGACCCGCCGCCGCGGCGAGGTCGGCGACCGTGATGCCCAGCATCTTGCGGCGCTCGCGCACCGCGTGGCCGATCGCCCGTTCGAGGTTGTTCTCGCGCGGCTCGCGGACGGCGTGCGGGTCCTGCGATAGGGCGGACCTGCGCGTCCGGCTCTCGGCATCGCCCGTCGTCCGGTTCGATGAGCCTGACGACATGGTTGGTCTCTCCGATCTGGAGTGCTTCCCGGCGAAGTGGACACCGGTTCGTCGAGCGCGCGCGTCAAGACAAAGACCCGGAGCCTTGCCCGATCGCGACGCGATCGGGCAAGGCTCCGAGAGCGAGAATGTCCGCACGAAGCGGCGCCAATCGCGCCAGCCCCTGGCCGATCTCCCCGGCGTTGAAGGCGGAGAAGCCGAGCAGGAGCCCCTGCTGCGGCCGGCCCGACGCGTAATAGGGCGACAGCGGCCGGATCACGACGCCGCGCTCCGCCGCCGCCCGGACGAGGCGGCGGTCGTCCGCCTCCTCCGACAGGCGCAGGATGACGTGCACCCCCGTATCCGTGGCGGCGAAGGGCAGGTCCCGGCCGAACAGGGCGTTGAGCCCCTCGATCATCTGCGACTGGCGCGCGCGATAGAGGCCGCGCATGCGGCGGACATGCGAGACGAACAGGCCGCGCAGCATGAATTCCGACAGCACCATCTGCTCGATCAGGGAGGCGTGCCGGTCCAGGATCGCCCGCGCCTTGGCGAAGGCGTCCGCCAGGTCCGAGGGCACCACGAGGTAGCCCAGCCTGAACGAGGGCAGCAGGATCTTCGAGAACGTGCCGACGTGGAACGTCCGGCTGTCGCCGTCGAGGCCGAAGACCGCGGGCAGCGAGGCGCCCGCGTAGCGGAACTCGTTGTCGTAATCGTCCTCGACGATCCAGGAGCCGCCCTTGCGCGCGAACCGGACGAGGGCATGGCGCCGGGCGAGCGAGAGCGCGGGCCCGAGGGGATAGTGGCGCGACGGGCTCGCCACGATCAGGCGCGGGACCGGATGCCGGGCGGCGGCCTCCTCGATGCACATCCCGTCGCCGTCCACCGGAACCGGATAGATCGTGCCGCCGTTCGCGCGGACCACGGCGCGCGATCCGACGTAGCCGGGCTCCTCGAGCCAGACCGGGTCGCCCGGATCGAGCATCATCCGGCAGATCAGGTCGAGGCTCTGCTGGGAGCCGGTCGTCACGATGACCTGTGAGAAATCGCAGCGCATGCCGCGCGAGGCGTTCAGGTGCTGCGCGATCGCGCGGCGCAGCGGCTCGTAGCCGGCGTTCGACGTGTCGGCGAGGATCTCGCCGGTCAGGCGCCCCGACGTCTCGTTCAGGAGCCGCAGCCACGTCTTGATCGGGAATTCCCGCAGGTCGGGGACGTCGGGCATGAAGGTCGTCGGCCGCTCGGCGAACTCGTCGCCGGCCGACGACAGGATGCCGCCCCCGCGGCGCGAGAGCGTCCGGAACGGGTAGCCCCCGGTGCCGCCGTCCCCCGGCGCGGCCGCCTCCGCCGCGATCGAGGTGGCCGCCACGAAGGTGCCGGCGCCGACGCGGCCGGAGAGGAAGCCCTCCTGCGTCAACGTCTCGAAGACCTGGAGCACGGTGTTGCGCGAGACGCCGAGTTCCTCGGCGAAGATGCGCGTCGACGGCAGCTTGGCGCCCACCGGGATGCGGCCGTCCTGGATCGCCTCGCGCAGGCGGTCGGCGAACTGTCGATGCATCGGCTCCCGTGCCGATCTGTCCAGTTTCAGTGCAATGATCGAGCCGGTGACCGCAGTTTTGGGCATCGTGCCTATCCGTTGAACAAGACATCGGTGGAAGGCGTCACCGGTGTTCTCAATGGACCCTGATTTAAACGGAAAATGGACCTGCCGCGAGATCGATTGGCACTGTCAACTCCGATCGCGCCACTCGCAATGGGTTCTTCGGTGTGGGGGCTCGCGAGGCGGGGACACGCAGCCCGGACGGGCCGGCGCTCCGCGCACGCACCGACGCCGAACGGTTCCCTCCCGCAGGATCGCCTCACGATGACCACCGAGAAGCAAGCCATCCACGACATGCTCGCCCGCTACGACGCGGGGCGATTGAGCCGACGGAGCGTGTTGAAGTCGCTCGGGCTCCTCGGCGTCTCGTCCGCCGTCGCCACGGCCGTCCTGCGCTCGCCGCTGGGCGCCGCGGAGGCGATGGCCACGATCACCGGGCCGGAGGAGCGCGCCTGGGCGCTCGCCAAGGAGGCGGCCGCCAGGGCCACCAAGAAGACGCTTACGGTGCTGATCCCCACGGGGTCGATCGGCAACGTCAGGCTCTACGTGGACAAGTGGAAGACCGAGCTCGGCATCCAGCTCGAGTTCATCGAGGAGCCGGACGAGGTCGTCCACACCAAGGGCATGCAGGAGGCGGTGGCCAAGACGGGCCGCTACGACGTGATGATGCCCACCGCGATGTCCTATCCCGACTGGATCGATTCCGGCGTGATCTTCGACCTCACGGACTGGACCGAGACGTACCGCCCCGACCTGTTCAACAAGGAATGGGGCATCGTCTTCCCCACCAGCCACCACGCGCAGCTCTACAACGGCCGCGTCGTCGGGCTTGCCTGCGACGGCGACCAGATCACCCTGCTGTGCCGCGACGACCACCTCAAGAACGCAGACAAGATGAAGGCCTTCGCGGACAAGTTCGGCTACCCGCTCGCCGTGCCCGCCACGTGGAAGGAGTACTTCAACCTCGCCCAGTTCATGCACGATCCGGCCAACAAGTTCTTCGGCAGCCTGGAATACCGCTCGCGCTACTACGTGAAGTGGATGTTCATGCAGCGCCTCGCCTCCAAGGGGCGGCTGTGGTTCGACGGCGACATGAACCCGACCTTCAACTCCGACGAGGGCGTCGCGGCGCTGGAGGACATGCTGGCCCTCAACCCCTACCTGCACCCCGATGCGTTCAGCTTCACCTGGTCCTCGAACTACAACGCCTTCGGCCGCGGCGAAGGCTTCATGAACATCGTCTGGCCCTCGGGCTTCAAGTACGCCAAGGCGCCCTCGACCGGCCCCGCCACCACCGGCCGGATCGCGGCGACCGTCATGCCGGCCGACACGCTCAAGGACGGCAGCCTGCTCTATGCCGGCATGTTCTGCTGGGGCTACGGCTACGCGGTGTCCAAGTATTCGGCCAATCCCGAACTGGCCTACGCCTACGCGCAGTGGATGACCTCGCCGACCGTGTCGATGGACGCGATCCCCTATCTCGGCGGCTACGCCGACCCGATCCGCGTCAACCACATGCTGGCGCCGACCCCGCGCATGCTCGACACCTACTCACCCGAATACCTGCAGACGCTCTACAAGAACATGGTCAACACCGTGCCCGACTTCTGCCTGCCGGGCGGCTTCGAGTACCAGGACGCCCTCGACAAGGAGGTGCATGCCTGCATGACGGGCGACAAGAAGCCGAAGAAGGCGCTCGACGACGCGGCCCGGGCGTTCGAGCGCATCACGCGGCGGATCGGGAAGGACAAGGTCAAGAAGTCCTGGCTGTCGCTCGCCACCAACCTCGCCGAGCCGATCAGGAAGGCCAGCGGCGCGGACAAGTGGGTGTGATCGCCCGCAGCGTCCCGGGCCGCGGCGCGGCGCGCTCCGGGGCGGGGCCCGGCCTGATCGTGCCCGCCGGCAGCGCCGCCGGCCGGGCGGAGGCCGCGTCGGCCCCGTCCGGCATCGGCGTGCGCCGAGCGGTCGGCCTCGGGCGCCTGATGACCCTTCCGGGCCAGGTCATCTCGATCCTGGTCCTGATCGTCCCGCTGCTCGTGGCGCTCTACATGAGCTTCACGGACTGGTCGCCGACCCGCGGCTCGCTGCTCGACGCGCGGTTCGTCGGCTTCGACAACTATGCCGACCTGCTGGTCTACGACACGCGCTTCGT
>NZ_CAXTHR010000141.1:0-10454 GCF_964244095.1 uncultured Methylobacterium sp. | reverse complement strand
CGCGCGGGGCGTTATCAGCAGGACGTGTATTAGCGCCACCGCGCATCCCTCCCCCGCTAAAGGGGGAGGGGGCGGCGGGACCCGAAGTGATTGATTAAGACGGACACGCAGCATGGACGACCTCAAGCCTGCCCCCGAGCGCGTCTACGAGACCCCGCCGGGCACCCGCCCGATCGACGAGGCGGAGGCCGCGCGCGCGGCGGGCCTCGCCCACAACGAGCACATCAAGATCGCGAGCGGCTATCTCCGCGGCGGGCTGGCCGACGGGTTGCTCAAGCACGCCACCGGCGCGATCTCGGAGGATGACGGCCAGCTCGTGAAGTTCCACGGGATGTACCTGCAGGACGACCGCGACCTGCGCCCCGAGCGCACGAAGAAGAAGCTCGACAAGGCCTACGCCTTCATGATCCGCCTGCGGATCGCCGGCGGCGTCGTCACCCCGAAGCAGTGGCTGGTCCTCGATCACATCGCGACGACCTATGCGGGCGACGCGATCCGCGCGACCACGCGCCAGACCTTCCAGTACCACGGCGTGATCAAGTCGAACCTCAAGCGCACCATGGCGGCGATCGATTCGGCGCTGCTCGACACCATCGCCGCCTGCGGCGACGTGAACCGCAACGTCATGGCCGCGACGAACCCCGCGCAGGTCCATGCGCACGCGGCGGCCTACGGCCTGGCCAGGGACATCTCGGATTCGCTGCTGCCGAAGACCAATGCGTGGCGCGAGATCTGGCTCGACGGCGAGAAGGTGGTCGGGGGCGAGGAGGAGTTCGAGCCGGTCTACGGCCGCACCTACCTGCCGCGGAAGTTCAAGGTCGTCGTCGCCGTGCCGCCCTCGAACGAGGTCGACGTGTTCGCCCACGACCTCGGCTTCATTGCGATCCTCGACAAGAAGAACAGGCTCACCGGCTGGAACGTCACCGTCGGCGGCGGCATGGGGATGAGCCACGGCGAGCCGGACACCTTCCCCCGCACCGCCGACCTGATGCTGTTCTGCGCGCCAGACGACGCGGTGAAGGTCGCCGAGGCGGTGATGACCGTGCAGCGCGACTGGGGCAACCGCACCAACCGCAAGAACGCCCGGCTCAAGTACACGATCGAGCGTTACGGCCTGGCGGCGTTCCGCGCCGAGGTCGAGACGCGTGTCGGCAAGCGTTTCCCCGATCCGAAGCCCTTCACGTTCACCGGCAACGGCGACCGCTACGGCTGGACCGAGGGCGACGACGGGCGCCACCACCTTACGCTCTATGTTCCCTCGGGCCGGATCAAGGATTACGACGGCGGGGCGCAGTTTCTCTCCGGGCTCCGCCGCATCGCCACCGTCCACGAGGGCGATTTCCGGCTCACCGGCAACCAGAACGTCATCATCGCCAACGTGCCGTCGGAGAAGCGTGCGGAAATCGAGGCGCTGGTTGACGAGTACGGTCTGACCAAGGGCGCGGGCGCGCTGCGGCGCAATTCCATCGCCTGCGTCGCGCTGCCGACCTGCGGCCTCGCGCTCGCCGAGAGCGAGCGTTACCTGCCTGACCTGATGACCGAGCTGGAGCAGAGCCTTGCCCGCCACGGCCTCCAGGACGACGAGATCACGATCCGCTCCACCGGCTGCCCCAACGGCTGCGCCCGCCCCTTCATCGCCGAGATCGGCCTCGTCGGCCGCGGCCCGGAGCGGTACCACCTTTATCTCGGCGCCGCCTTCGACGGCTCGCGGCTGGGCAAGCTCTACCGCGAGGACGTGCCGGCCTCGGAGATCCGCGACACCCTCGACCCGCTGTTTGCCGATTACGCGAGGAGCCGGACGAAGGGCGAACGCTTCGGCGACTTCCTGATCCGCGCCGGCCATGTGGCCAAGACCACCAATGGGCCGGACTTTCACGAGCGGATCGGGGCGTTGAAGCCGGCTGCCTGACGGACCGGCGTTTCGCGATGAGGCGGCTGCATCGGGCCGGGTGCCGGCCGGAATCAGACCGCTGCCGATCGGGAAAGGCCCACCGCGACCGCCCGTTTCGCCCCGATCATCGGTGATCGCCGACGGGAATGAGCGGTCGAAACGTTCGCTGCGCGGTGGTCGGCGGCTGGATTTCCCAGGCCGCCTTCATCCCGGCCGTGGTGCCGACCGGCAACTCCGGGATGACGGCCCTCGTCGCCGGCAAACCCTACGGCGCGGCCTTGGCTTCCGGCCCGTTCGATGCCGTCGCAGCGGCTCGGGGACTCCCGCGGCGATCAGTGCTCCTCGTCCACAAGGCGGCCTGCGATCGCGGTGCCGGAACCTGTGAACCCAGCCAAGCCCCGGCGACCGGGCAGTCATCGGCCGCGTGCAAACCGTATCGCGTGCCCCGCCGACGTGGATTTTGCAGAGCAGCCAGTCGTCGGAAGCCTTCCCGCCGGTGAGCTTGGCCGTATGTCCCGATAAATCGCGACGCCGGCTGAACGAATGCGGAGCGCGGCCGTTATGTCAGGACGCTTCATCGGGGAACGACATGGCCAAGCACGAGATCCTCGGGTATTTCGAACATCGCCGCGACGGAGCTTGGGTCTGTGTCCGGCCGTTCACGCTGACGACCAAGAGCGCCGCCGTGGACATCCGCCAGGGCATGCGCTTCGACTACGGCAAGCGTGTCGGGGGCGTGGATCTGGCCGAGTATCTGGAACAGCTCGGATCGCAGTTCGGCTCCTGAGCCTCTGAAGATCGGATATCGACCAGCCGACGCAGCGACGCGTCGGCTTTTTCGTGCGCGTCACGGCGGTAAGGTCGATCGGATACCTCCCGTGACGGATACGAACAGTACCAGAGCGTCGCCTGGGCCTGAGCGTTCGTCGATCCCGGCCTTCGGGGTTCAGGCACCGCCCCATTGCATTGTCAGGCCGCCATCGACCACCAATGTGTGGCCGGTGACGTAATCCGCGTCGTCGCTGCTGAGGTAGAGGATCGCCTGCGCGATGTCGCCGGGCTGGCCTGCCCTGTGCCACGGGATGTGTTCGAGCGACTGCTCCAGCTTCTTCGGGTCCTCGAAGCGGCCGGCGGTCATCGGCGTCTCGATCAGGCCCGGCGCCACGTTGTTGACGTTGATCCGGTCACCGGCGAGTTCCCGCGACAGGCTTCGGCACAGCGAACCGAGGCCGGCCTTCGACATGCCGTAGGGCGCGCTCTCCGGGGTCGGCAGGTGCTGGGCGACCGACGAGACCATCACGATCTTGCCGCGTCCGCCCTGCGCCCGGCGCAGGCGGATGAACGATCGGGCGCAGAACAGCGGCCCCATCAGGTTGACGCGCAGGATCTGCTCCAGCTTGCCGTCGTCCATCGCGGCGACTTCCATCCCGCTCATCGCCTGGCCGGCATTGGCGACGAGGATGTCGAGTACGCCGAACGCGCCCGCGATCCGATCGAAGGTCGCGCCGACGGAGGCCGGATCGCCGACGTCGTTCTGGATCACCAGCGCCGCGCGGCCGGCGGCCTCCACGCGGCGTGCGGTCTCGGCGATGCCCTCCGCGTCGGTGTTGTACGTGATCGCGACATCCGCGCCGTGCTGCGCGAACAGTTCCGCCGTCGCCCGGCCGATGCCGGAATCGGCGCCGGTGATCAGGGCCTTCTTGCCGTCGAGCTTCATGGTTTCGGTGCTCCGCTCCGCGAGGAACGGCGACCAGGGACGATGCCGTTCCGGGCGCCAATCGCAGGGCGACCGCGATGTTCCGTGCGTCGTCCGCCCCCCGGCATTTTGACGCTCCGCCGGATTGCGGCATACGCTCGGGCGATGAACACCGCCTTCGCATCCGTGGCCGTCCAGATCGAGGAGAGCGCCCCCACGACCCGGTGCCGCATCCTGGCGACGGCCGAGCGATCGTTCCGCGAGATCGGCTACCAGAAGACCACGGTCGCCGACATCGCCAAGACCCTGAAGATGAGCCCGGCCAACGTCTACCGCTTCTTCGATTCGAAGAAGGCGATCAACGAGGCGGTGGTCGAGCGCATCGTCGGCGAGGTCGAGGCGCTGATCTCGCGGATCGCCGACGCGCCGGGATCGAGCGCGGCCGACCGCCTGCGGGCGGTGATCGCGGCGCTGCACCGGGACACCTCCGAACGCTGCGACGCCTTCCCGCGCATGCACGAGATGGTGGAGGCGGCGATGAGCGAGAGCTGGGATGTCTGCCGCCACCACATCGACCGGATCGGCGCTGTGTTCGAGCGGATCGTCGTCGACGGCGTGCGCCGCGGCGAGTTCGAGACGGACGATCCCGCGGCGGCCGCGCGCTGCCTGCACACCGCGATCGCCCGCTACAGCCATCCGATCCTCGTGAGCCAGTACCCGGACGCGCCGGTGCCCGACCTCGCGGTGATGACGGCGTTCCTGCTGCGGAGCCTGCAGCCGGCCGGCTGCCGTTGAGGCGCCGCGCTATTCGGAGGCGGGATTCTCCGGCTGCGGCGGGATGCCGGCACCGGGCTGCTCGCCCGCATACCCCTCGATGATCAGGATCTCGGCCTCGACCCCGCCCTTCTGCTTGGCGCGCGCCGCCCGATAGCTCTCGGAGTTCCAGCAGGCGAGCGCGTCGGCATAGCTCGCGAACTCGATCACCACGTTGCGGGCCCGCGCCGCGCCGACCACCGCCTCGAAGGTCCCGCCGCGCACGAGGAAGCGCCCGCCGAACGCGGCCAAGGCGGCGCCGTTCGCGGCCGCGTAGTCCTTGTAGGCGTCCGCGTCCCGGATATCGGCCCGGACGATCCAGTAGCCGCGCGTCATCGTCGTCTCCCCTGTCACGCCATCGCGGCGATGATGTCCTGCGCCGCCGTCCGCGGATCGGCGGCGGCGGTGATCGGGCGCCCGACCACGACGTGGTCGATGCCGGCGGCGCGCGCGCGGCCCGGCGTCGTCACCCGCTTCTGGTCGCCGGCCTCCGCGCCGGCGGGGCGGATGCCCGGCGTCACGATCAGCCGATCCGGGCCGACGACGCCGCGCACCGCCGCGGCTTCCACGGCGCTGCACACGATCCCGTCGATGCCGGCCTCGGCCGCCTGGAACGCGCGCCGCGCCACGAGTTCCGGCACCGTCAGGCCGTAGCCGGCCTCGCGGGCGTCGGCCTCGTCGTAGGAGGTCAGCACCGTGACCGCGAGGATCTTCGGCCCGTTCGTGCCGCGCCCGCGCACGGCGGCGCGCATGGTCTGCGGATAGGCGTGCACCGTGAGAAAGGTCGCGCCGAGCTCTGTCAGCGCGCGCACCCCCTCCTCCACGGTGTTGCCGATGTCGTGGAGCTTGAGGTCGAGGAACACCTTGAGGCCGCGCGCGGCCAGTTCCGGGACCAGGGCCAGGCCGCCGGCATAGGCCAGCCGGTAGCCGATCTTGTAGAAGGTCGCGGCGTCGCCGATGCGGTCCACGAGCGCGCGGGCGGCGTCGGCCCCGTCGAGGTCGAGGGCGACGATCAGGCGGTCGCGCGGGTCGGTCTCGGCTCGCATCGGCACTCCTTCAGTTCGACGCAGCCGGAGCGGGCGTATCCGGATCGAAGCGTGAGATCGCCGCCCGCTTTCGGCCCCGATCACCGCATCCGATCGATCACGGCAGGCAGTCGAACCTGAAGACACGAAAAGTTTAATCGTCCATCTTCAAGGCGGCGATGAACGCCTCCTGCGGGATCTCGACCCGGCCGAACTGGCGCATCTTCTTCTTGCCCTCCTTCTGCTTGTCCAGGAGCTTGCGCTTGCGCGAGATGTCGCCGCCGTAGCACTTGGCGGTCACGTCCTTGGACAGCGCCTTGATGGTCTCGCGGGCGATGATCTTGCCGCCCAGCGCCGCCTGGATCGGGATCTGGAACAGGTGGCGCGGGATCAGGTCCTTGAGCTTCTCGCACATCGCCCGCCCGCGATGCTCGGCGCGGCTGCGGTGGACCAGCATCGAGAGCGCGTCCACGGGCTCGGCGTTCACCAGGATCGACATCTTCACCAGATCCCCCTCGCGGTAGTCCGAGATGTGGTAGTCGAACGAGGCGTAGCCCTTCGAGATCGACTTCAGCCGGTCGTAGAAATCGAACACCACTTCGTTGAGCGGCAGGTCGTAGATCACCATCGCCCGCTTGCCGACGTAGTTGAGGTCGGCCTGCACGCCGCGCCGGTCCTGGCACAGCTTGAGCACGCCGCCGAGGTACTCGTCGGGCGTCAGCACGGTCGCGCGAATCCACGGCTCCTCGATGGCCGTGATCTTCATCACGTCCGGCATGTCGGCCGGGTTGTGCAGTTCCTTGACCGTCCCGTCGGTCATCTGGAGGTGGTAGACCACCGAGGGCGCGGTGGAGATGAGGTCGAGGTTGAACTCGCGCTCAAGCCTTTCCTGGACGATCTCCAGGTGGAGAAGCCCGAGGAAGCCGCAGCGGAAGCCGAAGCCGAGCGCGGCGCTGGTCTCCATCTCGTAGGAGAAGCTCGCGTCGTTGAGCCGGAGCTTGCTCATCGCGCTGCGCAGGGTCTCGAACTCGGCCGCATCCACCGGGAACAGGCCGCAGAACACCACCGCCTGCACGTCCTTGAAGCCCGGCAGCATCGCCGCGCAGGGACGCTTGTCCTCGGTGATGGTGTCGCCGACGCGGGTGTCGGCGACCTCCTTGATCGAGCCGGTGAAGAAGCCGACCTCGCCGGGGCCGAGTTCGCCGATGTCGGCCATCTTCGGGCGGAACACGCCGATCCTGTCGACCCCGTGCGTCGCGTCGGCGCGCATCATGCGGATGTTCATGCCCTTCTTCAGCACGCCGTCGACGATCCGCACCAGCACGACGACGCCGAGGTAGACGTCGTACCAGGAGTCCACCAGCAGCGCCTTCAGCGGCGCGGCGCGGTCGCCCTTGGGCGGCGGCAGGCGGGTGACGATTGCCTCCAGCACCGCCTCGATGTTGAGCCCGCTTTTCGCCGAGATCGCCACGGCCTCCGACGCGTCGATGCCGATCACCTCCTCGATCTGCGCGCGGATGCGCTCGGGCTCGGCCGCCGGCAGGTCGATCTTGTTGAGGACCGGCACGATCTCGTGGTTGGCGTCGAGCGCCTGGTAGACGTTGGCCAGCGTCTGCGCCTCCACGCCTTGGCTCGCGTCGACCACCAGCAGCGAGCCCTCGCAGGCAGCTAAGCTGCGCGAGACCTCGTAGGCGAAGTCGACGTGGCCGGGCGTATCCATCAGGTTGAGGATGTAATCCTTGCCGTCCTCGGCATGGTATTCCAGGCGCACGGTCTGCGCCTTGATGGTGATGCCGCGCTCCTTCTCGATGTCCATCGAGTCGAGCATCTGCTCCGACATGTCGCGCAGCGCGACGGTGCCGGTCGTCTGGATCAGCCGGTCCGCGAGGGTCGATTTGCCGTGGTCGATATGCGCGACGATCGAGAAGTTGCGGATGTTGTCGATCGGGCAAGTCGTCATCGATGCGGATCTCCGGCGCGAGGCGGCCGGCCCGGGGGGGCCTGCCGGTTGCGCGCCGTCTGATTTCGAGGAAGCGGTTCGCCCGCGGGATAGCAGCCGGACGGGGGAGCGCCAAGCGGAGGCGTCGTCGCGGATCGAGGCGGTCGGACCCGCGATTTTGGCGGCGGCCGCCCTTCGGGCTGCGCGTCGGGGCTTCGGATTTGGACGCCGAACCCCTATCTAGGGACTAGTCCCTCCGCGCGATTCCGTGCCTTGGGTTACGAACTTAGGCAACGAAGCGGAGACCACCGATGGCTCGCACTCCTCCGAACGGGCGCTCGCCCAGCATCACGATGTCGGACTTCAACGCGCGGGTGAAGCGCGTGCTCGAAGGCAACGAGGAGGTGACGCGCGGCGCGCCGAAGGCGTCGCCCGGCTGGACCCGCCGGCGCACGCGCCCGCTGCTCGGCAACGACGCTCAGCCGAGCCAGGCCGCTCCGGACGCGGCCGAGGCGGTCGCCGCCCCCGCCGAGGAAGCCTGAGCGTCCGGTCCGCGCGCCATCGCGGCGCGCGGCCATCGACGGCGCAGGATCGCCGCGGAGCCGAACCGGGCGATCCCGTGTCAGTGAAGCCGTGCCTGAGCCAATTGGATTGGGCACGGCGCCTGGTTCCCGCCTCGGCGCACTTTCGCGACGAACCGGCATTCACTTTGTTGGAGTGCGCTCTAGCGGCCGCGGTCGCGGATCAGCCGCTCGATCTCGGCCTCTCCGTGCGAGCGGGCCTTGGCCTCGGTCGGATGCTTGCGGTCGGAGCGTTGGTGCAGCTTCCCGTGCTTGCGGATGGTCCATTGGAATGGGCCGGCCGCATCGCCGACGGGGCGCACGTCCAGGCTGAAGGGGTAGGTGTCGGTCTGAGTCTCGGTCATGACCCCGATATGGCATGCGCGATCCCGCCTCGCCATACCGGCCGGCGCGACGCGAGGGCGCAAAACCGGCAGATCCGGCGCTTTTTGCAGGAATTCGCTCTTCGATCGTTCCGCATCCCATCACGGGCGCGGCGTCTCCGCGGCTTGTCGGGCCTGCGCCGCCATGACAACCAGCACCTTGCGCAGCGCGCCCATGTCGCGGACCAGGTCCGGATAGATCACCCGCGCGGTCCGGTCACCGGCCATCAGGTCCATGCCCTCGGGGTCGAGCCCGGTGAGGCGCCAGCCCTCCCCCTGGCCGCCCCCAGCGGCGGCGGCATAGAGCGCGAGCGCGTCGGCATGGTCGGCGTTCATGTGCTCGATCGCGCCGCGCTCGCCCGTCACGAGCCCGTCCGCCTGCGACAGGTCGAGGAGGAGTTCGTCCCGGGCGAGCGTCGCCGCCTTGGCGAAGCCGCCGTTGAGGTGCCCGGCCTCCGGGCTCAGGGCGAAGAACCCGAAATCGGGGAAGTCGGCGTAGAGCTTCGCCTTCGGGTGGCGGGCAAGGAAGCGTTCGCGCGCCCGCGGCTCGGTGGTGCGCGCGGCCCGTCCGACGACGGTGAGCCGCGGATGGGCGAGCGGATCGCCCTTGCCGCCGGCGGAGAACAGCAGCGAGCAGCGCGGGTCGGCGATCAGGTTGCGGGTGTGACCGGAGAGCTGCGACAACAGCATCAGCGGCGTGCCGTCGACGTCGGTGGCGATGGTCGCGAGCGAGGCGAAGGGCGTGCCGTCGGCATCGAGCGTCGCCAGCGCGCCGGAGCGGATGCTGCGCAGCAACCGGCGCGACAGGCCGATCGCGTCGAAGGGCGCCTGCGCCGCCGGCAGAGGCCGGGCCGGGCCGGGCCGCCCGCCGGAGCCCTGCGATTGGCCGATCGCCGCGTTGTCGGATGTCTCGTCCATCGGCCCGCCGCTCCCCGAAGGCGCGCGAAAAAGCTCCGCGCGCGCCGCATCATAGGAGCAAGTCGCGCCCGCAGACGAGGCCATAGCCGCGCGGCGCATTGGCCCGATACGGCCAAGCTACCACCGCCGCTCGCTTTTTTCCGGCGTTCGGCCTAAAGCACCTGACCTCCTACGCGAAACGGACACGGTCTCACGGCACGTGGTCGCGTTCGCGTTTTTGCCTGCCCCGTCCGGGGCCGGAGGCGGAGACGGGTCGATCGACGGGCCCGCACCGTCCCGTTCAGTCAAGGAACGCGCATGCCGACCATCGCCCTCGTCGACGACGACCGCAACATCCTCACCTCGGTGTCGATCGCGCTGGAGACCGAAGGCTACCGCATCCAGACCTACACCGACGGCGCCTCGGCGCTCGACGGGCTGAAGCACTCGCCCCCGGACCTGGCGATCTTCGACATCAAGATGCCGCGCATGGACGGGATGGAGCTTCTCCGACGCCTGCGGCAGAAATCCGACCTCCCCGTGATCTTCCTGACCTCGAAGGACGAGGAGATCGACGAGCTGTTCGGCCTGAAGATGGGCGCCGACGACTTCATCCATAAGCCGTTCTCGCAGCGCCTGCTGGTGGAGCGGGTCAAGGCGGTGCTGCGCCGCTTCGCCCCCAAGGACGGGCCGGGCGCCGCGGCGCGGGAGGCGGATGCGGCCGCCCGCTCGCTGGAGCGCGGCTCGCTGATGATGGACCCGGAGCGCCACACCTGCACCTGGAAGGGCGAGCCGGTGACGCTCACGGTCACCGAGTTCCTGATCCTGCAGGCGCTGGCCCACCGCCCTGGCGTCGTGAAGAGCCGCAACGCGCTGATGGACGCGGCCTACGACGATCAAGTCTACGTCGACGACCGCACCATCGACAGCCACATCAAGCGGCTGCGCAAGAAGTTCAAGGTGACGGATACCGCCTTCGACATGATCGAGACGCTATACGGCGTCGGCTACCGCTTCAAGGAAGGCTGAGATCCCGTCCCGGCCGCCCGCCATCCCAGGATGATCCCTCGAAGACCGGACCGTCGTGACCGCGCAGACCGATGAAGAGCCGCGCCGCGGCCCGCTCGCATGGCCGCGCGCCTCGTGGGACGCGATCGGCCAGCGGGCCTCGTCCAGCCTGACGCGCCGCATCGTCGTGCTCAACCTCGTCGGGCTGATCGCGCTGCTCGTCGGCTTCCTGTACCTGAACC
>NZ_CAXTHR010000140.1:0-10469 GCF_964244095.1 uncultured Methylobacterium sp. | reverse complement strand
CGGCTACTGGGGCAAGGTCGAGTCGAACCTCGACGAGGCGGTGTTCACGACGATCGGCAACGACGCCACCCGCGTCGCGGCGCTGCTCGGCGGCGAGGTCGACTGGGCCGATCCGGTGCCGTTGCAGGACCAGCAACGGGTCAACGCCAGCGCCAACGCCACCGTGATGGCGGGCACGGAGCTGCGCACCATCTTCCTCGGCATGGACCAGTGGCGCGACGAGCTGAAGGATTCGAGCGTCAAGGGCAGGAACCCGTTCAAGGACCCGCGGGTGCGCGAGGCATTCTATCTCGCCATCGACGAGGACACGATCGCCAAGCGCGTGATGCGCGGGCAGGCGACGCCCTCGGCCCTGCTGATCGCGCCCTCGCTCTACGACCGCGCCGGCGAGTTCAAGCGGCCGGCGACCGACGTGAAGAAGGCCAAGACGCTGTTGACCGAGGCCGGGTATCCGGACGGCTTCAGCCTGACGATGGACTGCCCGAACGACCGCTACGTCAACGACGAGGCGATCTGCCAGGCGGTGGTGTCGATGCTGGCACGCGTCGGCGTGAAGGTGAACCTCAACGCGCAGCCGAAGGCGAAGTACTTCTCCAAGGTGCTGGCGCCGGCCTACGACACGTCGTTCTACCTCGTCGGCTGGACGCCGTCGTCGCAGGACAGCCACAACATCCTCTATGAGATCGCCGGCTGCCGGAACGACCCGAAGTCGGGCCGCGGCGGCTGGAATCTCGGCAACTACTGCAACCCGAAGGTCGACGCGATCGCCGATCAGGTCGAGGCTGAGACCGACAAGGCCAAGCGCGACGCCGCGATCAAGCAGGGCTTCGAGCAGATCCAGGCCGATTGGGGCTTCATCCCGCTCCACCAGCAGGCGCTCGCCTGGGGCGTGTCGAAGGCCGTGACCCTGACCCAGCGCCCCGACAACATGCTGCTGCTCTACTGGGTGTCGAAGCAGCCTTGACCCGGAGCCCGGAAGGCTGATCCCATGCTCGCCTTCGTGCTCCGCCGCCTGCTGCAATCGGTCGTGGTGCTGGCCGTCGTCGGGCTGATCGCGTTCTCGATGTTCCGGTTCGCGGGCGACCCCGTGAACCAGATCGTCGGCGTCGACACGCCGGTGGCCGAGCGGGTGGAGATCCGCAAGAGCCTCGGCCTCGACGATTCCGTCGCCGTCCAGGCCGCCCGCTACGCCGGCAACGTGCTGCGCGGCGAGTTCGGCATCTCGTACCAGTTCCGCCAGCCGGTCTCGGCGCTGCTCGCCGAGCGCATGCCCGCGACGCTGGAACTCGCGCTCTGCGCGACGATCTTCGCCCTCGTGGTCGGCATCCTCATGGGCGTCTATTGCGCGCTCCGCCGCGACACGGTGCTCGCGAAACTGTTCCTGGCGATCTCGCTCGCCGGCGTCAGCCTGCCGACCTTCCTGATCGGCATCCTGCTGATCTTCCTGTTTTCGGTGACGCTGGGCTGGCTCCCGTCCTTCGGCCGCGGCGACACCGTGCGGCTCGGCTGGTGGACCACCGGGTTCCTGACGGTTTCGGGGCTGCGCGCCCTGGTCCTGCCGTCGATCACCCTCGGCCTGTTCCAGATGACGCTGATCATGCGGCTCGTGCGCGCCGAGATGCTGGAGGTCCTGCGCGCCGACTACATCCGCTTCGCGCGCGCCCGCGGGCTGACCACCCGCTCGGTCCATTTCGGCCACGCGCTGAAGAACACGCTCGTGCCGGTCATCACCATCGCCGGGCTCCAGCTCGGCTCGGTCATCGCCTTCTCGATCATCACCGAGACGGTGTTCCAGTGGCCGGGCATGGGCCTGCTGTTCGTGCAGGCGGTGCAGAACGTCGACATCCCGATCATGGCCGCCTACCTGCTGCTGGTGGCCGCGATCTTCGTGGCCATCAACCTCGCGGTCGACGTGCTCTACACGATCGTCGATCCGCGCCTGCGCCTCTCGGCGCGCACCGCATGAGCGCGAACCTGGACGCCGTCCCGGCGACCCTGCCCGGCGGGAAGCCGCCTTCGCGCTGGGTGCGGTTCCGTAATTCCGACCTCTTCGCGAGCTTCCGCCGCTCGACGCTGGCGATGGTGGCGCTCGCCGTCACGGTGCTGTTCTTCGCGGTGGCGCTCTTCGCGCCGTGGATCTCACCGCAGAACCCCTACGACCCGGCGCAGCTCGACCTGATCAACTCCAACCTGCCGCCGATCTGGACGGCGGAGGGACAATCGCCCTTCGTGATCGGCACCGACGACCAGGGCCGCGACGTGCTCTCGGCGGTGTTCTACGGGCTGCGCCTCTCGCTCGTCGTCGGCCTCCTCGGCGTGCTGGTCTCAGGGAGCCTCGGCGTCGCGCTGGGGCTGATCGCCGGCTACTTCGGCGGCCTCATCGACACCCTCATCATGCGGGTGGCCGACGTGCAGCTCACCTTTCCCGCGATCCTGATCGCACTGGTGGTCGATGGCGTCGCCAAGGCGGCGGCCGGCGGCGGGCTGGACACCAACGCAACCATCGGCCTGATCGTGGTCTCGATCGGCCTGTCGTTCTGGGTGCAGTACGCGCGCACCGTGCGCTCGTCGGTGATGGTCGAGAAGAACAAGGACTACGTCCAGGCCGGGCGCCTGATCGGGCTCTCGTCGCCGGTGATCATGGTGCGCCACGTGCTGCCGAACGTGCTCGGGCCCGTCTTCGTCATCGCGACGATCAACCTCGCGCTGGCGATCATCACCGAGGCGACGCTCTCGTTCCTCGGCACGGGGCTGCCCGAGACGATGCCCTCCCTCGGCACGCTGATCCGCACCGGCAACCGCTTCCTGTTCTCCGGCGAGTGGTGGATCGTCGCCTTCCCCGGCCTGGCGCTCGCCGGACTGGTGCTGGCGATCAACCTTTTGGGGGATTGGCTGCGCGACGCGCTGAACCCGAAGCTGCAATGATGGGCGGAAGCGCGGTTGCTGCCGCCGTCATCCAGGTCGTCGGCGTCGTCGGGGCGGCGCTCGCCTCAATCTATCTCTGGCGGCACCGCGTCGCCGTGGAGAAGGACCTCGAACGGCGGGAGGAACGCCGACGCCGCGAGGAACGCGTCCGAGATCTGCTCGTCGCCATCCGGGCGGAAATCGCCATCGAGACCGCGACCTTGGCGCAGCAATTCGATCCTCTCGTCGCTGCCCAGGTTCAGGCCGCCTTCGCTGTCCTTGTCCGCGACGATCGGCTTCGAGCCAAGACCGCGGCGACGCTTTTCATCTTCGAGGATATCAAGTCCGAACTCGGCATCCTGCCGATCGGATGCGTCGACGAAATCGTCGGTTTCTACAAGTACAATGCGCGGCTCGACGGCCTTCTGATCGCATTCGCGTCAGGTGATTACGCCGGCATCGATCCGGAGCGGCAGGTCAAGGCCGTCGTAGCCTTGATGCAGCTCGGTCGGAACACGTTGCGATCGGGCTTGGCTGCAAAGCGTGCCATCAACGCGTTCCTGCATGAACGCCACGGCCTCGGCCCCCGGTGGTCGAGGCCGGACGATGCGGTCTGCTGCGCCTAAACGATGACGATGATGGGGCCGCTCATGGCTGATCTCCCGTTCGATCCAGTTCCCAGGATACGCCTCGGCAGGGCGCACCGCAAATGACCGACCCCGTCCTCTCCGTCCGCGACCTCTCGGTTGCGTTCGCCACCCGGCGCGGCCTGCTCAAGGCCATCGACGGCGTCTCCTTCGACATCGCCCGCGGCGAGATACTGGGCGTCGTCGGCGAGTCGGGCGCGGGCAAATCCGTGACCGGCGCCGCCGTGATCGGCCTGATCGACCCGCCAGGCCGGATCAGCGGCGGCGAGGTATGGCTGGGCAATGAACGCATCGACGACCTGTCGCCGGACAAGATGCGCCGCATCCGCGGCCGGCGCATCGGCATGATCTTCCAGGACCCGCTGACCAGCCTCAACCCGCTCTACCGCATCGGCCGGCAGATCGTGGAGACGGTGCAGACCCACACCGACCTCTCGGCCAAGGCCGCCCGCACCCGCGCCATCGACCTGCTGGCCGAGGTCGGCATCCCGGCGCCCGAGCGGCGCATCGACGGCTACCCGCACGAGTTCTCCGGCGGCATGCGCCAGCGCGTGGTGATCGCGCTGGCGCTCGCGGCCGAACCCGAACTCATCATCGCCGACGAGCCGACGACCGCGCTGGACGTGTCGGTGCAGGCGCAGATCATCGCCCTGCTGAAGCGCCTCGGGCGCGAGCGCGGCACGGCGGTGATGCTGGTGACCCACGACATGGGCGTGATCGCCGAGGCCGCCGACCGCGTCGCGGTGATGTATTCCGGCCGGATCGCCGAGATCGGGCCGGTGCGCGCGGTGGTGCGCGAGCCGCTGCACCCCTATGCCAAGGGCCTGATGGGCGCGATCCCGACGCTGACGCAGGACATCGGCCGCCTCGCCCAGATCCCCGGCGCGATGCCGCGGCTCACCGCGATCCCCGACGGCTGCGCCTTCCATCCGCGCTGCCCGAGCGTGTTCGCCCGCTGCCGGGTCGAGCGGCCCGACCCGATCCCGGTCGGCGAGCACCGCGTCGCCTGCCACCTCTACGACCGCGCCGCGGCGGCGGCATGAGCGCCGCGCCCCCTTACGTCGAGGTCGAGGGCCTGCGCCGGCTGTTCGACGTGTCGAAGCCGTGGCTCAACCGGATGATCGAGCGCCAGCCGCGGCAGTGGCTGAAGGCCGTCGACGGCGTCGCCTTCACGATCGCCCGCGGGGAGACCTTCGCGCTCGTCGGCGAGTCCGGCTCCGGCAAGTCCACGGTGGCGCGCATGGTGGTCGGGCTGCTGCCGCCGACGAGCGGGGACGTGCGCATCACCGGCATCTCGATGACCGACCCGCGCGCCGCCGCCGCGCGCCGCCGCCTGCGCCGGCGCATCCAGATGGTGTTCCAGGACCCCTACGCCTCGATGAACCCGCGCTGGCGCGTGCGGAAAATCGTCGCCGAGCCGATCCGCGCCTTCAACCTGATGCACGGCGAGGGGCCGATCGCGGCGCGCGTCGGCGAGTTGCTGACGCTCGTCGGCCTGCACCCGGACGACTGCGTGAAGTACCCGCACGAATTCTCCGGCGGCCAGCGCCAGCGCGTGGCCATCGCCCGGGCGCTCGCCTCCGAGGCCGAGTTCCTGGTCGGCGACGAGCCGACCTCGGCGCTCGACGTGTCGGTCCAGGCCCAGATCCTCAACCTGATGCGCGACCTTCAGGACCGGCTCGGGCTCACCTACCTGTTCATCAGCCACAACCTCGCCGTGGTGCGCCACATGGCGAGCCGGATCGGGGTGATGTATCTCGGCCGCGTGGTCGAGATCGGCGGCGGGCGAGACCTCTTCACCCACCCCAAGCACCCCTACACGCGGATGCTGCTCGACGCGGTGCCCGACATCGGCCTCACCGGGCGGCAGCGCACCCCCGTCTCCGGCGAGATCCCGAACCCGATTGACCCGCCGCCGGGCTGCGCCTTCAACCCGCGCTGCCCGTTCGCGAACGACCGCTGCCGCACCGAGGTGCCGGCGCTGATCGACGGCGTCGCCTGCCACGCGTTCCAGGAGGGCCGGCTGGCGTGAGGGACCGCCGAAGCCCGCCTGCCCCATGAGGTTTCGATGATCCCTGCCGAGACAACACGATCCGACATCGTCGAGATGAGCGCGGTTGCCCTGTCGGCGGCCATCCACGCACGGGACGTCTCGTGCGTCGAGGTGATGCGCGCCTACTTGGCTCAGATCGAGCGGCTGAACCCGGCGGTGAACGCCCTCGTCGCGCTCCAGGACCCGACCCTCTGTCTGGCCGAGGCGGGCGAGCGCGACGCGCGGCTCGCCCGCGGCGAGAGTGCGGGGCCGCTGCACGGCTTCCCGCTCGCGGTGAAGGACCTCGATGCGGTCCGCGGGCTACCCTTCACGCAGGGCTCGCCGATCTTCCGCGATCGGGTCGCGCCCTCGGACTCGATCATGGTCGAGCGCCTGCGCCGGGGGGGCGCGGTGTTCGTGGCTAAGACCAACACGCCGGAATTCGGCCTCGGCTCGCACACCTTCAATCCGGTCCACGGCGCCACCGCCAACGCCTACGACCAAGCCAGATCCGCCGGCGGGTCGAGCGGCGGCGCGGCGGTCTCGGTGGCGCTCGGGATGCAGCCGGTCGCCGACGGCAGCGACCACGCCGGATCGCTGCGCAACCCGCCGGCCTTCAACAACCTGTTCGGGTTGCGCACCAGCTACGGCCGCATCCCGATCGAGGCGCGCGACGTGTTCACGCCGGGCCTCGCGGTGTCGGGCTGCATCGGCCGCTCGCCCGCCGACATCGGCCTGATGCTGTCGGTCCAGGCGGGCGCCGACCCGCGGGTGCCGTTCTCGATCCCGCAGGAGCCGGGCGTCTTCGCGGGCGACCTGGCGCGTGATTTTGCCGGCACGCGCATCGCTTGGCTCGGCGATCTCGGCGGCCACCTAGCGTTCGAGCCGGGGGTTCTCGAACTAGGCGAGCGGGCGCTCGCCGCCTTCGCGGCGATCGGCTGCCGGGTCGAGCACGCGCAGCCCGCTTTCGACATGGAGCGCCTCTGGCGCGATTGGCTGACGTTGCGCGCCTGGATGACCGCCTCCAGCCTGCGGCCGCTCTACGAGAACCCGGCGCACCGCGCCCTGCTCAAGCCCGAGGCGGCCTGGGAGGTCGAGCGTGGCCTCGCGCTCACGGCCGACCAAGTCACCGCCGCGCAGGAGGGCCGCACCGCGTGGTACGAGGCGGTGCGCGGCTTCATGGAGACCCACGACTTCCTCGTCATGCCGAGCGCGCAGGTCTTCCCGTTCGCGATCGGCCTGACATGGCCGAAGGTGATCGGAGACCGGGCGATGGACACCTATCACCGCTGGATGGAGGTGGTGATCCCGGTGACCATGAGCGGCCTGCCCGCGCTCAACGTTCCCGCAGGGTTCGGTCCGGCCGGCCTGCCGACCGGCATCCAGGTCGTCGGCCGCAACCGCGGCGAACGCGCCTGCCTTCAGCTCGGCGCCGCCTACGACGCCGCGACGAACTGGGTTTCGCGGCGTCCGCCACCGCTGCTCGGGCCCTGACGCGGACGCCCGAACAGGACGCCCGCGCCGCGCGGAGCGGTCCCTCTCGCTCAGGCCGTCGCCCGGCTCGGCGTCCGCACGTCGGAGACCCGATCCCGGCCCGATCGCCGCCGACCGTGTCGTCTTTGCCGCATGATGTGGCGCAGTGCCTGCAAGCTCCGGGCGCCGCCCGGGGGTCCGTTGTCGCAGCAATCCGCCTCGACTATACGGCAGGCCGTTATCGCCGCAGACCGGCCGTACGGACGATGGAAGGGCGACGCATGGCGAAGGTGACGCTGGAGGACGGCTACGCTCCGTCCGACGACGAGCCCTTCATGAACGAGCGCCAGCGCGAGTACTTTCGGCGCAAGCTGCTCGGCTGGAAGAGCGACATCCTTCGGGAGGCGCAGGACACCCTGGTGGCGCTGCAGAGCGAGAACGAGAACCACCCCGACATCGCCGACCGCGCCTCCTCCGAGACCGACCGGGCGATCGAGCTTCGCGCCCGCGACCGCCAGCGCAAGCTCACCGGCAAGATCGACGCGGCGCTCGCGCGGATCGAGGACCGGTCGTACGGCTATTGCGAGGAGACCGGCGAACCGATCTCGCTCCGCCGGCTCGATGCCCGGCCGATCGCGACCCTGTCGCTCGAAGCACAGGAACGCCACGAGCGCCGCGAGCGCGTCTACCGCGACGACTGACATTCCGCGGCGCGGCTCGAACGCTCGCGGCAACGGGGTGGCGTGCGACCGCCCGGTCCCTGCGACGGTTCGCGCACGATGATCGCAACGATCAGAACGGGAGCAGGATGTCGACGATCTGCTGGCCGTAGCGCGGCTGCTGCACGTCGGTGATCTGGCCGCGGCCGCCATAGGCGATGCGCGCCTGGGCGATCTTGGCCGAATCGATGGTGTTGTCGGATTCGATGTCCTCCGGCCGCACCACGCCGGCCACGATCAGTTCGCGCACCTCGAAGTTGATGCGGATCTCCTGCTTGCCCTCGACCACGAGGTTGCCGTTCGGCAGAACCTGCGTGACGATGGCGGCGACGTTCGTCGTCACCGTCTCGGCGCGCTGCACCGAGCCGGCGCCGTCGCTCGACGAATTCGAGGTCGTGGTGAGCAGCTTGTCCGGCGTGATGCCGGCGGCGAGCACGGCGGCGTTCTTCTCCAGGCCCGCGGCGTTCGGCAGCCCGAACCCTTCCGCGTTCGAGCGCGACCGCTTGGTCTCGTTGTTGAGGTTGGCCTTGTCGGTGACGTTCACCTTCACGGTGACGAGGTCGCCGATCCGCGCGGCGCGCTGGTCCTTGAAGAAGGCGCGCGAACCGGTGCGCCAGAGCGAGTTCGGCGCATACGAGACCGGCTGCACGTCGGGCATCGGCAGGCGCACCGGCTTGTAGCCGGCCTGCGCCGTCGGGTCCTCGATCGCCGACAGGTTCGGCTGCGCGCCGACCTGCGCGAGGCGGTCGACGGTGTTGCAGGCGCCGAGCCCCGCACAGACGAGGATGGCGGCGGTGTGCAGGGAACGCGGGCGATGACGCATCGGATCGTCTCTGTCGGGGGAGCGGACGGCGTTCAGCGGAGCGAGGTCGGCGGTTCGGCGCTGGCCTGCCGCTGGAGGGGCGCGGGGCCGACGGAGACGCGGCCCGGGCCGATCACCACGGCCTGCAGGGTCTTCTTCGAGGCGACGTTGACGACGTTGACCGTGGCGCCCATCCGGCCGGCATCGCTCGCCTGACCGCGCATCGCGAGGCTGATGCCGGGCGATTCGTAGACGATGGTCACCGCCTCGCCGCGGGCGACGAGCTCCGGCGGCGCGGTGTCGCCGGTCCGCAGGATCGCGCCCTGGCTGAGCGTCCGCTGCGCCACCTCGCCGGCGAGCGAGGCGGCCGAGCCCTGTGCGTCCGGCGGCGCGGCCTCGCGCGGGCGACGCTCGATCGCGAGGTCGGCGGCGGTGACCGGCTCGCCGCGGTTGATCGTCCGGGCGACGACCGCCACGTCGCGCATCTCGACGACGAGCCCCGAGACCCGGAGCGAGGCCTGCCGCTCGCCGAGCGTCATCAGGCCGCTGAGCCGGCGCGAGCGCGGATCGTAGCTGAGGTCGAGGGCAAGCACCTGACCGTCGAGGTCGACCGGCGCCAGCAGTATCGGTCCATCGCCGTCGAGGCGCACGCTGACCGCCTTCGCGTCGAGGCCGTAGCCGGCCTCGAGGGCCCGGCGCAGGGCCGCTTCGATCTCCTGGGCGCCGACCCGGCGCGCGGCGCGCTGCACTGCGACCTGGAGCCGGCCGCCGGTCTCGACCGCGCCGAGGTTCAGGGCCGCGACCGCCTCGACGATGCGCCGCGCCTGGATCGTACCGGTGGCGCCGAGCGCCGGCGCCCGGAACATCGGGCGCCGGGCGGCCGAGGCGGGCGCGCCCTCGACGAGGTCGTCGAGGGTCAGCACGTCGCCGCGCGCCGTCACGTCACCGCGTAGCCGCATCGGCGCGTCGGCCAGCGCCGGCAGGACGCAGGCGCCGAGCACGGCGAGCGCCAGGAAGGCGAACGCCGCGCGCAACCACACGCCGGCGCCGATCGGCGCGATGCGGGTGAGGGGGCGGCGAGCGACCGGGGCAAGGTAGCCGACCGGAGCGGCGTCCGGAACGTCGAGAGCGGGCATGAGCGTCTTCGATCGTGGCACTAGCTGCGGAACATCTGCGAGGTGGTGGACAGCATCTGGTCGGCGGCGGTGACGACCTTCGAGTTCATCTCGTAGGCGCGTTGCGCGGCGATCAGCGACGAGATCTCGGTGACCGCGTTGACGTTGGCCTCCTCGAGGTAGGATTGCTGGAGGTTGCCGAAGCCCTCGGCGCCGGGCAGGCCGCTGATCGCCGGTCCGGAGGCGGCGGACTCGATGAACAGGTTGTCGCCGATCGATTCCAGCCCGGTCTTGTTGACGAAGCGGGCGAGCTGGAACTGCCCCAGCGCCTGCGGCGCGGTCTGGCCGGGAAGCGTCGCCTGCACCGCGCCGGTGGCGCTGATGGTCACCGCGGTCGCGGTGTTCGGCACGGTGACGCCGGGATCGACGAGGTAGCCGTCGCGGGTGACGAGCTGCCCCTGCGCCGAGAGGTCGAACGAGCCGTCGCGGCTGTAGGCGGTGCGCCCGTCCGGCATGGTGACGCGGAAGAAGCCCTCGCCGCGGATCGCGACGTCGTAGTCCTTCTCCGTCGAGGTCAGCGTGCCCTGCGACATGATGCGGGCGGTCGAGACAGTCTTGACGCCGGACCCGATCGCGAGCCCGGCCGGAAGCTGGGTGTTCTGGTCCGAGGTCGAGGCGCCGGCCCGGCGCAGGTTCTGGTAGAGCAGGTCCTGGAAATGTGGCTGCTGGCGCTTGTAGCCGGTGGTGCGCAGGTTCGCGATGTTGTTCGAGATGACC
>NZ_CAXTHR010000139.1:0-10635 GCF_964244095.1 uncultured Methylobacterium sp. | reverse complement strand
CGATGGCCGAGGTGGTGCTCAACCAGCTCTACCGCTTCACGCCGCTGCAATCCTCGTTCGGCTGCAACATGGTTGCGCTGAACGGCGGCCGCCCCGAGCTGATGAACCTGAAGGACCTGCTCCAGGCCTTCATCGATTTTCGCGAGGACGTGGTCTCGCGCAGGACGAAGTTCCTGCTGAACAAGGCGCGCGAGCGCGCCCACGTGCTGTGCGGACTGGCCATCGCGGTGGCCAACATCGACGAGGTGATCCGCCTGATCCGCACCTCGCCGGACCCGAACACGGCTCGCGAGGCCCTGATGGCGCGCGACTGGCCGGCCCACGACATCGCGCCGCTGATCGCGCTGGTGGACGACCCGCGCCACCGGGTGAAGGACGACGGCACCTATCGCCTCTCCGAGGTGCAGGCCCGCGCCATCCTCGATCTCCGCCTCCAGCGCCTCACCGCGCTCGGCCGCGACGAGGTCGGAGACGAGTTGAAGTCGCTGGCCGACGAGATCGCCGACTACCTCGACATCCTGCGTTCGCGGGTGCGGATCATGGCCATCGTCAAGGACGAGCTCGCCGAGGCGCGCACGCAGTTCGCCACGCCCCGGCGCACGGTGATCCTCGACTACGATTCGAGCGTGGACGACGAGGACCTGATTCAGCGCGAGGACATGGTCGTGACCGTGTCCCATGCCGGCTACGTCAAGCGCGTGCCGCTCTCGACCTACCGGGCGCAGCGCCGCGGCGGCAAGGGCCGCGCCGGCATGACCACCCGCGAGGAGGACTTCGTCACCCGCCTGTTCGTGGCGAGCACGCATACGCCGGTGCTGTTCTTCTCCAGCCAAGGCCAAGCCTACAAGGAGAAGGTCTGGCGCTTGCCCGTGGCCGCGCCGAACGCGCGGGGCAAGGCGCTCGTCAACATCCTCCAGCTCCAAGACCAGGCCGAGCGCATCACCACGATCATGCCGCTGCCGGAGGACGAGGCTTCCTGGGAGACGCTGGACGTGATGTTCGCCACCGCGAGCGGAGGCGTCCGGCGCAACAAGCTCTCCGACTTCGTACAGGTGAACCGCAACGGCAAGATCGCGATGAAGCTCGATCCGGGCGACCACATCGTCCACGTCGAGATCTGCCGGCCCGAGCAGAACGTGCTGCTCACCACCGCGCTCGGCCAGTGCATCCGCTTCCCGGTGGAGGACGTGCGGGTGTTCAAGGGCCGCGATTCCACCGGCGTGCGCGGCATCAGCCTGGGCAAGGGCGACCGCGTCATCTCGATGACGATCCTCAACGGCTTCGAGGCGACGCCGGAGGAGCGCGCCGGCTACCTCAAGATGAGCCGGGCCGTGCGCGGCGAGACCGCGGAGGCGGATGCGGGCGCCGATGCCGAGGAGAGCGTCGTCGAGGCCGCCGTCTCGCTCGACCGCTACAACGACATGAGCCTGCACGAGCAGTTCGTGCTGACGCTGGCCGAGCGCGGTTACGGCAAGCGCACCTCGTCGTTCGAGTACCGGACCTCGGGCCGCGGCGGAAAGGGCATCAAGGCGATGGAGGTCAACGCCCGCAACGGCAACCTCGTGGCCTCGTTCCCCGTCGAGGCCGCCGACCAGATCATGCTGGTGACCAATGCCGGCCAGCTCATCCGCGTACCGGTGGACGACATCCGCGTGGTCGGGCGCGCCTCGCAGGGCGTGACGGTGTTCGACACCGCCAAGGACGAGCGCGTCGTCTCGGTGGAGCACATCGCTGGCGAGGACGAGGGCGGAGAGATCGGCGACGAGACGGCCTGAGGGTCCCCGCGGCTCAGAACTCGCGCAGCGTCTGCCGCAGGGTGGTCGTCGTGTAGGCGCTGCGGGCGAGCCCGCGGCGCTGGAGCGCCGGCACGAGGCCGTCGCAGATGCCGTCGATGTAGATGCGCGTCAGGCGGTGGAACGGCGTCGCGATCAGGAAGCCGTCGCCGCCGACCTGGGCCATCGCGTCGCCCATCATGTCGGCGACGTCGTCCGGGGTCCCGACGAGTTCGAGGGCGCCCGTCGTGCCGCTGTCGCGCACGAGCTGGCGCAGGGTCTTGGGGCTCGGCGAGCCGTCCGGCTGCGTCTGGCAGAACTTGTCGAGCGCGCCCTGCTCGGCGTTGGTGGTCAGCGGCGGCAGGGCTGCGTCGAGGTCGAAGCGCGAGAAGTCGATGTCGGTGAACGAGCTGAACAGCGCCAGCGCCCGCTCGGCGTAGCCCGGCGCGGCGAGCGCGCGCTCGTACTGCTCCTGCGCCTGCGCGCGGGTCTCGGCCACCACCGGCGCGACCAGGGACAGCACCTTGATGTCGTCCGGGTTGCGGCCGGCGCCCGCCGCGAGCCGGCGGATGTCGTCGCGGTAGCTCTTCATGCCGGCGATCCCCGTCGTGCTCGCGATCACCGAATCGGCGTGCGTGGCCGCAAACAGCCGCCCGCGCGGCGAGCCGCCGGCCTGGATGTAGGCGGGCCGCCCCTGCGGCGGAGGCGTCGTCGTCAGCGGGCCGGCCGCGCTGTACCACCGCCCCTCGAAGTTCAGCGCGTGCACCTTGCTCGCGTCGGCGTAGGTGTCGGTCGCCGCGTCCCGGACGACGGCGCCGGGCTCCCAGGTCCCGATCAGGCGCTCGACGAGCTCGACGTACTCGTCGGCCATGTCGTAGCGGAGCTGGCGCGGCGGCAGTTCCGTCAGGCCGAGGTTCAGCGCTGAGGCGTGCTCGGCCGTCGTGACGATGTTCCAGCCGAAGCGGCCGCGCGTCATGTGATCGAGCGTTGCGACCAGCCGCGCGAGCATGAACGGCTTGTAGGCCAGCGTCGACAGCGTGATGACCAGGCCGAGGTTGCGCGTCACTGTCCCGAGGATCGCCGCGAGCGGCACCGGATCCTGCTTCGGCACCATGATGGCGTGCTTGAGGTAGGTCTCGCGGCTCCCCTTGTAGACCGCCGGGATGCTCAGCGTGTCCTCGATCAGCAGGTAGTCGAAGCAGGCGCGCTCCATGGCGCGCGCGAGGTCGAGATGCAGGTCGCCGGTCCAGGGCTCGGGCCCCGAGCCGAGGGGATCGTTCCAGGCGTTCTGGCCGAAATAGGTGAACCAGCCGAGGTGAAAGCGCCTGTCCTGCATCCGCGAGGGTCCCTTTGGTCCGCGTGCCGAGGTCGGTGCACGCGCGGGGCGGCACGCAAGAACGTGGCCGCGCCGGCGCGGCCGGCCCGCGGCCGTGATCGCCTCCGCGGTTCCCCTCGACGCCAAAATCCTCTACGCCGCCGGCCATGACCACTGCGCTCTATGCCGGCTCGTTCGATCCGGTCACGAACGGGCACCTCGACGTGATCCGCCAGGCCTGCCGGCTGGCCGCGCGCCTCGTCGTCGCCATCGGCGTCCACCCGGGCAAGGCTCCGCTGTTCTCGGCCGAGGACCGCGCGGCGATGCTGCGCGAGACCGGCGAACCCTTGGCGCGGGCCGAGGGCGCGACGCTGGACGTCGTCACCTTCGACGACCTCGCGGTCTCGGTCGCGCGCCGGCACGGCGCCGCGCTCTTCATCCGGGGCCTGCGCGACGGCACCGACCTCGATTACGAGATGCAGCTCGCCGGCATGAACGGCACCATGGCGCCCGAGGTGCAGACGGTGTTCGTGCCGGCCTCGATCCACGTCCGGCCGATCACCGCGACGCTGGTGCGCCAGATCGCGGCGATGGGCGGCGACGTCTCGCCGTTCGTGCCGGCCGCGGTCGCAGCCCGGCTCGCCGCCCGCGCCGGCAAGCCGCCCGCCGCCTGACCGCGTCGGTCACCGCGCAGAACCCCGGCACCCATTCAGGAGACGCCCCGACATGAACCGCCGCCACGCCGTCCTCGCTCCCGCCTTCGCCCTCGCGTTCGCCGCCGGCCTCGGCGCCTCCGGCAGCGCCCGAGCCGCCGACGCCAACACCGTCTACCTCGACACCAAGGACGGCCGCGTCACCGTCGAGCTGCGCCCGGACCTCGCGCCCAAGCACGTCAAGCAGTTGAAGACGCTGATCGGCCAGGGCTTCTACGACGGCCTCAAGTTCCACCGCGTCATGGACGGCTTCATGGCCCAGACCGGCGACCCGAAGGGCAACGGCACCGGCGGATCGAGCCTGCCCGACATCCCGGCCGAGTTCTCCGCGGCCCAGTTCCGCCGCGGCACGGTGGGGATGGCGCGCTCGTCCGATCCGAATTCGGCGAACTCCCAGTTCTTCATCTGCCTCGGCGACGCCGCGTTCCTCAACGGCCAGTACACGGTCGTCGGCCTCGTCTCCGACGGGATGGAGGTCGTGGACAAGATCAAGAAGGCCGCCCCCGGCGCCGCAGGCGGCTCGGTCCAGAACCCGGATAGGATCGTCAGGATGCAGCTTGCCGACAAGGCGAAGTAGGGCGCGATGCGGGCCGCCCGCGTCACGGCGGCGAGCCTGATCGCCCTCGCGCCGCCCGTCGCCGGCGCGTTGGCCGCCCGCGCCTTCGACGGGTATGCCGAGGACGGGGGCAGGCCGGGCTACCCGTTGAGCCTGCCGCAGACCCTGCGCGCCACCGTCGTTGTGCCCCTCGACCGCGCGCCGGCCGCGACCGCCGACACGCTGGCCGAGCTCTACCCGGTGCTGGCCGCGTGCTGGCGCCCGCCCGCCGCCCTCGAGCGCGCCGCGGGCGTCGAGATCACCGCCCGGCTCGCGCTGAGGCGCGACGGCAGCTTGCTCGGGGCGCCGCGGATCACCTATGCGACGGGCGTCGGGGGGCGGACCCGTCCGGCGCTGGTGCGCGCGACGCTGGACGGCCTGCGCCGCTGCCTGCCGGCGCCCGTCACCCCCGGCCTCGGCCGGGCGATCGCTGGGCGCCCCGTCGCCCTGCGCCTCGTCTATCGCCGGCCGCCGCGGGGGCCGGGCTGAACGAAACCGGCCGGCCGGCCGTTGCCGGCGCGAGCCTGCCCACCGCCCGACGCCGCTGGCGCCGCGCGCAACCCGCACAATCTGGAGACCGACATGGCCGACACCGAAACCCTCGTTCTGGAGACCACCAAGGGCCGCGTCGTGGTGGCCCTGCGCGCCGACCTCGCCCCCAACCACGTCGAGCGCATCCGGACGCTGGCGGGCCAGGGCTTCTACGACGGCGTGCCGTTCCACCGCGTCATCGACGGCTTCATGGCGCAGACCGGCGACCCGACCGGCACGGGCTCGGGCGGCTCGGACCTGCCCGACCTGAACGCCGAGTTCAACGCCGAGCCGCACGTGCGCGGCACCTGCTCCATGGCCCGCACCAACTTCCCGCACTCGGCCAACTCGCAGTTCTTCATCTGCTTCTCCGACGCGCGCTTCCTCGACAAGCAGTACACCGTCTGGGGTAAGGTCGTGGACGGCATGGACGTGGTCGATACCCTGAACAAGGGCGAGCCGCCGCGGACACCCGACACGATCGTCAAGGCGAGCATCGCGGCGGCCTGAGCCGGGCCGGGCCTTTTCCGGGGCGCTTGCGTGACCCGCGTGTCCTTCCCTCGCCCCCTTTGCGGGGGAGGGAGACTACGCGACCGAACCGATCAACCGGGGGGCGGACGGCGTCTCCGAGCCGTCCCGCCCGACGCGCGTCGCGCCGGCGCCTTCGGCCGAGGCGCGGGCTATCCCCGGCCCGCGAGCACCGCCTCCGCCCGCTCCAGGTCGTCCGGCGTGTTGACGTTCAAGAACGGATCGGCCGGCGCCGTCGGCCACGGCACCGCCGCGGAGCCGTGGCGGGTGAGGAACGCGCCGACCCGGCGCTCGCCGCGCTCGACGAGGGCGGCGCGGAGGTCGGCCCGCAGGCCCACGGGCCAGAGCGCCACGGTGTGGTGCGCCCGGTCGCCCGAGGCCGCGAGCACGATGGCCGCACGCCCGCGGGCGGCGAGGAGCCGGACGACGAGATCGTGCGGCAGGAACGGCAGGTCGCCGGACACGCTGACGACGGACGCCACGTCGGGATGGCGCGCGGCGGCATGGTCCAGCCCCGCCAGGATGCCCGCCAGCGGACCGGGATGATCGGCCACCGTGTCGGGCAGCACCGGTCCGGGAAAGTCCGGAAACCGCGCCGGGTCGCCGTTGGCGCTGAGCGCCAGCCCCGCGCATTGCGGCGCCAGCCGCTCCGTCACATGGTCGAGCAGCGTCCGGCCGCCGAGCCGCAGCAGCACCTTATCGCCGCCGCCCATGCGCCGCGCGAGGCCGCCGGCCAGGATCAGGCCGAGGACCGGCGGCATCAGGGGGCCTACTCGAACACGATCTTCGGCGCCGCGCGGCCCACCGGCGCGCCCGTCAGGTTCGCCCAGAGCTGCTTGGCGATGGCGCGGTAGACCGCGGCCTGCGGCCCGTCCGGCGCCGTTGCGACCACCGGCCGGCCGGCATCCGAGGTCTCGCGGATCGTCATGTTCAGCGGCACCTCGCCGAGGAACGGCACGCCGAGGCGCTGCGCCTCGATCCGCGCGCCGCCGTGCCCGAATATGTGCGATTCGTGGCCGCAATTCGGGCAGACGAAGGTCGCCATGTTCTCGATCACGCCGAGGATCGGCACCGCGACCTTCTTGAACATCGTCACGGCGCGGCGCGCGTCGATCAGCGCCAGATCCTGCGGCGTCGAGACGATGACGGCGCCCGACAGCGGCGTCGCCTGCGCCATGGTGAGCTGCGCGTCGCCGGTGCCCGGCGGCATGTCGACGATGAGCACGTCGAGCTCGCCCCACGCCACCTCCCGCAGCATCTGGGTCAGGGCCGACTGCACCATCGGCCCGCGCCAGATCATCGCCGTCTCGGGCTCGATCAGGAAGCCGATCGACATCACCTTGAGGCCGTAGCCCTCCATCGGCTCCATGGTCTTGCCGTCGATCACCTTCGGCTTGCCGGTGAGGCCGATGAGCTTGGGCACCGACGGCCCGTAGATGTCGGCATCGAGCAGGCCGACCCTCAAGCCCTGCGCCAGCAGCGCCAGCGCGAGGTTGCACGCGGTGGTCGACTTGCCGACGCCGCCCTTGCCCGAGGCCACCGCCACGATGTGGCGCACGCCCGGCAGCGCCGGCCCCTGGTTCGGCGGCGCGCCGGGCCGCGGCGGCGCCGCAGTGACCGGGCGCGGGGCCGCGCCGCTCTGCTCCGGCATGCCGGGGCCGCGCTCGGAGGTGAGGCTCGCGAACACCCCCGACACGCCCGGCATCGACAGCACCCGCCCTTCCGCGCTCTTGCGGATCGGCTCGAAGCGCGCGGCCTCGCTCGCATCGACCAGGATCGAGAACATCACCCGGTTCGTCGGGTCGACCACCACCTGCGAGAGCCGGCCGGAGGCGGGCAGGGGGGTACCGGCGGCATCGACCGTCACGGTCTGGAGCGCGCGCAGCACGTCGTCGCGGGTGATCGCCAAAGTCGGGCTCCTTCGCCGAATCCGGCATCGACGGCCGGGATCGCGTGCCGCCGGTGTAAACGCCCGCGCCGGAAACGCTACCCTCCGGAGCCCGCGCCGTCGTGCGGCCCCTGTGCGCAGGGCGGCCGCGCCTGAACCAACAGGAGCGTCGTCCGTTGTCGAACCACCGTTGACGCCGGCGGCGGGCCCGGCCCGCGACCGCTCAACAACACCGGAGAGACGAGTCGATGCACCAGGGCAACCACCGCGACCACGAGGGCGCGAAGAAGCTGTTTGAGCTGATCAAGGACATCAAAATCGCGATGATGACCACCGCCGACCCGGACGGCACGCTCAACAGCCGGCCGATGTGGAACAACGACGCCGACGAGCACGGCGACCTGTGGTTCTTCACCAAGCTGCACTCGCCGAAGACCGCCGAGATCAGCCGCGACAACCAGATCAACCTCGCCTATTCCGACCCGTCGAACCAGACCTACGTCTCGGTGGCCGGCAAGGCCGAGATCGTGCGCGATCAGGCGATCATCGACGACAAGTGGAACGAGAGCCTGAAGACGTGGTTCCCCAACGGCAAGGACGACCCGGAGGTCGCCCTGATCCGCGTGCACCCGGAGCAGGGCGCGTACTGGGACAGCCCCAACAGCAAGATGCTGCACCTCTACGGCTACGTGAAGGCCTCGCTCACCGGCGAGAGCCCCAAGCCCGACACCGGCAAGGTCTCGCTGGCCTGATCCGTCCGTAGGCCGGGGAGGCGGCGTGCCGGTGCCGGCGCGCCGCCTTCGTCATGCGCACCGTTGACTCGCGCATCGCCCTCGTGCGCCTTCGGCGGCGTCAGGCCCCCGATCCCCGAGTCCCCGAACATGCTCGACCTCGCGACGCGGGTCCACGACCACAACTTCAGCATCGATCCGATCGTCCGGTCGCTGCTCGACACCGATTTCTACAAGCTCCTGATGGGGCAGAGCATCCTGCGCCGCCACCGCGACGTGTCGGCCACCTTCGGCATCCACAACCGCACAACCCGCATCCGCATCGCCGACGAGGTCGATCCGGGGGCGCTGCGCGAGCAGCTCGACCACGCCCGCTCCCTGCGGCTCTCCCGCGGCGAGGCGACGTGGCTGCGCGGCAACGCCTTCTACGGCCGCCGCCGCATCCTCTCGGCCGAGTTCATCGCGTGGTTCGAGGGCTTTCGCCTGCCGGACTACGAGCTGGAGGCCCGCGACGGACAGGTCGAACTCACCTTCCACGGCCCCTGGGTCGAGACCACGATGTGGGAGGTGCCCGCGCTCGCCATCCTCAACGAGCTGCGCTCCCGCGCGGTGCTGCGCGCGCTCGGCAAGCTCGATCTCCAGGTGCTCTATGCCCGCGCGATGACGCGGGTCTGGGAGAAGATCGAGCGCCTGCGGCGGCTGCCGGACCTGTCGATCGCCGATTTCGGCACCCGCCGCCGGCACGGCTACCTGTGGCAGGACTGGTGCGTGCAGGCGATGGCCGAAGGGCTCGGCCCCGACAGGTTCCTCGGCACCTCGAACTGCCTGATCGCGCTGCGCCGCGAGGTCGAGGCGGTCGGCACCAACGCGCACGAATTGCCGATGGTCTACGCGGCTTTGGCCGAGGACGACGCGGCGCTGGCGCAGGCGCCCTACGACGTGCTGCGCGACTGGCAGGACGATTACGAGGGCAACCTGCTGGTGGTGCTGCCCGACACCTACGGCACGAGCGGGCTGCTGGCCGGCGCGCCGGACTGGCTCACCGCCTGGACCGGCATCCGCATCGATTCCAAGGACCCGATCGAGGGCGGCGAGGAGGCGATCGCGTTCTGGCGCGCGCGGGGCGCCGACC
This sequence comes from uncultured Methylobacterium sp., assembly GCF_964244095.1. Lineage (GTDB taxonomy): Bacteria > Pseudomonadota > Alphaproteobacteria > Rhizobiales > Beijerinckiaceae > Methylobacterium. The sequence continues at coordinate 1,430 of NZ_CAXTHR010000139.1, read as the reverse complement.
CGCGCGAGAAGCTCGCGATCTTCTCCGACGGGCTCGACATCGACACGATCGAGGCGATCCACGCGCATTTCCACGGGCGCCTGCGGATCGGCTACGGCTGGGGCACGCTGCTGACCAACGACTTTCGCGGACTGGTGCCGGACGGACGGCTCGATCCGGTCTCGCTCGTGTGCAAGGTTACGCACGCGAACGGGCGGCCGACGGTGAAGCTCTCCGACAACCCGACCAAGGCGCAGGGGCCGGAGGCCGAGGTCGCGCGCTACAAGCGGGTGTTCGGGGTTGGCGCGCAGGCGGCGATGGCGGTCGTGGTCTGACCGGGCAGGCCGCTGCCGCCGAACGCAGCCCGTCTCTCCTCCGCGGCGCCTGTCATCGGGACGGCCTTGAAACCGGCCCGTCTTGCGGCCCCGTGCCCGGCGCCGATCTTCGTACCAAGTCCGGCCCGGCCGTAGCCCGAAGGCGCGGCGACGCGGTCGAGACAGCAGGGAAGGAACGACCATGTCGCAGATCGATCGACGCGCCCTGATCGGCGCCGCCGGCCTCGCGCTCGCGGGACCGGCCGTCGGGGCCCCCGCGCAGGCGGCGGAGACCGCGGCCGCGAAAGCCTCGCCCGAGGCGAGGGACGTGACCCGCACGCTCGCCCGCTACGTCGTCGGCGCGCGGTTCGAGGACCTGCCGGCGGCGGTGCGCCGGGAAGCGACGCGCACCTTCCTGAACTGGGTCGGCGTCGCCATCGGCGGTTCGCACCACGAGACGCTGGACGTGGCGGTCTCGGCGCTGGCGCCGTTCTCCGGGCCGCCGCAGGCCGGGCTGTTCGGGCGCACCGAGCGCTTCGACATCATGAACGGCGCCTTCCTCAACGGCGTGTCGAGCCACATCTTCGACTACGACGACACCCACCTGAAGACCGTGATCCACCCGGCCGGCCCCGTCGCCTCGGCGATCCTCGCCTATGCCGAGATGCACCCGGTCTCGGGCGCCGACTTCCTCAACGCGCTGGTGCTCGGGATCGAGGCCGAGTGCCGGATCGGCAACGCGGTCTATCCGAACCATTACGACGTCGGCTGGCACATCACCGGCACCGCCGGCGTGTTCGGCGCCGCCGCCGCGGCGGGCAAGCTGATGGGCCTCACCGAACGGCAGATGGTCTACGCCCTCGGGCTCGCCGCCTCGCAGCCGGTGGGCCTGCGCGAATCGTTCGGCTCGATGAACAAGAGCTTCAATCCGGGCCGGGCCGCGGCCAACGGGCTGTTTGCCGCGATCCTGGCGGCCAAGGGCTTCACCTCGTCGGACGGGATGATCGAGGCCAAGCGCGGCTGGGCCAACACCGTCTCGACCAAGCAGGACTACCGCGAGATCACGGACGGCTTGGGGACGCGCTACGAGAGCCTGCTCAACACCTACAAGCCGTTCGCCTGCGGCATCGTCATGCA
>NZ_CAXTHR010000138.1:3063-10679 GCF_964244095.1 uncultured Methylobacterium sp. | reverse complement strand
GAGCGCCTCCATGATCGGAAGGCCGCTCGTGAACTCGTGCCAGGAGACGGCGACGCCGAGGGGCTTGAGCGTATTCTCCAGGCTGGAATCCTGGCGCAGCAGCGCGATCAGGGTCGAGGAACGCTGGTAGCCGATGCGCAGGGTTTTCGTATCGGCCGCTGCGGCCGTGAGCACGCCGCCGAGCGAGAAGAGAACGACGGCGGCAACTGCAAGCGCGGCCTGGATGGAACGGGGCATTCGGAAGGGCGCCTTGTGGATGATGATCGATGACGGAGCGAGGACGATCCAACTCCCTCGGAGGCGGATCGTCCAGAAGCTCAGCGTGCGGCGACCGGCAGATCGGGCCGAGGATCTGTCGTGAACCCGTCCCGGTTCGGCATGACCACCTTGGGAAGCGAAGCGGCATCGAGCCCGGCATCCTCGGGCAGGATGCCGTTGAGATGCAAGAGGTAGGCGCTCACAGCGTAGACCTCGTCCGAGGCCAGGGATTGCGGGGCGTCGAAGGGCATCGCGCGATGGATATAGTCGAACAGTGTCGTCGCGTAAGGCCAGTAGCTGCCGACGGTGCGGACCGGCTTCCCCGTCGCCAACGTGCCGCGACCGCCGACCAGCGCATCGGCGGCGGCACCCTCGCCCTGCGCGCCGTGGCATCCGGCGCAGCGCGCGGCGAAGAGAACCGCTCCGTCGCGCGCCGTGCCGTGGCCCGGCGGCAGACCCTGACCGTCGGCACGGGCATCGATGTCCCAGGCTGCGATGGTCTCCGGCGCGGCGGGACGGCCGAGGCCGAGGCGAGGCGGAGGGTCCGCCGCCGCAGGTCCGATCAAGACCAGCCCGGCGACCGCCGCGAGGATGCTACGCCGCATGGCTGATCGCTCCGCCCGCGGCCACGTTCCAGCCGAAGACCGCGTTGTTGTGGTAAGTGGACTGCGTCCCGCGGATCGCGACGAGCGCGTCGCGCGTCGGCTGGACGTAGCCGGTCTCGTCGGTCGCCCGGCTCAGCAGCCGGGCCGGGCCGCCGTCCCAGGTCCAGGGCAGCCGGAACCGCGTCAGGCAGCGCGGCAGCACCGGCCCTTCCAGGGCCGCGGCGCGCCATTGCCGGCCGCGGTCGGTCGAGACCTCGACGCCGCGCACCTTGCCGTGCCCGGTCCAGGCGAGGCCCCGGATCTCGTAAAAACCCGGCTCGCGCAACCGCTCGCCCCCGGAGGGCGCGGTGATCACGGATTTCGCCTCCATCATGAAGGTGAACTGCCGCGCCGTGCCGTCGGGCATCAGGTCGGTGTATTTCGATGTCTCCTCGCGGGTCTGGAACGGCCGGTCGCCGACCTTGAGCCGGCGCAGCCACTTGATGCTGAGGTTGCCCTCCAGGCCGGGCAGGAACAGGCGCAAGGGGTAGCCCTGCTCCGGGCGCAGGCGCTCGCCGTTCTGGGCGTAGGCGAGGATGGCGCCGTCGAGCGCCACGTCCAGCGGGACGCTGCGGCTCATGGCGCAGGCATCCGCCCCCTCCGCGAGGACCCAGGCGGCCTCCGGCTTCACGCCGACCTCGGCCAGCACCGTCGCGAGTTCGACCCCGGTCCACTCGGCGCAGGAGAGCAGGCCGTGGCTGTCCTGCACCGTCCAGCCGGGCTTGGCCCCGAGCCACGGCGTGTTGCCCGAGCATTCGAGGAAGTGCAGGCGCGACACGGCGGGAAAGCGCAGCAGGTCGTCCATCGTCAGGACCAGGGGGCGCTCGACCAAGCCGTGGACGACGAGCCGGTGCCGGTCCGGGTCGATCGCCGGCACGCCGGCATGGTGGCGCTCGTAGTGCAGGCCGTTCGGCGTGACGATGCCATGGAGGCTTCCGAGCGGGGTTCCAGTCGAGGCCGCGCTGGGAAAGGCCGGCGGCGTGCGGGGCCGGCGCGCCAGGGTCTCGAAGGGGGATGGGCGGCCATAGGCCGGGGTCGCCACGGGCGCCCCCTGCTCGCGGGTCCAGGGCGGGACGGCCAGGGCCTCGGGCTCGGAGGCGCGCGCGACGCTGCCCACGCCGGCGCCGATCGCGGCGCTGCCGGCGAGGCGCAGGAAGCCGCGGCGGTCCGCGCGCGGAGGCCGGCGTTGGGTGGGGTTAGGCGGCATGACCCAGGATCTCCAAAACCTCGCGGCGCCGGCGGACGAGGTCCGGGTCGTCGCGGTGGCGCGGATAGAGCGCGTCGTTGACGATCTCCGCCCGGATGCGCGCCGGGCGGTCGCTCAGCACGATGACGCGGGTTGCGAGAACCAGCGCCTCCTCGACGTCGTGGGTGACGAGGAGGGCGGAAAAACCCTTCTCCTGCCAGAGGCGGACCAGCTCGCCCTGCATCGCCAGCCGGGTCAGGGCGTCGAGCTTGCCCAGCGGCTCGTCGAGCAGCAGCAGGCGCGGCGCGTTCACCAGCGCCCGGGCTAGCGCCGTGCGCTGGGCCATGCCGCCGGAGAGTTGGTGCGGATAGGCGTCGGCGAAGTCGGCGAGGCCAACGAGGCGGAGCGCCTCGTCGATGCGCGATCCGTGCACCTTGAGCAGGCCCCGCGCCTCGAGCCCCAGAGCGACGTTCCCGCGCACGGTCCGCCAGGGATAGAGCGTCGGGTCCTGGAACACGAGCAAGCGGCTCGGATCGGGGCCGGCGATCGGCACCCCGTCGATGGAGAGAGTGCCGGAATCCGGCGGCTCCAGCCCGGCGACGAGGCGCAGCAGGGTGGACTTGCCGCAACCCGAGGGGCCGAGCAGCGCGACGAACTCGCCTGGGGCGACCGCGAGGTCGACATGGTCGAGGACGGGCAGCGCCGCGCCGCGGATGTCGAAGGCGTGGGAGACGCCGGCCACCGCCAGGCGGGCGCCCGCGGCGGAAACCGCCTCGGGAATACGGGGACGTTCGAGGACGGCTACCACTGCACGAGCCCCTTCTGCCACGCGAGCAGGCGGTCGCGCAGGCGGAACAGCACGGTGATCAGCCCGGAGCACATCAGCGCCATGACGATGAGCGCCGCGTACATGTTGGCGTAGGCGGCCCAGCCTTGCGCCCACTGGAGGTACCAGCCGAGGCCGGACTTCACGCCGAGCATCTCGGCCACCACCAGCACGGCGAACGAGCCGCCGAGGCCCATGAACAGCCCGACGAAGACGTGGGGTAAGGCTGCCGGGATCGCGACCTTGCGGATGAGGAAGGCCTGCGAGGCCCCGAGCGTGCGGGCGACGTCGTAATAGGCCTTGTTGGCGCCCGCCACCCCGGACCACGTCAGCACCGTGACGGGGAACCCGGTGGCGAGCGCCACCAGGAAGGTGCTGGCCGACCAGGACGAGGGGAACACGAAGAAGGCGATCGGCAGCCACGCGGTGGCGGGGAGCGGCCCGACGAAGCGCAGCACCGGATGCGCCCAGTAGCCGATCGCCCGCGACCAGCCGATGGCGACGCCGAGCATGAACCCGACCCCCGCGCCGATGGCGTAGCCGCCCGCGAGCAACAGCAGCGAGTTCAGGGTGCTGCCGCCGAGCTTGGGCCAATCCTCCAAGAACACCTCGACGATGCCTTGCGGCGGCGGGAAGAACGGCATCGGCAGCAGCGAGAACTTGGCCGTCACCAGTTCCCAGGCGAGGAGGCCGAGGCCGATCACGGCGAGCCAGGGTCCCCAGTGGTGAAGCCGACCGCCGACGCGCCCCAGGGAGGCGGAGAGGGGAAGCGCCAGCGCGAGCAGCAATCCCACGGCCCCTGCTCCACCAGCGAAATCCGCGGTGTAGGGAAACTCGCCGTCCTCGGGGAGGCGCAGCGTCACCGCTGCGAGCGCCAGCCAGACGGCGCCGACGAGCAGGCCGCCCCACCGGACCTGCGAAAGCCATCGCGCCGCCCCGCGCGATCGGGGCCGCGAAGACTCGTGCGAGAGCGCGCCCGCGATGCTGCCGGGCATGGCGTCCTCAGCTCAGGACGTCGGCGTAGACGCGCTCGGCGAACTTCGCCGTGTCGGTCGTCTTGCGCAGCACGTTCACCCGCTTCAGCTCGTCGCCGTAGAGGGCGATCTCCCGCTTCAGGTCTGCGCCGACGGGGCGGTGCTGATGGGTCTGGCTCCGCAGCATCGCGGCGAGATCCTCGACCGAGCCCTTGCCGCCGTAATTGGCGAAGATCGCGGCCGCATCCGCCGGATCGGTCTGGACGCGGTGCCCGCCCTCCAGCACGGCCCGCGTCAGGGCGCCGGCCACCGCCCGGTCGTTGCGGACGAGGGAGCCGCGCACGGCCACCACGCAGCAGGAGCGCGTGGCGTAGATGCCGGTGAGGTTGGTCGCGACCTCCGTCAGGCGCGGGTCCTTGAGCCAGATCCAGGTCCGCGGGTCGGCATCGGCGAGCGCCTGGGCCTCGCCCTTCTCCACCGCGAGGTTGAGGAGGTCGGCCGGGTACTGGCGCCACTCGACCTCGCGCTCGGGATCGACGCCGGCATCCGACAACAGCAGGCCGAAGAAGTTCTTGGCCGGGCTCGCCTGATCGCTGATGGCGATGGTCTTGCCCTTGAGCGACGCGATGTCGGTGATGTTGGCCGCCTTCGCCGCGAGCAGCCGCAGGCAGCCGCCGTGCAGGCCGGCGGTGATCTTCACGTCGAAACCCTGCTCCATGGGTTTCAGCCAGCGGAGCGCCATGCCGATGCCGGCATCGGCCTTGCCCGTGGCGATCGCCTCCAGCAGCGCCTCGGTCGAGCCGCCGAAGTTCACGAACTCGACGTCGAGCCCGTGCCGGGCGAAGATCCCGCGCTCCTTGGCCACGGGTGCTGCCGCCGTGCAGATGGCGGTAGCGTTCCAGGCGAGCTTGATCGGCCGCAACGCGCCGGTCGCCGCCTCGGTCGCGGCGGCGGGCGCGCACAAGGGGCCGGGATCGAAGGGCGCGCCGGGCCCCGGCCCCCAGGCGCGGCCGGCGCTCGCGGCGAAGCCGAAGGGCAGCGCCGCCGCGGCGCTCATGCCCGCCCGCAGGAGCCGGCGCCGCGACAGGGCGGCGTCTCGGGAGGACGGGTGAGGCTCGGTCTCGGACATGGTCGTCTCCTGGGCCTGAGAAGGCCCGCATCGAAAGGGTTCGGTGAGGCGGTCAGGCGGCGCTGCGCTCGATCCGGCCGCGGATGTCCTGGGCTCCGCGCAGCAGGTTCAGGATCGGGCAGGCGCGGTCGACGCGGGCGTGAAGAGCCGCGATCTCGGCCTCGCTCGCCGGCGAAGCGATGCGGATCGTGTAGGCGAGGTCCTGGGGATGGACCGGGACATCCTCGTATCCGGCCTCATTGGCCCGCGGATCGAAGGTGGCCGTCACCTCGACCGCGATCGCCTCGAGCGGCACGCCCTGCGCAGCGGCCTGGATCAGGAACGAGTGCGCGAGGCAGGAGCCCAGCACGCCGAGCTGCAACTCGGGCGAGCCGGGCCCGAGGTCGTATCCGGCAAAATCCGGCAGGCTGTCGGTGATCACCGCGTGCCCCCGGACGCGGATGCGCCGCACGCCGCTGCGGCCCTCGACGGTGGCCTGGGCCCTGAGCGGCACCGGGCCGACCTCGCCGCGCCCGATGCGCTCCCGACGCACGTCGAGGGCCGTTCGCTTCTGGGCGAGATACGCGTTCAGATCAGCCATGAGGGAATGCCGAACAGATGAGGACACAATCGCACATCGAATGGCGAATGCTTTTCGAAAAGACCGCCAATCTTATGTTGAGCGCAGCCCGGCAATCAACAGAATAGTATTTTGAATGCATGTGCTTTCGAGCGACGATCATCCTGTCGCTGCGCGTGGACGGAGAAGCTCGGGATCGTCGGACCGCGATAGGGCGCGTCCACCACTTCCCTCCCGCGAACCGTCTTCGGCGCGGGTCACCTCGTCGCGAGACACGCTGAGAGCCGATCCACGAAGCGCATGGGAAAGGCCAACCGGATGCCGGGTGCCACAAGTTTCCCGATCGGCCCGCGGATGATCACGGTTGCGGAATCGACCGACCGGACCGACGAACGACAGCCACAAAGGCCAAGAGACCCTTGAAAGACCAAAAAATTCTTGCACCTCTATTTTACGGAACGGGAGACCATCTTTCCCATCCTGTCCGCAGTCCGGCAGCGTCGATGCGTGAGCACATCGGTTTTGATCAGTGCCGGTCGGTCGGAGAGGTCGCGGCGGGTTCTGGAAACGTGCATCGCGAATCCTCGGGTCGAGGGGGCGATGTCGGGCGGGTCGGTCCGTTCAGGCGGCCGAGGCCCGTGCATCCGCGTCCGGACGGCGGAAGCGGGCGCCCGGATGGGTCGACTTGAGGTGCGCGCCGCCCCCTGGGAACAGCTTTTCGCGCAAGGTCCCGTCGCGGTAGCGCCGCTTGAACGCGCCGCGGGATTGCAGCTCTGGCACGACGAGCTCGACGAAGGCCTCGATGGTCTCCGGCGCGACCGCGCGGGTGAGGTTGAAGCCGTCGACATCGGCCTCCTCGGCCCAGGACAGCAGTTGGTCGGCGACCTCGGAGGGCGACCCGACGATGAACGGTGCCCGTGCCCCGCGGGGTCCGAACGTGGCGAAGTCGGCCCGCGTGAACGGACGCTCGCCCGGCAACGTCAGGTTCTCGACGAGCGACTGCATCGCGTTGGTCTTCACGTAGGCGAGGCCCTCCTGCGCATCGAGCTGCGACAGGTCGATGCCGGTCCAGCCCGAGACGAGGGCGAGTTGTCCCGCCACGTCGAGGTAGCGCGCGTACTCGTCGCGCAGTTCCAGCGCCTCGGCCCGCGTCGGCGCGACGATCACCGTGGCGCCGAGGAATATCAGGATGTCGGAGGCGTCGCGGCCGGCCGCCTTGGCGGCCTCCCGGATGCTGCGCGCGGCCTTCGCCGCGATCGGCTTGGTCTGGCCGTTGAGGAAGATGCTCTCGGCGTGGCGGCCGGCGAAGAGGCGCCCGCGCGAGGACGTGCCGGCTTGGTAGAGCACCGGCGTCCGCTGCGGCGACGGCTCGGCGAGGTGCTGCCCGTCGACCCGGTAATACGGCCCGTCGTGGGTGACGCGGTGCACCTTCCGGGGCTGCGTGAAGACGCCGGCCTCGCGGTCGCGCACCGCGGCGCCGTCCTCCCAGCTCCCCTCCCAGAGCTTGTAGGCGGCCTCCAGGAAGTCCTCGCCCGCATCGTAGCGGTCGTCGTGGGCGCGGGCACTGCTCAGACCCATCCCGCGCGCGCCGCTCTCGAGATAGCCGGTGACGACGTTCCAGCCGACGCGGCCTCCAGTCAGATGGTCGAGGGTCGAGACCCGGCGCGTGAACGCGTAGGGGTGCTCGTAGGTCAGGTTCGCGGTGACCCCGAAGCCGAGATGCGTGGTGGCGTGCGCCATCGCCGGCACGATCAGGAACGGATCGAGGTTGGGCGCCTGCGCCGCTCGTGCCAGCGCGGTCTCCGCCGTGTCGCCGTAGACGTCGTAGATCCCGAACACGTCGGCGAGGAAGATGCCGTCGAACAGGCCGCGCTCGGCGGTGCGGGCGAGCGACACCCAGTAGTCGAGGGTGTTGTAGCGCGCGGCCGCGTCGCGCGGATGCCGCCACAGGCCCGCCCAGGTGTGGCCGGGCGCCGCCATCTCGAAGGCGTTCAGCCGCAATTCGCGCCGTGCGCTCATGACGAATCCGGGCTTGCGGGG
>NZ_CAXTHR010000138.1:0-2963 GCF_964244095.1 uncultured Methylobacterium sp. | reverse complement strand
GAGGACCTCGCCGCCGGCTTCCGGCCGGTCTTCGCGCGGGTCCGCGCCACCGCCGTGGCGCGCGACCGGGAGCGCCGGCTGCCGCACGACGAGATCGGCTGGCTGAAGGCGGCGGGCTTCACCACCCTGCGGCTCGGGCGCGACCAGGGCGGCTTCGCCGCTAGCCTGCCGGAGCTGTTCGCCCTCTTGATCGAGCTGTCGCAGGCCGATCCCAACGTCACCAACGCGCTGCGCGCCCATTTCGGCTTCACTGAGGACGTACTGTGCTCGTCGTCGCCGGAGTGGCGCACGCGCTGGGTCGGGCGGATCGGCGACCGCCAGACCGTCGGCAGCGGCGTGTCCGAGACCGGGGCGGCCAAGGTCGGGCAGTTCGATACCGTTCTGCGCCCCCGAGGGGAGAACTGGCTCCTGAACGGCCAAAAATTCTACACGACCGGCGCGCTGTTCGCCGACTGGATCCACCTCTCGGCGCAGGACGCGGCGGGGGCGGCGATGGTCGCGGCGGTGCCCGTGCGCGCGCCGGGCGTCGCGATCGTGGACGATTGGGACGGCTTCGGGCAGGCGCTGACCGCGAGCGGCACCGCGACCTTCACCGACGTGATCCTCGGCCCCGACCTGATCAAGCCGGACCCGGAGCGCTTCCCCTACGCGATGGCGTTCTTCCAACTCGTCCACCTCGCGACGCTCGCGGGCATCGCGCGCTCGGCGGCGGTGGACGTGGCCAGGCTCGTGTCGGAGCGGACGCGGATCTACAGCCACGGCAACGCCGGCCGCAGCGGCGACGACCCGCAGGTGCTGGAGGTGGTCGGGCGCGTGCGTGGCGCAGCGTATGCGGCCGGTGCCGTCGTGCTGAAAGCCGCCGAGGCCCTGCAGCGGACCTACGAGGCCCATCGCGCCGGCCTCTCGGCCGAGCCCGAGGCCGCGATCGCCGATGTCGAGGTCAACCAGGCGGTGACGGTGGTGACGGACCTCGTCCTCGACGCCACCACGATCCTGTTCGACGCGCTCGGCGCCTCGGCGGCCAGGGGCGGGCTCGGCCTCGACCGGCACTGGCGCAACGCCCGCACCATCGCCTCGCACAACCCGCGGATCTACCGCGCCCGCACCGTCGGCGACTTCGCCGTCAACGGCACCGCCCCGCCGCGCGAGTACCGCGTCGGCTCCGCGTGAGCGGCGCCCGCACGACCGGACCTTGAAGAGGCTGAGGAGAAATCCAATGGCGCGTCACGGGGAAAGACTGCGCCTCGGCGCCTTCCTCTATCCGGGCGGCCACCACGTCGCGGCGTGGCGCCATCCCGCATCGCAGGCCGATGCTGGGATCGACCCGGCGCATTACCGGCGCTTGGCGCAAGTGGCCGAGGCCGCCAAGTTCGACCTGATCTTCCTCGCCGACGGGGTCAGCATCCGCGGCGACGACATCGATGCCTTGAGCCGCACGGCGATCCGCTATGTCGGGCAGTTCGAGCCGCTGACCCCGCTCTCCCATCTCTCGGCGGTGACCGAGCGCATCGGCCTCGTCGCCACCGCCTCGACGACCTACAACGAGCCCTTCCACGTGGCGCGCAAGTTCGCCTCGCTCGACCATCTCAGCCGCGGCCGGGCGGGCTGGAACCTCGTCACCTCGGCCGACCCGCGCGAGGCTTACAATTTCGGCCGCGAGAGCCACCTCGCCCATGCCCGGCGCTACGCGCGCGCCGAGGAGTTCGTCGACGTGGCGGCGGGACTGTGGGACAGCTTCGAGGACGACGCCTTCGTCCGCGACCGGGCGGAGGGGCGGTTCTTCGATCCCGACAAGCTGCACGTGCTGGCGCATGAGGGCGAGCACTTCTCGGTGCGCGGGCCCCTCAACGTGCCGCGCCCGCCGCAGGGGCACCCGGTGGTGGTTCAGGCCGGTTCCTCCGAAGCCGGCAAGGCGCTCGCCGCGCGGACCGCCGAGGTGATCTTCACGGCGCAGTCGACGCTGGCCGACGCAAAGGCCTTCTACGCGGACGTGAAGGGCCGGATGGCGCGGCATGGCCGCGATCCGGACGACCTCAAGATCATGCCCGGCGCCTTTCCCGTCGTCGGCCGCACCGAGGGCGAGGCGCAGGACAAGTACGGCGCGCTCCAGGCGCTGATCCACCCGGTGGTCGGGCGCTCGCTGCTGGAGCAACTCGCCGGCCTCGATCTCTCCGGCCACGCGGACGACGCCCCCGTTCCCGAGGCGCCCGGCACCGAGGGCGGCAAGAGCCGCCAGGATCTGCTGGTCACGCTGGCGCGGCGCGACGGTTTGACCATCCGCGAACTCTACCTGCGCATCGCGGGTGCCCGCGGGCACTGGACGCTCGTCGGCACCGCCGCGCAGATCGCGGACGCTCTCCAGGAGCGATTCGAGGCGGATGGCGCCGACGGCTTCAACATCATGCCGCCGACGCTGCCGGGCGGGCTCGACGACTTCGCCACGTTGGTGATCCCCGAACTCCAGCGCCGCGGCCTGTTCCGGACGGAATACGAGGGCCGCACGCTGCGCGAAAACCTCGGCCTGCGCCGCCCGGCCCATCGCCTGCATATCCCACCGGGTCGCGCGGCGGCCCAATAGCCGGCGGCGGGCGACGGGTGCGCCGTCACCGCACCGTCGCCGCGCAACACCCCGGATGCGGGCGCCCGGTAGCGGGCCGGCGCAGCATCCCGATTGCGACACGGACCGAACAGCCGCACGAGGGAGCGACCATGAGCCGGGACCGCCGCCTGCATCTCGGGGCCTTCATGCGCCCGGTCGGCATCCACACCGCGTGGTGGCGCTATCCCGGCGGATATCCGGACGCGAACTTCGACTTCGGGCATCTGGCGCACTTCGCCCGCCGGCTGGAGGGGGCGAAGTTCGACGCCTTCTTCATGGCCGACCACCTCGCGGTGATGAACATGCCGATGGCCGCCTTGCGCCGCTCGGCCACCGTGACCTCCTTCGACCCGCTGACCCTGCT
>NZ_CAXTHR010000137.1:0-10701 GCF_964244095.1 uncultured Methylobacterium sp. | reverse complement strand
GGCCCGCAGACCACCGACCTCGTGGTCCGCCACGGCCCCAAGGACGTGCCGGCGGCCACCGCCTCCACCGGCGAGCAGAAGGCGCTGCTCATCGGCCTCGTGCTGGCGCACGCCCGCTTGGTCCAGGCGATGAGCGGGATCGCGCCGCTGATCCTGCTGGACGAGGTCGCCGCCCACCTCGACCCGCGCCGCCGCGCCGGCCTGTTCGAGGCCCTCGACGCCCTGCCGGGGCAGGTGTTCCTGACAGGCGCGGACCCCGCCGCGTTCGAGGGCCTGGGGGGCTCGGCCGAGATCGTACGGATCGGGTGATCGCGCTGCGCGTCCGGCTCAAGCCATCGCGGATGGGATGTCGGTCTGCGGAAAGTCGTCGCCGACGAACAGCAAGGCGACCTCGTGTGCCTGCGCGCAGGCATAGGCGAAGCAATCGCCCATGTTCAGCCGCGCCGGGTGGCCCTGGCCCTTGCCGTAGCGGGCGTAGGCGGCGAGTGCGCCCCGCGCCTCCGTGTCTCCGAGCACGATGAGCGTTATCCCGGCGAGATCCAGGAGTGCGTAGACCGCCGTTCGGGCGTCTTCGACCGATATTCCGTTCTTCCGCGCGACGGCCGTCGCGGTCTCGAACACGGCGAGCGCCGAGGTGATCGGCTCGGCCGCCAGCTTGATGGCGCGGGCCAACGCCGCGTTTCCCGGCTCGTTGGCAAGGATCGCGACCATGGCCGAGGCGTCGATGAACATCACGGCTCACCGTTCAGATCGTCGAAGAACGCCTTGTCGGCCTCCAGTCCGGTTCCCGGACGGGTCGCGATGCGGTTCTGGATATGCCTGATCTGCTCCATGAACTCGGCCAGCGACGCCTCGCGCCGTTGCAACTCGTTGGCCAGCGCCATACGCACGGCCTCGGTCTTGCTGACCCGCGCCGCCGATGCCAGCGTCTCCGCCAGCCGGTTAACCTCTTCGCTGCGGATGTTGAGCGGCATGGTCCAGTCTCGCGTGTAGGCATTTGGATGCTAACGTCTACGCAGTCCGCATTCAATCTGCCCGATCGGTAAAAGAAGCCCGATGACCTCACGACTCGACGAAGCCCGGCGCGCCCTCAAGACCACCTTCGGCTACGACGATTTCCGCCCCGGTCAGGCCGAGGTGATCGGCGCGGTGCTGGACGGCGCCGACGTGTTCGCGGTGATGCCCACGGGCTCGGGCAAGTCGATGACCTACCAGTTGCCGGCGCTGGTGGAGGATTCGCTCACCGTCGTGGTCTCGCCGCTGATCGCGCTGATGCACGATCAGGTGCAGCAGATGCGCGGCTTCGGCGTCGCGGCCGCGACCCTGAACTCGTCGGTGGCGGAGATGGCGTCGCGCGAGACGTGGCGGATGATCCGCGCCGGAGACCTGCGGCTGCTGTTCGTCTCGCCCGAGCGGCTGCTGATGGAGGGCTGCATGGAGGCGCTGCGCGGTGCGGGCGTGCGGCGGCTCGCCGTCGACGAGGCCCACTGCGTCTCGCAATGGGGCCACGACTTCCGCCCCGAGTACCGCGCCCTGTCCCGCGCCCGCGAGGCCTTGGGCGACGTCCAGACCCTGGCGCTCACCGCCACCGCCGACAAGGCGACGCGGGCCGAGATCGCCGAGCGGCTGTTTCCCGAAGGCCGCGACCTGCGGACCTTCGTGCATTCGTTCGACCGGCCGAACATCGGCCTGACGTTTGCCGCGAAAGACAACCCGACCCGGCAGATCGAGCGGTTCCTGAAACACCGGCGCACGGAGAGCGGGATCATCTACTGCTCGTCGCGCAAGCGCACCGAGCAACTGGCCGAGAGCCTGAGGAAGGACGGCTTCAACGCGCTCGCCTATCACGCCGGCCTCGACCAGGGCACGCGCATGCGCAACCAGGACACCTTCCTGCAGGAGGACGGGATCGTGATGACCGCCACCGTCGCGTTCGGCATGGGCATCAACAAGCCGGACGTGCGCTTCGTCTGCCACGCCGACATGCCGGGCAACGTCGAGGGCTACTACCAGGAGATCGGCCGCGCCGGCCGCGACGGCCTGCCCGCCGACACGCTGACGCTCTACGGCCTCGACGACATGGCGTTGCGCCGCCGCCAGATCGACGAGAAGGAGGTGCCCGACGAGCGCCGCCGCGTCGAGCGGAGGAAGCTCGAGGCGATGATCTCGCTGTGCGAGGGCGCGGCCTGCCGCCGGCAGTCGCTGCTCGCCTATTTCGACGAGGCGAGCGGCCATTGCGGCCGGTGCGACCTCTGCCGCGGCGGCGTCTCGCTCGTCGACGGCACGGTGTCGGCGCAGAAGATCCTGTCGGCGATCGTGCGCACCGGGCAGCGTTACGGCGCCGCCTACGTCTGCGACGTGGTCCACGGCAAGGAATCCGAGCCGATCCGCCGCAACGGCCACGCGCAGCTCAAGACCTTCGGCGTCGGCGCCGACAAGCCGGTGGCGGCGTGGCGGGCGATCCTGCGCCAGCTCTTCGCGGCGGGTGCGGTCGCCGAGAACGGCGACGGCTTCGGCGGCCTCACCATGACCGACAAGGGCGAGGCGATCCTGTTCGGCCGCGAGCCGGTCCAGCTCCGGCCCGATCCCGAGCCCAAAACCACCGAGCCGCGCGAGCGCCGCCGCGCGGGCGCGCCGCGCGATGCCGGCTCCGACGGCCTGAGCGAGGCCGACGAGGCGTTGTTCCAGCACCTGCGCGGCCTGCGGGCGACGATCGCGCGCGCCGACAACATCGCCGCCTTCATGGTGTTCCCCGACCGCACGCTGATCGAGATGGCCAAGGGCAAGCCGGTGGACCTCTACGCGTTGCGCACCGTCCACGGCGTCGGCGAGCGCAAGCGCGAGGCCTACGGCGCGCGCTTCGTCGCGGCGATCGCCGAGTTCCTGGCGCAGCCGCCGGCCGCGTGAGGCGACCGCCCACGCCTTTTCGCTCGTGCCGACCCTGCTTCCTGGTGTAGGGAGCGGGCATCGCCGCAGCCAACGGATCGCCTCAGCCATCACCCAGTTCCGCGACCCACCGGCCTCGACCCCTGCGCCGCGCGACCGGCAGGGGCGTGGGTCCCTTCTCCCGGGGGGGGAAGGACAGGATGAGGGGCGTGAGGTGTCCGGACAGGCCCCGCCCGTCACGCAAGCCCGCTCTCCTCGGGAGGGGGATTCGTCCGACGCCGCTTCACGAAGCACCGTCACGCGCCAGGTCTTCTACCTCCCCGGCTTCGA
This sequence comes from uncultured Methylobacterium sp., assembly GCF_964244095.1. Taxonomy (GTDB): domain Bacteria; phylum Pseudomonadota; class Alphaproteobacteria; order Rhizobiales; family Beijerinckiaceae; genus Methylobacterium. Next base: position 7,485 of record NZ_CAXTHR010000137.1, on the reverse strand, counting down.
TCCGCGCGAGCCCGAGACCTACTGGGGCCTGTTCCGCCGCGAGAGCCGGCTGACGGCCGCGCGCCGCGGGCTCGACATCGCGGTGGGCGATGCGGTTCGCAGCGCCGACGGGTTGAGCCTCGACTGGACGGTCGAGGCCGGTGGCACGCGCACCCGCTACGCCCTGCTGCGCTGGGACGACATCGTCCGCGCCCGCTTCCCGCGGCCCGACTGGCGCCGGCTCGCCGCGGTGCCGGCGCTGCTGTGGCGGCTGAGGCGCTCGGGCTACGAGCGCCGCCTGCGCCGCGAGGCGCGCAGCTTCGCCATGGTGATCTTCGGCGTCCACCATCTCTACCTGCTGTTCGCGGCGACCAGCCTCGGGCTCGCCGCCGGGCTGCCGCTGCTGCTCCCGGCCGATTGGCGCCCCTGGTCCTGGCTCGCCGTGCCGGTGGCGGCCTACGCGGTGCTGGCCGCCATCATGGCGCTCACCCGCGGAAAGCCGTTCTACTGCGCCCACCTCGTCGACGACACCGCCTTCACCCACGACCACGCGGCCGGCCGCGACCGGCAGATCCCCGACCGCCTCGACGCGATGGCCGCGCGCATCCGCGCGGCGGAAGGCAGCGCCGGCGAGATCGTGGTGATCGGCCATTCCTCGTCGAGCTTCCTCGGCGTCGAGGTGCTGGACCGGGTGCTCTCGGCCGACCCCGGCTTCGGCACCCGCGGCACGCCGGTCTCGTTCGTGACGCTCGGCAGCGTGATCCCGTGGATCGCCCTCGATGCGTCGGCCACCCGGTTCCGCGCGGCCCTGGCGCGGTTCGCCGCCGCGGACGCGATCCGCTGGCTCGACGTGCGCGCGCCGTGGGATTGGCTGTCGATCCACCTGCGCGATCCGCTAACCGCCTCCGACGTGCCCTCGCCGGGGCCGGATCGCCCGGCGACCCGCTACGTCCGCCTGGAAGACCTGATCGAGGCACGCCTGATCCCAGGACGTCGCTGGAACCTGTTCCGGATGCACTTCCAGCTCCTGATGTCGAGCCGCGACGGGCGGGGGTTCGATTACGTCGCCTTCGTCTCGGGGCCGGAACCGGTCCATGCGGCGATCGATCGCTGGCGCCAGGCCCCGACCCGACCGCTCACCCGGAGGGCGTGAGCCGGATTCGGTCGTCAAGGCGACCACTTGGCTCGCTACGGCCCCTGCTTCCGCGCGCCGTCGAGGCTGCGGATCGAACCCGGCGGTCCGGTTCGGGGGGCATCCGCGCTGAAACGGGGGAACGACGGTCGGACGGCGAGGGGACGATACCCGCCTCATCCCGACTGTCCGACGCATCGGTCCGAATCGATTCTTCGCCGTATCCGTCGCAGATAGGCTCTCGCGGTTAACTATTTCATTACTGTATTGAAAGTAATAATCCGCTTCTTTCGCGCGGAAGCCGGCTTCTTATGCCTATTTGTGATCCTACGCCGCGGAAGCCGGCATTCCTCCGGTCAACAGGTTTCCGCAGCCTCGGCGATTGCCGCAAGACCACGGCTTTCGATGCATCAAGCTAGGCATGGGTTGGCCGCCCGGACCCGCGCCCGGTCTCGAGCGCGAAACACGGGTCGGGCCCGGCCGGCCAGGCGCGCGATCCCGGACCGGTCTGAACCCGAAGGAGCGCACCCAGGTCTTCAGTTCCTCGACATTCCGAGCCGCGCGATGCACCGCCTCCGCCCATTCCGCCCGTGGGTCTGCTTGTTCCTCGTCACGGCGGGGGCTTGCGGTGCCAAGGCGGCGGAAGTTCCCCAGGTTGCGGCGCTGCGCGACGTCGACCTCACCGCGCCTTCCGACGTCGTGGCGGGCTTGGCGGAGCGGGCTCGGACCGGGCGGGCGGCGCTGAAGGAGAAGGGCATCGAGGTCAACGCCGCCTACATCAGCGAAGTCTTCTCGAACCTGCGGGGCGGCATGCGTCGCGGCACGGCCTACGAGGGCCGCCTCGACGTTCAGGTCGATGCCGACCTCGGCACCCTGATGGGGCTGGAGGGCCTCGGCTTCCACACCAACGCCTACCAGATCCACGGGACCGACATCTCGCGCTACTACGTCGGCAACCTCGCCACCGTGAGCGGGATCGAGGCCCTGCCGGCGACGCGCCTGCACGAGCTCTGGTTCCAGCAGGCCCTCGACCCGGCACTGAGCCTGCGCGCGGGCCGGCTCGCGGCGGATTCCGAGTTCCTCGTCAGCCCCTCCGCGACCGTGTTCGTCAACCAGACCTTCGGTTGGCCGGTGATCGCCACGGCGAACCTGCCCTCGGGCGGCCCCGCATCGCCGCTCGCCACGCCGGGCGTCCGGGGCAAGTGGAGTCCGTCCGATCGCACGACGCTGATGCTCGGTCTGTTCAACGGCGATCCGGCCCCGGCGCGCGCAGGCGACCGCGACCTCGACCCGCAGCGGCGGAGTCCCGACGGCACGGATTTCCCGGTGGACGCAGCGCCCCTTCTGATGGCGGAAGCGGCCCACCGCTACGTCGTGGATGCGCCGGGGCCGGAGCGGACGGGAACGGTGAAGCTCGGCTACTATCACCACTTCGCCCGGTTCGACGATCCGCGCTTCGACACGCAGGGCAGCCCCCTGGCCGCTCCCGCGAGCACCGGCATCGCCCGGCGTCAGCGGGGCAACGACGGCCTCTACGCCCTCGTTGACCAGACCTTCTACCACGAGGATGCCGACAGCGACAGGGGCGCGGCCGCCTTCGTCCGCGTCGCGGGATCACCGAATGCATCGAGCTTCGTCGACCTCTACGGCGATGCCGGCCTCGTCTACAAAGGCCTGCTTCCCGGCAGGCCCGCGGACGTGGCGGGCGTGAGCGTGACCTACACGCGGATCGCCGGTGGAGTGCGGGGCTACGACCGCGACCGGATCGCATTCGAGGGGATTGCCCGACCGGTCCGGCGCCACGAAGCGTTGCTCGAACTGACCTATCAGGCGGTCGTGGCGCCGGGCTTCACGATCCAGCCCGACGTACAATACGTCCGTTCGCCGGGCGGCAACACCTGGAACCCGCGTCGCCAGGGCTTCGTGCGGATGAAGGACAGCACGGTGGTCGGGGTCCGGGCGACGGTCCAGTATTGACCGCCGCACGCCGTCGCCGCCCGCGGACGGGCTCAAGGCTCCCCACGGCGGTCACTGCTTCGTTCGAGCGGACCGTCCAAGAGGAGAACCGCCTGTGGATCGCAGGATCGCAGCACGGATCGCCGTGGGCGCCCTCAGCGCAGATGCGCGGGTCGCCGCGGGTCCGATCCGATCGCTTCGTGCAGCCAAGCCTCCACCCGAGGCCTTCCGGCCTCCGGAGACGGCCGCGCGCATCCCTTGCAGCTCAGGCGCCTGCGGGAACCGGTCTGCACGACGGCCGCGGGCGAATTGGCCGCCGAGGTCTGGCCGGAGGTCTCCGGGACGATCTGCGCCGAGACGACCCCCATCGACGACGCCATGAGGGCGCCGGACACGACGGCGATGGACAAGACGTCCCTCAGAAGGGCCTGCGCACGAACGATCACGATTTTTAAACCTATCTTACTCACGGAGACTCAATCATTCCGTGGCCGACCGGTTGCAAGCCGGGCCTCCCGATTCCTCCCGTGGTAAATCACGCAGGCGCGGCCGCTGCCGCGCGGACCGGCCGTTGCCAGACCCGGCGCTTCCGCTCTAAGCAGGCTTTCGTGGCTTCGCCTACGAATGCCTGCTTCGATCTCCTTGGTGACGCATCATTGTCTCGCGCGAACCGGCGGCCACTTCGCGCAATGATGCTTAGAGCCGTCCCGACCGCCGAGACCGGTCGAGAGGACCTGCATGTTCCGCAATGACGTCCCGATCACCGCCGAGCTCGTCCGCCAGCACGGCCTGACGCCGGAGGAGTACAAACGCTTCCGCGGGCTGATCGGGCGCGACCCCAGTCTGACCGAACTCGGCATCGTCTCGGCGATGTGGAACGAGCACTGCTCGTACAAGTCTTCGAGGCTGCATCTGCGCGGGCTGCCGACGACGGGCGCCTGCGTCATCCAGGGGCCGGGCGAGAACGCGGGCGTCATCGACATCGGCGACGGGCTCGCCTGCGTCTTCAAGATGGAGAGCCACAACCACCCGAGCTTCATCGAGCCCTACCAGGGCGCGGCGACCGGCGTCGGCGGTATCCTGCGCGACGTCTTCACGATGGGGGCCCGGCCGATCGCGGCGCTGAACGCGCTCCGCTTCGGCTCGCCCGACCATCCGCGCACCCGCCACCTCGTGTCCGGCGTGGTGGCCGGCATCGGCGGCTACGGCAATTCCTTCGGCGTGCCCACCGTCGGCGGCGCGGTGGGCTTCCACCCGCGCTACGACGGCAACATCCTGGTCAACGCGATGGCGGTCGGCCTCGCCAGGACCGACGCGATTTTCTACGCGGCGGCGTCGGGCGTGGGCAACCCGATCGTCTACCTCGGCTCGAAGACCGGCCGCGACGGCATCCACGGCGCTACGATGGCGTCGGCCGCGTTCGATGCCGAGACGGAAGCCAAGCGCCCGACCGTGCAGGTCGGCGACCCCTTCGCGGAAAAGCTCCTGCTGGAGGCCTGCCTCGAACTGATGGCGTCCGGCGCCGTGATCGCGATCCAGGACATGGGCGCGGCCGGGCTGACCTGCTCGGCGGTCGAGATGGGCGCCAAGGGCAGCCTCGGCGTCGAGCTCGACATCGAGAAGGTGCCGGCCCGCGAAGAAGGCATGAATCCCTACGAGATGATGCTGTCGGAGAGCCAGGAGCGCATGCTGATGGTGCTCAAGCCCGGCATGGAAGCCGAAGCGGAAGCCATCTTCGTCAAGTGGGGCCTCGACTTCGCGGTGATCGGGCGCACCACCGACACGCTTCGCTTTGTCGTGAGGTGGCATGGCGAGACCGTGGCAGACCTGCCCATCAGGGAACTCGGCGACGAGGCGCCGCTCTACGACCGGCCGCACGTGGCCAGCACGCACCTGCCGGTGATCGCTGCCGCCGACGTGCCCGTCCCGGCCTCCCTGACCGACGCGCTGAGGCGCCTCGTCGGCTCGGCCGAGCTGTGCTCGAAACGCTGGGTCTACGAGCAGTACGACCACTTCATCGGCGGCAACACCGTCGCGACGCCCGGCGGCGACGCGGCGATCGTCCGCGTCGCGGACGGGCCGAAGGGGCTGGCGCTTACCGCCGACGTGACCCCGCGCTACTGCGAGGCCGACCCGGTCGAGGGCGGCCGGCAGGCGGTGGCCGAGGCGTGGCGCAACATCACGGCGGTGGGCGGGCGCCCGCTCGCCATCACCGACAACCTCAACTTCGGCAACCCGGAGAAGCCCGAGGTGATGGGCCAGCTCGTCGGCTGCCTCCGTGGCATCGGCGAGGCGTGCCGCGCGCTCGACTTCCCCGTCGTGTCCGGCAACGTCTCGCTCTACAACGAGACCGACGGCGTCGGCATCCTGCCGACGCCCACCATCGGCGGGGTCGGGCTGCTCGACGACGTGGCGCGCCACGCCACGATCGGCCTGAAGCGCGCCGGCGACGCGCTGGTGCTGGTCGGCGCGGCGGAAGGCTGGCTCGGCCAGTCGATCTACCTCGCGGTGATCGCGGGCCGCGAGGCGGGTGCGCCGCCGCCGGTCGACCTGTCGATCGAGCGCCGCAACGGCGACTTCGTGCGCGGGCTGATCGTCTCGGGCCTCGTCGACACGGTCCACGACCTGTCCGACGGGGGGCTGGCCGTGGCGCTCGCCGAGATGGCGATGGCCGGACGCTATGGCGCGACCCTGTCTACGGCGCCGGACGACATGCCGGCCCACGCCTACCTGTTCGGCGAGGACCAGGCCCGCTACCTCATCGCCGTCGAGCCGGAGGCCGCCACGGACATCCTCCACGGCGCCTCTGCGCAGGGGGTCGACGCCGTCGTCGTCGGCGTGGCGGAAGGCGATCGTTTGACCCTGCCGGGGGGCGAGAGCATAGCGGTGGCCGCGCTTCGCGCCAGTCACGAGGGCTGGCTGCCCGCCTACATGGCGAGCCTTCCGGCCGCCGCCTGACCCACCGATCCGAGGAACCGACCCCATGCCGATGGATGCGCGCGAGATCGAGCGGATGATCGTCGAGGCGCTGCCCGACGCGCAGGTGGAGATCAAGGATCTCGCCGGCGACGGCGACCACTACGCCGCGACCGTCCTGTCCACGGCGTTCAAGGGCAAGACCCGCGTCGCCCAGCACCAGATGGTCTACGGCGCGCTCCAGGGGCGGATGGGGGGCGTGCTCCACGCCCTTGCGCTGACGACGGGCGTCCCGCAGGATTAGGGCTCGCTTCGCGGATCGTCGGCCGATGGGCTTCACACCGCCACTTCTGATCGAGAACGACCCTCGGCCGTCGGTCTGGGGACAGGTCCATGCCTGGGAGCTCGGGCTCCTGGGCGCGATCCTCGACGACCCTTCGATTTTCCTGCGCGTGCGAGATCTCGTCTCGTCCGAGGATTTTTCCACGGGCCTGCATTCCCGCCTGTTCGAGGTCTTCGAACGTGCCGACGGGCACGGCGGATGTGCCGATCGAAGCGCGATCGCCAATCGGCTCGGGGTCTATGCTTGGGACGCCGAGGACGGCGTTCCGGCCTATCTCGACAGGCTCATCGACGTTCGTGCCCCTGCCGATCAGTCCGCTTTTTTGGCGAGCGAGATCCACGCGGTCGCGGCCGTGCGGCGGGAGGCGCCCGAACCGGTCGACGTCGATTCGGTGGCGTGGTCGCATCGCCAAGCCGACCTGCTCATGCGTCTCGCCGAGCAGCCGGATGCGCTGTCGCGCCAAGTGGACTGGCAGAGCATCATCGCGGAGGTTCTCTACGTAGGCCGCTCCCAGACCGGCGGTGTGGTCCGCAAGATGGAACTCGTGTTCGAACATCTCCTGAAGGCCCTGTCCGATCCCGACGCGCCGAGCCGGAACCGGTGGCGGATCGAGATTCGGGCCTGGGTGACGCGGATCGGGCACGAGGCTACGCCGTCGATGCGGCGACTCATCGATCTCGACGCCGCTTGGCGAAGAGGTTGCCTCGATGCTGGGGCCGATCTCGCGGAGTACGGGGCGCGGCTGCCGCGATCCGTGCCCGACACCTGCCCCTTCACGTTCGACGAGCTGACGCGGCGGGCGCCGACTTTCGACGCGCTGCTTGAGAAGCTGGCCGCGAGCATCGATATCACTCCAACCGAAAAGCCGTGAGGTGATCAATGACCGACGTCAACGCAAGCATCGAGACCGAGATCAAGTCCCAGGACGTGGTGGTGTTCATGAAGGGCACGCCTACGATGCCGCAATGCGGCTTCTCGGGGCAGGTGGTGCAGATCCTCAACTACCTCGAAGTGCCGTTCAAGGGCGTGAACGTGCTGGCCGATGCTGGCATCCGCGACGGCATCAAGGCCTATTCCAACTGGCCGACCATCCCGCAGATCTATGTGAAGGGCGAGTTCGTCGGCGGCTGCGACATCACCCGCGAGATGTTCCAGTCGG
>NZ_CAXTHR010000136.1:0-11225 GCF_964244095.1 uncultured Methylobacterium sp. | reverse complement strand
TCCATGATCCCTGGATCACGGAAAATACTCTAAGTCTCTGTGCGGTCGCATTTTCTTCACGCGAACCGGTGTCCACCTCGCTGGAAAATGCTCTAGCGTTTTCTGATTAAGCCCCATAATTGTCACAGGAACGGAAGGGTCGCATCAGGGCGATGTGGCAGCTTGCGCGACCCATTTCGGTATGGCTTGAGCCAACATGATAAACGCTTGGCTACGCCCCATCGTGATTATCGGCGCTGTCACCATTCTCCTTCTACTGAATGCCCGGGAGTTCAAAGCCAAACGTCGGGCTTTGAAAGAGCAGTTTTCAGCAGCGGAATCTGATAACGCGACCCTTCTAGTCGCCCGCCAACAGACGCTTCAGGCGCTGACGATCGAACAGTTGCTTCATATGATCCACACAATGTTGGCGGCGATCCTCGCCGCTCTGCTCTGGAGCTAGTTTCGCGCCATGAAGATTGTTGTTTTTGGCAGCACCGGTGGCACCGGCATCGCAACATTGCGGGCGCTCGTCGCAGTGGGGCATGAGGTAACGGGCTTCGCACGTGATCCGACAAAGCTCCCACCCTCCCCATCAATCAGGTCCGTCCAAGGCGATGTGATGAACGCATCGGACGTCGCCAGCGCGATGCCAGGCCATGATTTGGTGATCGTGAGCCTGGGCAACAGCCAAAATCCGTTCGCATTGATGTTAGGCGCGCGCCGAACCACGCCGGCGAATGTATGTGAGATCGGCACCCGCAACATCGTGACCGCAATGCAGGCCACCCGAACTGCGCGGTTGCTAGTGGTCACCGCCTTCGGCATTGGCGATACGAAGGCTCGCTTGCCGTTTGCCTTCAAGATGTTCTACCGGACGGTGCTACGTGAGCACATGGCCGACAAGGAGAAGCAGGAGGACATCGTAAAAGCATCCGGGCTTGACTGGACCCTGGTTCAACCCGTCGGGCTCACTGACGGACCGGCCATCAACAGCTGGCTGGCCGACACCCAAGGTATGATCCGCCGACAGCAAATAAGCCGCGCGGATGTGGCTGCATTTCTGGTTTCGCTGGTCTCAAGCGACGAATATTCCCGAGTCACCGTCGCACTGTCGGGCTGACCAAGTCACGGTTTATATGACCAAGGTGTCTTGCTATAAAATCGGTCGGCACGGGGCGCGCTCTGCATCCTAAAGCAGACAGGCTGCTTTCCACCCGACCTGGTCGTAGGTCTCTTTTGAATCGAGTGGCCCGCAAGCGGACGTTCGTAGCTTCCGCAAAGGGTCGTTACCGGACCCGACGGACAGCCGGGAAGCGAACCGTCCCGGGGCACCCTTCGAGGGAGGTCATCCACAGCCGCGCGTCGGGCCGCAGCGCCAGGGTGAAGGTCCCCTTGCCGACGGGGCCGTCGTAGATCCCCATCACCCAGTCCTTCTCCGCCGCGGCGGTCCCCGACCGGGTGTAGCGATAGGGCGGGTGCCCGAAGCCCTCGTCGTCGCAGACGAGTTGCTATCGCGTCACGGTCGCGGTCCGTTCGAACGTGAGCACGCCGGTCCTCCCCCTGTCGTCCGACGTTCCGGGGAGGTCGACCTGGAAGCGTTCGGGTCCGGCGGCATGGGCGGCGGTGGCGAGCAAGGCCAGCGGGATCGGTAACAGGCCGTGCATCACGGCCTCAATCGTCCATCGCGAGGTTGCCGTCGGTGCCCTTGAAGAACCGCGCCGTGATCTTGGGTCGTTCGATGCCGTTGACCGTCACGGAGAACTCGCAGACGTGACCTTCCTTGGCCTGCGCCGGGATGCAGCTCGTCTTCCTCAGACCCGCGATGTCCGGAAGGCTGTCGTGCTGACCGGCGCGCCTGCCGCCCAACTGCATGTTGGCGACCGCCACCTGCGCCGCCGGCATCCTCGCGAACACGTTGGAGAAGGCCTGTTGCATCGCCGCCGCCGAAGGCTCGTCGCTGCAGGCTCCCAGGAAGCCGCCCAGACCATTTATTCCCCGGGGCGAGACAAATGTTTTCTATAGTAGGGCACGAATACCGGCACTAAAAATATTCTTCCGGAGAGATGGGAGACGCCGATTTAACCTGGAAGCCGCAGCGTAGCCCGCAGCCCCCCCCTCCCCGAACGGTCGAGCCGCAGGCCGCCCCCGTAGAGTTCCGCAAGTTCGGTCGTGATGGATAGGCCGAAGCCGTTGCCAGGAACGCTCTCGTCGAGGCGTCGTCCGCGTCGGGCGACCTCGGCGATCTCTAAATCGTCGAGACCGTGGCCGTCATCCTCCACCGTGACGACGACGCCATCGCCCGTCGTCGCTCCGGAGACGCGGACTGACCCGCGGCACCACTGGCAGGCGTTGTCGATCAGGTTGCCGAGCATCTCGTCGATGTCCTGGGGGTCGCAGGCGACCGCGAGCCCCGCGGGAACGGCCACCTCGAGGCTGACCCCCTTCTCCGCGTAGAGGCGCGAGAAGGTCAGCCGCATCCCGTCGATATGATCGTCGAGGTCGATCCTGGTCCGTACCGCTCCCCCGAGCGCGGCAACCCGCGCCCGCCGGAGGTGATGGCGCACGCGCCGGTCCATGTCCGCCACCAGCCGTCCGAGGCTCCCGTCCCGGTCGACCTCGGCGAGCGCCATCGTCAGGGTCGCCAGGGGGGTCTTGAGGCCGTGGGCGAGGTTGGCGACGTGCCCGCGGGCGTGGTCCAGGTTCGCCGCGTTCTGGTCGAGCAGTGCGTTCATCTCCTCGACCAGTGGACGCACCTCCGCCGGCTGCCGTGCCGGCAGCCGGACGCGTCGACCCGCACGGACCTCTGAGAGCTCGACCCGGAGCCGGTCGAGGGGACGCAGGCCGAGGCGAACCTGCACGAAGGTGCCACCGACGAGGAACAGCCCGATGATCCCGAGACAGGCCGCTAGGGTGCCGAATGCCTCGATGACCGGCCCGCGCAGCGCAGCCGCCGGGGCGGATGCGACGATCAGCGTCGAGGGCTCGGTCCCGGAGTCGCGGATCGTCCTGATCCTCAGGACGAGCGTCTCGCCCCACGGACCGACGCCGTCGGCGGGCCTCGGCCCGTCGCGGTCTCGGTCGCGCGGTGCGACCGCCCGGTCGGGGAGCGGCAGATCCCGGCCCTCAAGCGATCCGGACCGAAGGACGGCGTCGCCTCGGCGGACCTGCCAGTACCAACCGGAGCGGGGGCGCTCGAACCGGGGACCGTCCTCGTCACGGTCGAGGGTCGTCCGCCCCTCGGGAACGCGTTTGAGGTCGGATGCCAGGGACGCGATCCGATCGTCCAGGCGCGCATCCACCTGCCCGCGGACGAACCGGTGCAGGATGAGTCCGATGGCCAGGCCCGCCGCGACGAGCGCCACGGCGACGAAGGCGAGCGCGGCGAGCAGGAGCCGCCGCTGGAGGGAACCGAGGTGGAAGACCCTCCGCCAGTCCCGTGACCGACGTCCGGGCGGCGGACGATGCTTCGGGGGGCTCATGCCTCGACCGACGGGACGAGCCGATAGCCGTGGCCGCGGACGCTCTCGATGTGTGCCGGCGCGATCTTCTTCCGAAGCCGTGTGACGATGACCTCGACGGAGTTCGAATCGACGTCGGCGTCGCCGTCGTAGACCCGCTCGATCATTTGTGTCCGGGGCACCACCGCGTCCTTGCGCAGGATCAGGCAGGAGAGCACCCGCCATTCGAGCCCGGTGAGCCTCAACGGCAGTCCGTCCCGCTCGAACGTCCCAAGGCCCGGGTCGAAGGTCAGCGGACCGCACGAGATCCGGTTGGCCCCGCTGGCCTGCGAGCGGCGCACCAGCGCCCGAAGGCGGATGACCAGTTCCTCCACCCGGAACGGCTTCACGAGATAGTCGTCGGCCCCGGCCTTGAAGCCGGCGACCTTGTCACTCCAGCCGTCGCGCGCCGTCAGGATCAGCACCGGCATCGTCCGGCCCGCCGACCGCCACGCCTGGAGCACGGAGACGCCGTCGCGCTTGGGCAGCCCTAGGTCGAGCACCACCGCGTCGTAGCCCTCGGTCTCGCCGAGATGCTGCGCGTCCTCGCCGTTCACGGCGTGGTCGAGGGCGAAGTTCTCGGCGCGGAGCACCTTGAGGATCTCGGCGGCGAGCGCCGCGTCGTCCTCCACCAGCAGGATCTTCATGGTCGCGTTCGTTGCGTTGCGGACCGCGCGGCCTATCGGCGGCGCTTTAACCGAACCTGAACGAGCCGGTTCAGGGCCGGTTTCACGGCGTGTCCTAGAAGACGGCCAACCCCGACAGGGTCAACCGAACGAGGACGAGCTACGACATGACAAACGAGACCATCATCGACGCCGCGACGCAGGCGACCGCGTCCCCACAGCCCGGTGCCCGCGAGACCGCGGTGACGCCTGCATGGCGACGCATCCCGAGGCGGACCTGGGTCGTCGGCGCCTTGGCCGCGCCCCTGGCGCTGGGTGCCGTCGGCCTCTCCCTGGCCCGCGGAAGCGACGTGCCCCTGACCCTTGTCGCGCCGACGGCCATTGCCGCCATCGCCGATTCCGGCTCGGTGGCGGCCAAGGGCGAGGTCGCCGAGATCTTCGGCAACAAGTTCGTCGTCCAGGACGGGACCGGACGCGCGTTGGTGGAGACCGGACGTGACGGCGAGGGCGGCAGGCTGGTGTCGAAGAGCGAGACCGTCACGGTGCAGGGCCGCTTCGAGAACGGCTTCCTCCACGCCCGGCTCCTCACCCACGCCGATGGCAACAAGGTCGTCCTCGGTCCGGCCGGCGGGCCGCCCCGCGGCACCCTCGACTGGGCCAAGGACAAGGCCGGCCTCGAACCGAAGCCGGATGTCGGGGCGCTGACGGCGAGCGTGCAGGCCGCCGGCTATACCGATGTCCGGATCACCGGCCGCGGTCCGCGTCATTGGGACGTCGCCGCCCGCGGGCAGGACGGCCGGGAACACCTGCTGCATGTCGGCTTCGACGGCCAGGTCCGTGACCGCCGCGTCTTCTGAGCGGTCACGCCCGGTTCCCAGGTTCGGCCACCCGGCGCAATGATGCGTCCATCCCACGAGAGAGCGATCATGACGAAGACCACCGCCCTGCTGGGCGCCGCCGCGCTGCTGTTCGCCACCGCCGCCGTGGCGCAGCCGGTTCCGCCCCCGCCCGGAGGACCCCGTGGGGGACCCGAGGCCGGGTCGCCACCGCCCCCTCCGCCGGGCGGCCCCCGGCGCGGCCCGGACGGTCCGCCGCCCCCGCCTCCGCCGAAGGGCGCCCATTTCCGGTTCGAGCGCGGCGACGCCAAGGTCGACGTGAAGTGCGCCGACGACGAGCCGATGAAGGGCTGCGCCGACATCACGATGCAGTTGCTCGACAAGCTGTCGGCGATGAAGCCGGCCGACCCGCGATAGCCCTCGACGAAGTCGGACCGCGAAGCGTTCGCGGTCCGGAACGTGAAGACGACACCTCAGGAACATTCGAAATGAACGATATGCAGGAAGCCTCCGGCACCATTTGGGCCGTGTTCGGGCACCGCTTCGCAATCGAGGGCAAGGAGGGCCGCTTCCTGGCCGACCTCGGTCCGAAGGGCGCGGAAGGGATCGCGCTCGAGGTCGGCGACGCGGTCTCGCTCACGGGCGAGCGCAAGCCGTCGGAGATCAAGGTCAAATTCCTCACCCTGAAGGACGGCAGCGTCCGCACCATCGCCTGGCCGACGAAGCCGCACGATGGCAAGGACGCGCACGAGCCAGCCGATCCGGCCGCGGCCCTCGCGGCGGTGAGGGGCCAGGGCTACGCGGTCGAAGGCGAGCCCAGGCGGAAGCCGAAGCACTTCGAGATCGTGGGATCGAGGGACGGCGCCCGTCACGAGATCCACGTCGAGCTCGACGGGACGATCCGCAGGACGAAGCCCCTCGCAGCGTAGGTCGATCACCCGGATAGGGGCCACCTCCGATACTTGCTTGTGTTCGGCATCTGCCGTCGATGATGGTCTGACGCCGAACACATGCAGGAATTCCCTTTACGCGTTCCGTATTCTGGCTTGACCTCTTGAGACTTGTCGTCGATAGGCCGGCGCCTTTTTCGGTGACGGCTACAAGACCAGGGTCTTCGAGGGAGGAGGGATAGCGCGTGTCCCGTCACTACTACGACCTGCATTGTTTGGGCCGCTCGGAGCTGGGGCGTGCCGCCATGGCGGGTCAGTCACTCGGTCTCGACTGCGTCTGGCACGCGCGCATGTTTTTTGATCGTCCGGACTACGATCTCGTCTCTGCTCGACAAGGTTCGTCGCGATCGCTCCATCCGCTAAAATGATCGATCTCCTGCGGCGTAACTACGACAAAACAGTTGCGATGATCTTCGGGACACTGTCGATATTCGAGGCCATTCACGAATTGCTTCTAGTGATCGAGTCGGTGATCAATCAAAGGCCAACGGTCTGATCTCTGGGCGAGAGTCAGCGGTCTCGGCCTCGCTCGCGGGTCTGCAAGCGTTCCTCCCGTCGATGATTGACGCGCGATGCGGGCTCGACGGCATCTCTCACTGCCGTCCGCTCGGGGACTCGGATTTCAGCTCGGCGAAAGCACTGCCCCTGTTCCAGATGTTCCGGCACCCGAACACCGGGTTCGCGCACGTCGCAGCCATCGATCGCACGAGCAAGTCCGGCTTCGTTCGACGGCCTGCGAAAGCCGGTCGGCCGATCGCGGCCGAAGGACCGCGCGGCGGGCCCTGCGCGCCTTGATCGCGCCCGTGACATGACGGGCCGCGGTTCACGAGCCGGATCGCTTTCAGAACCGCGGACGGCCGGGATGCGGCGATCCTGCAACCGAGCGACAGGGTTAATTCGAGCGCAGTCCGACGACGTGGATGCCGGTTCGCCGCGAACATGCGCGTCAAGATAAGAAACCGGAGCCGTGATCCGACCCGACGGAGTTGGGCACGGCTAAAGTGATACGACGCAGCGCGTGGAAGGACTAAGGTACACCTCGTGATAGCTGAGATTTAAGTTCATATGTTACATATTATTTTATAACTTACGGAATTTAAGCGTTCACAATTTAATCACGCTTGGCATTTAGGCTGGATGTCGATGCGCCTTTCGCAGCGGACCCGTCCCTCATGACCCAGCTCTACACCTGTGTCGCGAACCAGCATGACCTGCGGCTCGTTGCGGTTGCCGCCGTCATCTGCGCGCTGGGTTCCTACACGACGTTCGCCATGGGCCGTCAGGTCTTCCGCGACATCGCCTGGCGGGAGCGGCTGGTCTGGGCCGTCACGGGCGTGATCGCCACGAGCACGGCCATCTGGGCCACCCACTTCATCGCCATGCTGGCGTTCGAGCCGAGCATGGCGTTCGGCTTCGCGATCGTCCAGACCTTCGCCTCCTTTCTCGTCGCGATCCTGATGGTCGGCCTTGGCACCGGCATCGTCGTCGCTCGGTCCGGCTTGGCAGGGCGCTTGGCCGGCGGGGGGATCGTCGGCCTGGCGATCTCGGCCATGCACTACACCGGGATGGGCGCCTACCACGTCCAGGGCACCCTGCAGTGGGAGCCCGCGACGGTCGCCGCCTCGGTCCTCGTCGGTGCCGGGCTGGGCAGCGCGTCGATGATCGCCGGGTTCGGCGCGCGGCGCGCGGTCCGGCGGTTCGCCCCTCTGCTCCTGCTCGCTGCGGTCTGCGGCACGCATTTCATCGGCATGAGCGCGGTCACCGTCGCTTTCGACCCGCAGGTGGAGATCCCCGGTGGAAGCCTCGACAGCACGATCCTGTCGATCCTGACCGCGAACGCCGCGCTCCTGATCGTCGGCCTCGCGCTGGCGGCGCTGCGCCTGTGGCACATCAACCGGCGGCGTCACGAGGCCGAGAACCAGCGCCTGCGCGACCTCGCCGACATTGCCGTCGAGGGGCTGATGATCTGCGACGGCGATACGATCACGGGCATCAACCATAGCCTGGAACGTGTCCTCGGGCAGTCGCGCGACACGCTGATCGGCGTGCCTCTGCAGCAGATCCTACCCGGCTTGTCCGCGGCCGAAATCTCGACGGTGAAGGAAGTCGACGCGCTGCTCCGGCACGGCGGCGATGCCGGCATCCCGGTGCGCGTCATCGCGCAGACGATCGTGATCAAGGCCAGGCCGCACACCGTCATCGCCGTGCGCGACCAGCGCGAGCGCCTGCGCGCCGAGGCCGAGATGCATCGTCTCGCCCATCACGACGCGCTGACCGGGCTCGCCAACCGCCACCAGTTCAACGCGGCGCTGGCCAACCGCTTCGCCTCGCGTCGCAGCGAGGACGCGACGTTCGCGCTGCTGATCCTCGACCTCGACCGCTTCAAGCTCGTCAACGACACCCTCGGCCACGGCATGGGCGACGCCTTGCTCCGGCGCGTGTCCCAACGCCTGTTGCGGGCCGCGTGCGAGGAGGATCTGGTCGCGCGCCTCGGCGGCGACGAGTTCGCGATCCTCAAGGCGGGCGGCACCGACGTGTCGGCGATGCACGCCGTGGCCGAGCGTGTGATCGACATCCTGGCGCGCCCGTTCCTGATCGACGGCCACGTCCTGAACATCGGCGCGAGCGTCGGGATCGCGCTCGCGCCGGAGGACGGCGAGGGTGCGGAGATGCTGATGGGCAACGCCGACCTCGCGCTCTACGGCGCCAAGGAGGAGGGGCGGGGCCGCTACCGGATGTTCGAGAGCAGCATGAACGCGCGCATCCAGGCGCGGCGCTCGCTCGAACTCGATCTGCGGCGCGCGGTCGTCCGTCAGGAGTTCACGCTCCATTATCAGCCGCAGGTCGATGCCCGGACCCGCACCTACGACGGCGCCGAGGCCCTGATCCGCTGGCATCATCCCGAGCGGGGACTGGTGTCCCCGGCCGATTTCATCCCGCTGGCGGAAGAAACCGGACTGATCGGCCCGCTCGGCGAATGGGTGCTGCGGACCGCCTGCACCGAGGCCCTGGCCTGGCCGGCGCACCTGACGGTGGCCGTCAACCTGTCGCCCGTGCAGTTCCGGGACACGCGGCTGGCCACGACGATCCGCCACATCCTGGTGGAGACGCGCTTTCCGCCCCCCCGGCTCGAACTCGAGATCACGGAAGGCTCGCTCCTGCAGGACGAGCAGCGCACGCTGACCACCCTGCGCGAGTTGCGCGCGCTGGGCATCCGCATCTCGATGGACGACTTCGGCACCGGCTACTCCAGCTTGAGCTACCTGCACCGCTTCCCCTTCGACAAGATCAAGATCGACCAGTCCTTCGTGCGGCGCACGCCGGACGACCGAGACAGCGCCGCGATCGTGCGGGCGATCGCGATGCTGGGCGCGAGCCTCGGCATGAAGACGACGGCCGAGGGGGTCGAGACGGATGCCCAATCGCGGTTCATCACCGGGGAGGGCTGCGACCAGCTCCAGGGCTACCTGATCAGCCGGCCGGTTCCGGCCGAGCGGATCCAGGCGCTGTTCTCCACGGCCACCCCCGTCGCCCTGAGCGCGTGAGCCTTCGACCCATGGCCATCCATCGCCTCCTCTACCGCAGCGACATGCATCTCGCCGGCACGGCGGCGGGAATTCGACAGCAGGTCGCCGAGATCGTGCGCATCTCCGAAGCGCGCAACGCCGCCGACGGCCTGACGGGCGCCCTGCTGCACACGCGTGGCGTGTTCATCCAGGTCCTGGAAGGGCCGCTGCCCGCCGTGGAGGCGACCTTCGAGCGCATCTGCTGCGACCTGCGCCACCGCCGCGTCGAACTGATCGAGTTGGTCGAGGCCGAGGAGCGCGTGTTCGGAGAATGGTTGATGGGGCAGATCTCTGCCGATCAGACGATAGAGCGGCTGGTCTCCTGTCTGCCGACAGGCGAGGACCAGATTCCGGAAGCGGTGTCCGCTCAGGCGACGATCCAGCTCATGCGCACGCTCCTGGTCAGCGCGCCGACGCAAGCCGCGTCATCGAGACAGATGCTCGATACGTCGTGAAGGTCATGATCCACGCCCGTGATGGCGGGGTTCAGGGTCCGACGGTTTCGAGGATGGTGTCGAGGGGGCTCTCGCCCGTGAAGCGCGCGGTGTCGACGACGGTGCCGATGTCGGCCTCGCCCGCAGCGCCCCACGGAGCGCGGCAGCCGCCGGTCATCGTCGGCCGCACGACGGAGGGGCGCGGCAGCCGCTCGGAGCAGCTGTTGGTCGGTTCGATGCGGCCTGGATGGTCGCGGAGGATCGGGAACTGATCGCGGGCCCGGCCGATCCTGGCCTCACCCCCGCCGGTGAGGCCGTGGGCATGGTCGCGTTCGTCGCATGCAAGCCGGCTTCAACGGTGGCCTCGCTCTCGCCGGTCGGGCCGGTCCACTCGCGCCAGCGCGCGCGGATCAGCTCGACTTGCTCGGGCGAGGCGAAGCCCGGCCGGCGGCCGAACGCGGGGCCGGCCGGGATGGCGGGAGCGACCGGCGCGCGGTCGAAGACCTCCGCCTGCAGGAAGGCCATGCACAGGTCGAAGCCGCGCCGATCGAGGTCGGCGGCCGAGACGACGCCGCCGAAATTCTGAAGCATGCCGTGATACCGCTTCTCCGCCATCGCGATCCGCTTGCGTGCCATCTGGAGAAGCCGGATCTGCACGGGCGAGATTTCCGCCGCGCCGCGTTGAAGGCGGCCACGTCCAGCCCGCGCCGCTCCCACCTGGCCAGCAAATCGATGACGCCGCGCCCCGTGAAGTCGCGCAGATCGGCGAGGCCGGCATGGCCGCGCAAGGGCACCGCGCAGATCGCGGCGATCGCCGCATCATCGCCTGCGAAGCCTTCGGCGCAGGTCAGCTCGGCGAGCTTCACGGCCGCGATCGGCGTGATCAAGGACAGGCTCTCGTTGGCCTTCTGAAGCTCGCGCACGTACTGACGCAACGCGTCCGCGATCCGGTGCTTGGTCGCGTCATCGAAGGGGACGGCGCGGTCCCACGCGCGGGTGACGATGACGACCGCCTCGCCATGGCCCTCGCGCTTCTTCCGCCTCAGGCGAAGCCGCCGTGCGGCGCGGGCTGCTCGAAGGCGTCGATCCAGCACTGTAGGGTGCGCTCGCCGACGCGCTCGCGCCGGTCCTTCGGCGTGACGAGAAGGGTCATGAATGGAATGAACGCCACCCATGGCGTATCATGGACGTTCCGAGCGGAATTTTCAGTGAGCCACGACCGCGCGAAAACCCAGCCCAGTCGTCGATTTGGAATGGTCGGAGCGAGAGGATTCGAACCTCCGACCCCTAGTCCCCCAGACTAGTGCGCTAACCGGGCTGCGCTACGCTCCGAC
>NZ_CAXTHR010000135.1:0-11247 GCF_964244095.1 uncultured Methylobacterium sp. | reverse complement strand
GAGGATTGCAGCGGCGTGAAGCGGTAGAGCTGGTTGAGCACCACCTCGGCCATCGCGTCGCGCTTGATCTCGACGACGATACGCATGCCGTCGCGGTCGGATTCATCGCGCAGATCCGAGATGCCTTCGACGCGCTTCTCCTTGACCAGCTCGGCGATCTTCTCGACGAGCGTCGCCTTGTTCACCTGATACGGGATCTCGGTGAACACCAGCGCCTCGCGCTCCTTGCGCAGTTCCTCCACGTGGGACTTGGCGCGCATGATGATCGAGCCGCGCCCCGTCGCGTAGGCGAGCCGCGTGCCGGCGCGCCCGAGGATCGAACCGCCGGTGGGGAAGTCCGGGCCGGGCACGATCTCGGTCAACTGCTCGATCGTCAGGCCCGGCTCGTCGATGAGCGCGACGCAGGCGTCGATCAGTTCGCCGAGGTTGTGCGGCGGGATGTTGGTTGCCATGCCGACGGCGATGCCGCCCGCGCCGTTGACGAGCAGGTTCGGGAAGCGCGCCGGGAGGACGGTCGGCTCCTCGCGGGTGTCGTCGTAGTTCGACTGGAAATCGACGGTGTTCTTGTCGATGTCGGCGAGCAACGCGGTCGCGGGCTTGGCCAGGCGCGATTCGGTGTAGCGCATGGCGGCGGCCGGATCGCCGTCCACGGAGCCGAAATTGCCCTGCCCGTCGATGAGCATCAGCCGCATCGAGAAGTCCTGCGCCATGCGCACCAGGGCGTCGTAGATCGATTGGTCGCCGTGCGGATGGTACTGGCCGATCACGTCGCCGACGATGCGGGCCGACTTGACGTAGCGCCGCTCGGGCAGGTGCCCGCTCTCGTAGGCCGCAAACAGGATGCGCCGGTGCACCGGCTTGAGGCCGTCGCGCGCGTCGGGGAGCGCGCGCGCGACGATCACGCTCATCGCGTAATCGAGGTAGGAGCGGCGCATCTCGTCGGTGATGGAGACGGGCTTGATGTCGCTGGCGGGCGGCGGCGTGCCGGCGCCCGTGTCGTCGTTCTCGGCCAAGGGCTTTCATCCGTGTCGCGAAGGCCCCGCGTCCGGGGCGGTTTTCCGATGCGGCGCACGCCGGAAGGGCGCAAGCGGCTCGGCGTGGGGGAAGACGAATGATTTCAGGCGCTTAATTAATGCCCGCGGGCGCTGGGCGCAAGCGCCGTCTCGGGTGCGATCCACGGCCCGGATGCCAAGCGGGATGCCAAGCCGGAGGTCCTGCGTGATCCCCTCGGTGCGGCGTTCCGGTGCGGCGGCCGGCGCACGATGGCGGGCGGGTTCGGACGGGTTCGGGGTTGTCGCCCGATTCGCGGCGGGAGTACGCTCCGATTACCCGGCCGCGGCGGAACGGCGGCGGGTTCAGGGAGCGGCGCTTTGGATTTTTCCCCGTCCTCGACGCAGGTGCGCTGGCTCGAACGCGTGCGCGGCTTCATGGCCGCGCACGTCCATCCGGCGCTGGACGCGGTGAAGGCCGAGACGGCGCCGACGGTGCCCGACCGCTGGGCGCCCTCCGCGGTGATCGAGGGCCTGAAGGCGCGCGCGGGCCGAAGGCCTGTGGAACCTGTTCCTCCCGCCCTCGCCCGAGCACGACACGAAGGCGTTCCGCGGCGCCGGGCTGACGAACCTCGACTACGCGCCCTGCGCCGAGGCGATGGGCCGCGTCGCCTGGGCGTCCGAGGTGTTCAACTGCTCGGCGCCCGACACCGGCAACATGGAGGTGCTGCACCGCTACGGCAGCGCGGCGCAGAAGGAACGCTGGCTCAAGCCCCTGATGGCGGGGGAGATCCGCTCCGCCTTCCTGATGACCGAGCCGGAAGTCGCCTCCTCGGATGCCACCAACATCGCCACGTCGATCCGCCGCGACGGCGACCACTACGTCGTCAACGGCCGCAAATGGTGGTCGACGGGCGTCGGCGACCGCCGCTGCAAGGTGGCGATCGTGATGGGCAAGACCGACCCGGATGCCGAGCGCCACGAGCAGCAATCGCAGATCCTCGTGCCGCTCGACGCGCCCGGCGTCGAGATCCGCCGGCTGCTCACGGTGTTCGGCTACGACGAGGCGCCGCACGGGCATGCCGAAGTCATCTTACGCGATGTCCGCGTGCCGGCGGAAAACCTGATCCTCGGCGAGGGCCGCGGCTTCGAGATCGCGCAAGGCCGCCTCGGGCCGGGGCGCATCCACCATTGCATGCGCACCCTCGGCGCGGCGGAGGCCGCGCTGGAGGCGATGGTGCGCCGGCTCCTGTCGCGCACCGCCTTCGGCAAGCGGCTCGCCGACCAGTCGGTCTGGGAGCAGCGCGTGGCCGAGGCGCGCATCGACATCGAGATGACGCGCCTGCTCTGCCTGAAGGCGGCGGACATGATGGACAAGGTCGGGCCGAAGGCCGCCCGGGGCGAGATCGCGATGATCAAGGTCGCCGCGCCGCGCATCGCGCTCAAGGTGATCGACGCCGCGATCCAGGCGCATGGCGGCGCCGGCGTCTGCGAGGACTTCGACCTCGCGCGCACCTACGCGCATGTGCGCACGCTGCGCCTCGCCGACGGGCCGGACGAGGTCCACAACCGGGCGATCGCACGGCTCGAATTCGCCCGCCACGCCGACGCGGCTCCCGCCGCATGAGCGCGGCGCCGGATGTCGTGTTCTCCGGTACCAAGCCGGTCGAGCCGCGCCACCGCATCGACGCGGCGGCGCTCGACGGCTGGATGGGGGCAAACGTCGCCGGCTACGCCGGGCCGCTGACCCTGCGCCAGTTCAAGGGCGGCCAGTCGAACCCGACTTACCGGCTGGAGACGCCCGGGCGCGCCTACGTGCTGCGGCGCAAGCCCTTCGGGCCGCTGCTGCCCTCGGCGCATGCCGTGGAGCGTGAGTTCCGGCTGATCGGCGCGCTGCACGGCACCGGCTTCCCGGTGCCGCGCGCCGACGCGCTGTGCGAAGACGCAGGCGTCATCGGCGCGGTGTTCTACGTGATGGAGGCGGTGGAGGGCGCGGTGCACTGGGATGCAGGCCTGCCCGGCCTCGCACCCGCGGCGCGGCGCGCCGTCTACGAGGCGATGATCGGCACGCTCGCGCGCCTGCACGGCATCGACCACGCCGCCGTCGGCCTGTCCGATTACGGCCGGCCGGGCAACTACTTCGCCCGGCAGGTGGAACGCTGGACGAAGCAGTACCGCGCCGCCGAGGGCGAGCGTCTGGAGGCCGCCGAGCGCCTGATCGCGTGGCTGCCGCGGTCCGTTCCCGAGCAGGACCGGGTCTCGATCGTCCACGGCGACTACCGCCTCGACAACATGATCTTTTCCCCGGACAGAGGCCGCGTCGCGGCGGTGCTCGACTGGGAGCTCTCGACGCTCGGCGATCCACTCGCCGATTTCAGCTACCTGCTGATGCACTGGGTGCTGCCAGCCGACGGGCGCAGCGCGCTCGGCGGCCTGGATCTGGCAGCCCTCGGCATCCCGACGCGGGCCGAGGCCGCGGCGCTCTATTGCCGCGGGACCGGGCGCGACCGCCTGCCGGACCTGGACTGGTACTTCGCCTACAACCTGTTCCGGCTGGTGGGCATCCTCCAGGGCATCGCCGGGCGGATGAAGGCCGGCACCGCGGCCAGCGACCACGCCGCCGCCATGGCCGCCCGCGTGCCGCGGCTCGCCGAGGCCGCGTGGTCCTTCGCCGTGAAGGCCGGGGCGTGAGGGCGATGGGCGCCTCGGAGCGGATCGGCAGCGCGACGCGGTTCCGACGGACGCCGGAAGGATTAAGCCGATGTCGCTGTTCGACCTGACGGGCAAGGTTGCCGTCATCACCGGTTCGTCGCGCGGCATCGGCCGGGCCATCGCGCTGCGCATGGCCGAGCAGGGCGCGCGGGTGGTGGTATCGTCGCGAAAAGGGGAGGCCTGCGAGGCGGTGGTGGCCGAGATCGCGGCGGCGCACGGCGCGGGCCGGGCGATCGCCGTGCCGGCCAGCATCTCGGTGAAGGCGGACTTGGTCCGGCTGATCGGCGAGGCTAACGAACGCCTCGGCGCCGTCGACGTGCTCGTCTGCAACGCGGCGAGCAACCCGTATTACGGCCCGCTCGCCGGGATCGGGGACGCGCAGTTCCACAAGATCCTGTCGAACAACGTCCTCTCGAACCACTGGCTGATCCAGCTCGTGGCGCCGGGCATGGTCGCGCGGCGGGACGGCGCGATCGTCATCGTGTCGTCGATCGGCGGCCTGCTCGGCTCGCCGGTGATCGGCGCCTACAACGTCTCGAAGGCCGCCGACATGCAACTTGCGCGCAACTACGCGGTGGAACTCGGCCCGCACAACGTGCGGGTGAACTGCATCTGCCCCGGCCTCGTGCGCACCGACTTCGCCCGCGCCCTGTGGGAAGACCCGAAGGTGCTGGAGGCCGCGACCTCCGGCGCCCCGTTGCGCCGCATCGGCGAGCCCGACGAGATCGCCGGCGCGGCAATCTTCCTGGCGTCCGCCGCCGGGCGCTTCACCACGGGGCAGGCGATCGTGGTCGATGGCGGGGTGACCATCGCCAGCGGCGCGATCGGGTGAGGCTCAGGCCGGGAACCCCTCCCCCGGCAGAGGGAAGCGGGAAACACGCGCCCGCTTCGGCACGCGCGCCGCCATCGAGGCGATGATCGTGATGGAGGCGAGCGGATAGATCCGCGGGAGCGGCGGCGCGAACAGGTCGGCCGCGTCGCGACCGCCGGCCTCGCATTGGCGGTCGAGGTCGGGGGCGGCGTCGCTCCTCCGCTCATCGGCCCCGTCGAGCAGGCCGGTGCGCGAACGGGCGAGCGCGGACCGGTGAAAGCTGATACCGTGAAAGCACAGGCCGCCGACTTTGTCGTTTTTGGCGGTTGCGATGCTCCTGCGCCGAACTCATCCTGCACTCATGACGATGCAGCATGCAGCGGCGTATCAGCCTCTCCCCGAAGCCGTGATCGCCCGCGTGCCGGACCGGTCGCGCACGAGTGACCGTCCCATGCTGTACGACGCGTTCGAGATGCAGTGCGATCTCGCCCGGCAGACGCGGGCGTGGGGCCGCGTGATGCACGACGCGGTCTCGCCCTGGGCGGGCTTGGGCGAGCCGGTGAACTGGTGGTCGGCCGGCGCCCGGATGATGATGCGGGCCGGCCTCACCTTCGCGCGCCCCGCCTTCGGGATCGAGACGGTCACCGTCGGCAACCGCGCGGTGCCGGTCGTCGAGGAGCCGGTCTTCGCCACGCCCTTCGGCACGCTGCTGCGCTTCCGCAAGGACATCGACACCGAGCAGCCGAAGGTGCTGGTGGTGGCCCCGCTCTCGGGCCACTTCGCGACGCTCCTGCGTAGCACGGTCAAGACCCTGCTGCCGGACCACGACGTCTACGTCACCGACTGGCACAACGCCCGCGACGTGCCGCTCTCGGACGGCCGGTTCGGCTTCGACGACTACGTCGATCACCTCGTGCGGTTCCTGCAGGCGATGGGCGGCGGCCACCTGCTCGCCGTCTGCCAGCCGACGGTCCAGGCGCTCGCCGCGGCGGCGGTGATGGCGCAATCGAAGGATGCGGCCGCGCCCCGCAGCATGACGCTGATGGCCGGCCCCGTCGATTGCCGCATCAACCCGACGTCGGTGAACGTGCTTGCCACCTCGAAGCCGATCGCGTGGTTCGAGAAGAACCTCATCGCCACGGTGCCCAGGCGCCACAAGGGCGCGGGCCGGCGGGTCTATCCCGGCTTCGTGCAGGTCTCGGCCTTCGTCTCGATGAACACCAAGCGCCACATGCAGGGGCACGCGGACCTGTTCTGGCACATGGCCAACGGCGAGACCGAGAAGGCCGAGGCGATTGCTGGCTTCTACGACGAATACTTCGCCGTCCTCGATCTCGCGGCGGAGTTCTACATCGAGACCGTGAAGACGGTGTTCCAGGACTACACGCTCGCCAAGAACGAGCTCACCTATCGCGGCGACCCGATCGACATGCGCAGCGTGCGCCGCACCGCGCTGATGACGGTCGAGGGCGAGCGCGACGACATCTGCGCCGTCGGCCAGACCATGGCGGCGCACGACCTCTGCACCAGCTTAGCCCCGCACATGCGCAGCCACCACCTCCAGGCCGGCGTCGGCCATTACGGGGTGTTCTCGGGCCGCAAGTGGGAGAGCCAGACCTACCCGCTGGTGCGCAACTTCATCCAGTCGCACGATTGATCGACGGCCCGGTCCCTGAGCGGATTTGACCCGCTGGCCCGCGGTGCCCACCATGCTAGCCTGACCAGTGGCGTTCGGACGGCAGCGGCGGGGCGATTGCGGGCGTGAGCAGGACCGATCCGAACCGACCCGAGGCTGCGGCGCGCCTCGACCGGCTTGTGGCGCGCGCGAACGCCGCCGGGCTGTGGGAGCGGGCTTGGCCGGTGCTGTGGCGCGGGCTCGGCGTGCTGCTCGCCTTCTGCGTCGCGTCCTGGCTCGGCCTCTGGCTCGATCTCGCGCCCGCCTGGCGCATCACGGGGCTTGCCGCCTTCGCCATCGCCGGCCTCGCCGTGCTCGTCCCGCTCCTGCGCCTCCGCCCGGGCGGCCGGCGGACCGCGCTCGCCCGCATCGACCGCGAGGCGGCCTCGCGCGACGCGGCGCTCGCCCATGCCCCGGCCGCGACCATCGCGGACACCCTCGCGGTCGGCACGACCGATCCCGAGACCCGCGCGCTCTGGGCGCTGCATCAGGCGCGGGCGGCCGCGGTCGTGGCAAAGCTCCGCGTCGGCCGGCCGCGGCCCGGCATGCCGCGCCACGATCCGTTCGCGCTGCGCGCCGGCCTCGTGGTCGCGGCGGTGGCGAGCCTGTTCGTCGCCGGCCCCGAATGGCGCGACCGGCTCGGCAGCGCCTTCGACTGGCGCGGGGCGACCGCCGCCGGGCCGAACTTCCGGATCGACGGCTGGATCGATCCGCCGCTCTACACCCGGATGCCGCCGCTGGTGGTCGCCATGTCCGGCGGCGAGCAGCGCCTGCGCGCGCCGGTCAATTCCCAGCTCATCGTGCGGATCGCCGGCGAAGATCCGGCGCGGACGGTGCTGACGGCGAATGCCGGACTGAGGCCGGTCCCGGGCAAGGAGGCGCGGCCGGACCTGCGCGAGGACAGGTTCCAGGTGGTCGGCCCGACGGCCGAGCTCGCCATCGGCGCACCCGGCCAGGGCCGGCGCCTGATCGTCGAGGCGATCCCCGACCGTCCGCCGGAGGTCCGCGGCGTCGGCGGGCCGGAGGTGAACGGGCGCGGTACCTTCAACCTCACCTACCGCGCCAAGGACGATTACGGCATCGCCTCGGCCGAAGGGCTGGTCGAGCCGCCGGATGGGGCACGTGCGCTGGTGCCGCCGCCGCGGATCGCGTTGGCGCTCCCCGGCGACGCGAGCGGCGAGACCGACACCAGGACGCTGGTCGACCTCACCGACAACCCGTGGGCGGGCGCGAAGGTGCGCTTCACCTACCTCGTCAAGGACGAGGCGGGCCAGGAGGGCCGCACGCCGGCCGTCGAGATGGTGCTGCCGGCCCGTCCGTTCCGCGATCCCCTCGCCCGGGCGCTCGCCGAGGAGCGCCGCCGCCTCGTCGTGACGCCGGACGAGGGCCGGCGCCGGGTGCAGACGTCGCTCGACGCGATGCTCGTCGCGCCCGAGCTGTTCACGCCGCAGCCGGGCGTGTTCCTCGGGCTGAAGGCCGCGGCGCGGCGCCTGCGCGCGGCAGGCGACGACGCCGCCCTCACCGAGGTCGCCGACCTGTTGTGGGAGATGGCCCTCAAGATCGAGGACGGCGACCTCTCGGATGCCGAGAAGCAGCTCCGGCAGGCGCAGGACCGCCTCAAGCAGGCGATCGAGAAGAACGCGCCCGACGAGGAGATCAAGCGCCTGACCCAGGACCTCAAGCAGGCGCTGGACAAGTTCATGAAGGAGCTGGCCGAGAAGCAGGGCCGGCAGCCGCGCGACCTCGGCGCGCGCGACAAGCAGGGCCAGCCCTCGAAGACGGTGACGCGCGAAGACCTCGACAAGATGCTCCAGGACATGGCCGAGGCGATGAAGCGCGGCGACACCGCGGAAGCGCAGCGGCTGATGGAGCAGTTGCGCAACATCCTGGAGAACCTGCAGAGCGCCGAGCAGGGCAGCAAGTCCGACCCGACCGCCCGCGAGATGCAGCGCCAGATGAAGGAGCTCGACCAGATGGCCCGCGAGCAGCAGGGCCTGCGCGACGAGACCTTCAAGGAGGGGCAGGAGAAGCCCGGCGCCGAGCAGGGCCAGCGCGGCCAGCGCCCGCAGCGCAACCAGCCGGGTCAGCAGCAAGGCCAGCAGGGGCAGCAGCCCGGCCAGAAGGGCCAGCCGGGGAGAGGTCAGCAGGGTTCGGGTCAGCCGAGTCCCGGTCAGCAGGGACAGGGGCGGCCGGGTGAGAAGGGCCAGGGTCAGCAGGGCGGCGTCGGCGAGCGTCAGCAGGCCCTGCGGCAGCGCCTGGAGGACCTTCAGAACCGCATGAAGGAGAACGGCATGAAGGGCGAGGAAGGTCTCGCCGACGCCGAGGACGCCATGCGCGAGGCCGAGAACGCGCTCAAGCAGGGCCGCGAGGGCGAGGCGGTCGACGCACAGGGGCGCGCCCTCGACGGGCTGAAGCGCGGCGCCGACGGCCTGCAGCAGCAGGCCCAGGAGATGGCCGAGGCCGAGGGGGACGGTCAGGGCGACAAGCCCGAGGGCGAGACGCCGGGCCGGCAGGGCCAGGCCGGCGCCAAGGACGACGACCCGCTCGGCCGCCCGACCCGCGGGCGCGACATGAGCGACGGCCGCGTGAAGGTGCCGACGGCCGACGAATCCGCGGTGCAGCGCACCCGGCGGATCATGGAGGAACTGCGGCGCAAGCTCGGCGACCCGACGCGCCCGCAGGAGGAACTCGACTATTTCGAGCGGCTGCTGCGGCGGAACTGACGACGCGCCTCTCCCCCCGGTCCAGGCTTACGGATTCACGCGTCTCCGAAGCTCCCTAGACCTGCCTCCGCCGTCATTCCGGCTCGGGGAGCGGCGCTTCGTCCCTGCCGGGGCGGGCGCGAAGCCTCTATGGTGCGGGCCAGAACGCAGCCTTGAGATCGCGCATCCATGTCCGGCAACTCCGTCGTCCTCGTCGCCTGCCTCGCGGTGGCGGTGATCCTGCTCATCGGCCTCGCCAACATGATGCGCGGCGGCGACGCGAACCTGTCGCAGCGCCTGATGCGCCTGCGCGTGCTGCTCCAGTTCGTGGCGGTCCTCGTCATCATGGGCGTGGCGTGGTGGCGCTCGGCGTGAGTGGTATCCGGCTTGCCCGGAGCACTGTGACCGCCGGGCCGCACCGGGCGGCATTTCGATGCGAGGGGGATGAAACAGCCACCCCTCACGCTGCCGGCCGGGCCGGGCTTCATGATAGGGATGGCGGGCCCGAACGGACCCGTCCCGCATGATGTCCTCCACGCACCGCCTCGTCGGCGCCCTCGTCCTCGCAGCCGCCGCGCCTGCCGCGGCGGCCGATCTCGGCTCCGCGCCCCGGCCCGCGGCCTACGCGCCGCCGGTGCAGCCGCTCAGCATCGTCTCCGAGGTCCGGATCGGCGGTGCGGTGCAGGACCCGGGCAGCGCCGAGCGGAACACCAACAACGTCAACGGCGAGGTCCTGTTCGCGAAGCCCGGGGTCAGCCTCGATCCGTTCTGGCAGGCCTTCGTGCCGCGCCCGACGATCGGCGGCAGCTACAATTTCGGCGGCCGCACCAGCTACGCCTATGTCGGCGGCACCTGGACGGTGGACCTGTTCCCGCAGACCTTCGGCAACGTCGTCTTCCTCGAAGGATTCTTCGGGGCCGGCGCGCATAACGGCTCGACCGGCCAGAAGGCGTTCACGCCGCCGGGCTTCAATTCGCTCGGCTGCTCGCCGCTGTTCCGCGAGGCCGCGGCGCTCGGCTTCCGGATCACCGAGCACTGGAGTATCATGGCCACCGTCGAGCACATGTCGAACGCCGGCCTCTGTTCCAACAACCGCGGGCTGACGAACTTCGGCGGCAAGCTCGGCTACACCTTCTGATCCCGATAGCGCCGGCGGACCCGTGGTCATCCTCAACCGCATCTACACCCGAACCGGCGACAAGGGCACGACGGCCCTGGCCGACGGGCAGCGCCGCTCGAAGGCCGACCTGCGGGTCGAGACCTACGGCACCGTCGACGAGACCAATTCCTGCGTCGGGCTCGCCCGCCTGCACGCCGAGCCCCGCCTCGACGCGATGCTCGCCGCGGTCCAGAACGACCTGTTCGACCTCGGCGCCGACCTCGCCACGCCACCGAGCGCGACGCCGCCGGCCCACGAGCCGCTGCGGATCGTGGCGTCCCAGGTCGCGCGGCTGGAAGCCGACATCGACGCGCTGAACGCCAACATCGCGCCGCTGAAATCCTTCGTGCTGCCCGGCGGGTCGCCGGCGGCGGCCGCGCTGCACCTGGCCCGCACCGTCTGCCGGCGGGCCGAGCGGCTTGCGGTCGCGCTCGCCGCCACCGAGGGCGAGATCGTCTCGGACGAGGCGCTGCAGTACCTCAACCGCCTCTCCGACTTCCTGTTCGTGGCGAGCCGCGCGGCGAATGCCGACGGGGTCGACGACGTGCTCTGGGTGCCGGGCAAGAACCGGTAACGCGACCGGCCACGCCGCGACGGACCGCCGCTCGACCGTAGCGCCGACGCGCAACTCTCGGCAGGCGGTCGCGCGGCGGCGTTGCGTTGACAAGGCGGAAATGCGGCCGCTACGGTCCGCGCCCTGTGCGAGCCGCAAAAACGAGCCGCCCTGGTTCTCCCGACCAAGAAAAATCTGCGTGCGGAGGAAGTGGACCGCCATGAAGGTTCTGGTGCCCGTCAAGCGGGTCGTCGACTACAACGTCAAGATCCGGGTCAAGGCCGACGGTTCGGGCGTCGACCTCGCCAACGTCAAGATGTCGATGAACCCCTTCGACGAGATCGCCGTCGAGGAGGCGATCCGCCTGAAGGAGAAGGGCAAGGTCACGGAGATCGTCGCCGTCTCGATCGGGCCGCAACAGGCGCAGGAGACGCTGCGCACCGCGCTCGCCATGGGCGCCGACCGCGCGATCCTCGTGAAGACCGACGTGAACTGCGAGCCCCTGGCGGTGGCCAAGCTCCTCAAGGCCGTCGTGGAGAAGGAAAGCCCGGACCTCGTCATCCTCGGCAAGCAGGCGATCGACGACGATTCCAACCAGACCGGCCAGATGCTGGCCGCCCTGCTCGGCTGGCCGCAGGGCACCTTC
>NZ_CAXTHR010000134.1:0-11451 GCF_964244095.1 uncultured Methylobacterium sp. | reverse complement strand
ACGGTCGCCTACAACGACAAGCACAACGAGGCCAACGGCGAGGGCAACCGCGACGGCCACTCGCACAACCTGTCGTACAATCACGGGGTCGAGGGGCCGACGACGGACCCCGAGATCCGCGCGGTGCGCCTGCGCCAGATGCGCAACATGCTGGCGACCCTGTTCCTGTCGCGCGGCACGCCGATGCTGCTGGCCGGCGACGAGTTCGCCCGCACCCAGAACGGCAACAACAACGCCTATTGCCAGGACAACGAGGTCTCGTGGATCGACTGGGCGGGGATCGGCGCGCAGGAGCGGGATCTGGCCGAGTTCACCCAGCGCCTGATCCTGCTGCGCAACGCCCTGCCGATCCTCAGCCGCGGGCGCTTCCTCACCGGCCGCTACGACGAGGAGTTCGGCGTCAAGGACGTGACGTGGCTGCGCCCGGACGGCGCCGAGATGGAGGGCGGCAACTGGAGCGACGGCGGCGCCCGCTCGATGGCGGTGCTCCTCGACGGCCGGGCCCAGGCCACCGGCGTGCATCGGCGCGGCGGCGACGCCACCCTGCTCATCATGTACAACGCCTATCACGACCTCGTGCAGTTCACCCTGCCCGAATCGGTCGGCGGTTCGGCCTGGACGCGGCTGCTGGACACCAACCTGCCCGACGACCAGGCGGTGGCGAGCTTCGGCTCCGGCCAGCGTTACGACGTCACCGGCCGCTCGATGCTGATGTTCGTGCTCAAGCCCGACGAGACGCCCGGCGATGCCTCCACGGAAATGGAACGCTCCTACCAGCACGTGATGCAGGCTTTCGAGCGCGCCAACATCGAGAACGTCCACTTCCATCTCGACGTGGATTAGAGGGGCGCCGCCCGACGCGTTCTGTTCGCGCCGGCGACGTGCCACCCAAGTTTGGACGATCGTGCGCCGCCGCGCGTTGGAGACCGACGCGCGGCGGCCTGCGTCGAGAGGGTCATCCGCTCATGCCCAAGATTCTGCTGGTCGAGGACCACGAGGAGATCTGGGACTTCCTCTCGCGTCGGCTCAGGCGCCGCGGTTACGAGGTGATCCTGGCCCATGACGGCGAGGCCGGCGTGCGGCAGGCGCGCGCGGGCCATCCCGACGTGATTCTGCTCGACATGAACCTGCCCGTCCTCGACGGCTGGTCGGCCGCGCGCGCGCTGAAATCCGGCAGCGACACCCGGGCCATCCCGATCATCGCGCTGACCGCCCACGCCATGTCGGGGGACCGCGACAAGGCGATCCAGGCCGGCTGCGACGACTACCACCCCAAACCCGTCGACTTCTCGAAGCTGCTGAGCCAGATCGGCGCGGCCCTGGGGGAGGCGGCGCCGGAGGCGTGAGCGTGGCGGAGCGTAACCCATGAGCGAGGACCCCGTCACCGCGCAGCGCCTGAGACACGGGCTGCCGGTCTTCGTGACGCTCGCCTCCATCCTCCTCGTCGTGACGGCGATGGCGGCGTTGTATTTCGGGCGCGACATCCTCGTGCCGGTGACGCTGGCGATCCTGCTCAGCTTCGTCCTCGTCCCGGCCGTGCGGCTGCTCCGGCGCATCCGCGTGCCGCGGGTGCCGGCGGTGCTGCTCGTGGTGGTCGTGGTGTTCGGCGCGCTGTTCGGCATCGGCACCCTGATCGCCCGCGAAGGCGGGCAACTCGCCGCCGACCTGCCGCGCTACTCGCAGGTGATGCAGGACAAGGTGAGGGCGCTGCGCGGGGCCACCGCGGGCACCGGCACGTTGTCCCGCATCGCCGACGTGTTCCAGGACCTCGGCGCCACGCTCTCGCCGCCGCCCGCGCCCGAGCTGAAGGGCGATCCCGGCTCTCCGGGCCATCCGCTCACCGTCGAGATCCGCGCGGCCCGCGCCAGCCTCGTCGACAACCTCCAGACCTTCGCCGGCCCGATCCTGCACCCGCTGGCGACCACCGGCCTGATCCTGATCTTCACGATCTTCATCCTGCTCCAGCGCGAGGACCTGCGGAACCGGATGATCCGGCTCGCGGGCTCGGGCGACCTGCGCCGCACCACCGCGGCGATCGACGACGCGGCGAGCCGGCTCAGCCGCTTCTTCCTGGCGCAGCTCGCCCTCAACGTCGCCTTCGGCGTGGTGATCGGCGTGGGGCTGTGGCTGATCGGGGTGCCGAGCCCGACGCTGTTCGGTGTGCTCGCGGCGATCCTGCGCTTCGTGCCCTACATCGGCGCCGCGGTCAGCGCCCTGCTGCCGCTGGTGCTCGCCGCAGCGGTCGATCCCGGCTGGAGCATGGTGATCGCCACCGCGGCCCTGTTCCTGGTGGTCGAGCCGATCGCCGGGCACGTGATCGAGCCGCTGCTCTACGGACACTCGACGGGGCTCTCGCCGATCGCGGTGATCCTCTCGGCGACGATCTGGACCTTCCTGTGGGGGCCGATCGGCCTCGTGCTCGCCACCCCGCTCACCGTCTGCCTCGTGGTGCTCGGCCGCCACGTCGACCGGCTGTGGTACCTCGACGTGCTGCTCGGCGACCAGCCGGCGCTCGATCCGCCGGAGATCTTCTACCAGCGCATGCTGGCCAACGACCCGGCCGAGGCGATCGACCAGGGCCGCCAGTTCCTGAAGGAGCGGGCACTGGTCACCTATTACGACGAGGTGGCGCTGGCGGGCCTGCGGCTGGCGCAGGAGGACCTCTCGCGGGGAACGCTGGACCGGGAACGCCAGGGCGAGGTCGGCGCCGCGATCCGCGCCGTGGTGGCGCGCCTCGGCACCGCGCCGGTCCCACGGCGCCCGCGCAAGGGCGCGCCGCGGCCCGCCAGCACCGAGGCCGCCGCCGCCGTCGCCGCAGCGGGGCCGGACCGGCAGGTCGCCGGCATCGTGCTCGGGCCGGAGGACCTCGCCCCGGCCTGGCGCGGCTCCGCCCCGGTGCTCTGCGTCTCCAGCCGCGGCCCGTTCGACGAGGCGGCGACGCTGATGCTGAGCCAGACGCTGACCCGCCAGGGCTTGCGCTCCGAGGTGATGTCGATGGTAGCGATCCGCGCGGGCGCGCGTCCGAAGGACGTCGGCGCCATCGCGCTGATCTGCTTCTCCTACCTCGAACCGGTGAGCCTGTCACAGATCCGCTTCACCGTGCGGCAGGCGCGCGCCGCGGTGCCGGGCGTGCGCGTGCTGGTCGGCTTCTGGCGCGAGCGCGATCCGGCGACGCTCGACCGCCTGCGTCGGGCGACCTCGGCCGACTTCCTGGCCACGACCCTCAACGCGGCACTGGAAAGCGCGCTGGCCGCCTCCCGCGACGGGGCGGGCGTGCCGGCCCGGCCGCCCGCGGTGCCGGCCGGGCCGCTCGCGCAGGCCGCGGAGTAGGCGAGGCCGCCCGAGCCTTTTTCCGATCCCTTGGCGCGCAAGTCCCTTGGCGCGCAAGTCCCTTGGCGCGCAAGCTCGAAGGCGTCCGCCGTTCCGTCGGCGACGCATGTCCGCAGGACGACAGGGCGATCGCTTGAAAGCGATCGCCCTGGTTTATTGTTGCCTCAAGCGCCGGCGGCCGCCTCCGCGGCCTTGGCTTGCGCTCCGCTCGACGCCCGAGAGGACATCCGTCCTCTCGGGCCCGCTCCGCGGGGCGCTCTTCGCGCCCGGAAAGCGGCACGATCGCTCTTCGAGCGATCGCCCTGGCAAGACGACCGGGGACGTTGACCTTTCCGCCGCTCGGCGTCAGAGACCCTCCGGCGCCGTCAGCTTGATGGCGATCCCGTGCGCGTCGCGGTCGAAGATGTGCGCCACGTCCTCAACCAGCCACCGCGCCGGCTCGTCCTCGAAGCCGATGATGACGCATTCGCCGATCCGCGGGACCGGCTGCCCGGGCGAAAACGCGATCGTCCGGCGCAAGGATCGGACCCCATGCCCCGAGACGGCGTCCGGGGCTAGGAAGACCACGTCGATGTCGGACATGCGCGAGGGCCGTTGGCTCTGGAACTTCGATCGCGAACGCTTGCGGGTTACCGTCTTCGCGCCGAGCGCGGCCGGCCGCAAGAGCCGCCTTGCGGGAATCCGGTCCGCGAGACCGGTCGGGAATCGATTCCATGTCGATGGAAACGGCGCCATCGCCGCGCGGCGATGGCGGACGGAAGGACGCTCCGGTCGCCGCGAGAGGGCCGGGACCGCGTCACGGCGCGCCGGCACCCGGTGGATCGGAGGTGGACGCCCGCGCGGAGCGGATCGCATGGCCGTTCCCGGCGTTGCCGCGAAGGTGCCAGGTCGCGCCGACGCGTTCGGCGGACAGCGATCCCGGGCGTCCGCGCCCCGCCGCGCACGTTCGGCCCGAGGCGGGTTCTGCAGGGGCCGGGCCGCGGAAACCCAGCGCAGCGGTGAGACACCATCGGCATGACCATGACGCCAGAGACCCCGCCGACCGGTCGCACCACCCGCGTGGGCACCGGGTCGGCGATCAACGTATCGGACCCGCGCAACGAGATCTTCTTCGCCGCGGTCGAGACCACCCGCATGCCGATGACGGTCACCGACCCGCACCAGCCCGACAACCCGATCATCTTCGCCAACCAGGCCTTCGTGGCGATGTCGGGCTACGGCCCCGAGGAACTGATCGGCCGGAACTGCCGCTTCCTGCAGGGACCGGAGACGGACCGCGACGCGGTGACCCAGTTGCGCGCGGCGATCGACGACGGACGCGAACACAGCACCGAGATCCTGAACTACCGCAAGGACGGCTCGACCTTCTGGAACGCGCTGTTCGTCTCGCCGGTCTACGACACCGACGGCGCACTGATGTTCTTCTTCGCCTCCCAGCTCGACGTGTCGCGCCGCCGCGACGCCGAGGAGGCGCTGGGCCAAGCCCAGAAGATGGAGGCGCTCGGCCAGCTCACCGGCGGCATCGCGCACGATTTCAACAACCTGCTCCAGGTCATCGTCGGCTACGTCGACATCCTCAGCGCCGGGCTGGAGAAGCCGGAGACCGACAAGGCCCGGCTCGGACGCGCCGCGCAGAACATCCGCCACGCCGCCGAGCGGGCGACGACGCTGACGCAGCAACTCCTCGCCTTCTCGCGCAAGCAGCGGCTGGAGGGCCGGGCGGTCAACCTCAACAGCCTGATCGAGGGCATGCGCGAGATGGTCGCCCGCTCCGTCGGCGAGGCGGTCACGATCGAACGCGACCTCGCCCCGGACCTGTGGAACTGCCGCGTCGACCCCACACAGGCCGAACTCGCGCTGCTCAACGTGATGATCAACGCCCGCGACGCGATGCCGGATGGGGGCACCATCCGGATCGTCACCGAGAACCTCGACGTGAGCGCGGACGACCTCACCGGTACCGGCCCCCTGCGGGAGGGCCGCTACGTCCAGATCTCCGTCACGGATTCCGGCACGGGCATGCCGCCGAGCGTGCTGGCGCGGGTGATGGACCCGTTCTTCACCACCAAGGAGGAGGGCAAGGGCACCGGGCTCGGGCTCTCGATGGTCTACGGCTTCGCCAAGCAGTCCGGCGGGGCGGCGCAGATCGAATCGACCCTGGGCCGGGGCACCACCGTCCGGCTGTCGTTCCCGGCGACCGAGCTCGTGGTCGCCGAGGCGCCGAAGGCCGCCACGTGCGCCGTCGAGCGGCAGGGCACCGAGACCATCCTGATCGTCGACGACCGCGAGGACGTGGCCGAGCTCGCCCGGACGATCCTGCGCGACTTCGGCTATACGACGCTGGTGGCCGGGAACGGGCGGGCGGCGCTCGACATCCTCGACGGCAACGACCGGATCGACCTGATCTTCACCGACCTGATCATGCCCGGCGGCATGAACGGCGTCATGCTCGCCCGCGAGGCGCGCCGCCGCCGGCCCAGGCTCAAGGTGCTGCTCACCACCGGCTACGCCGAGGCCAGCCTGGAGCGAACCGATGCCGGCGGATCGGAGTTCGACCTGCTGAACAAGCCCTACCGCCGCACGGACCTCGTCCGCCGCGTGCGTGCCGTCCTCGACGGGCCGACCGGAGCCGGCTGAAGGGTGTCTTCGCACGACGGGAGGAAGCCATGCCGCAGGGTGACAAGGGCAAGTACACCGACAAGCAGATCCGCAAGGCCGAACACATCGCGGACTCCTACGAGAAGCGCGGCGTGCCCGAATCAGACGCCGAGGCCCGCGCCTGGGCGACGGTCAATAAGGACGACGGCGGCGGCAGGAAGCCCGGCGGCTCGGGGCGGGCCAGAGTGACGGGGCATCCGGCAGCCCATGCCGGCGGCGAGAAGGGCGGGGCCTCGGCCTGCCGCACCGCCGAGGAGCGGTCGGCCTCGGCCAGGAAGGCGGCCGCCACCCGGAAGGCGCGCGGGGGCTGACGCAGCGGACCGAGAGGCCGAACCGGGACGGCGGCGTATCCTTGAGCGCATCGAGACGGTCGCCATCGCGGCAGGAAGGGATTAGGCTGCCTGCGGCGCTCGCGGCCGTTCATGGCCGGACGTCCCGACATGCCGGCGGCGGTCCTTCGCCCCCGGCCGCGACGGGCCGGCGAGACGCCCGAAAAGGCCGGCACGCCATGCCGGAGCCGCACGGAGGAACAGCACCATGAACAAGCCGGAATTTTTGGCCGACGCCAGGACCAAGTCGCCGTTCTCGGCCCGCTACGAGAACTTCATCGGCGGCCAGTGGGTTGCCCCGTCGAACGGCCGCTACTTCGAGAACACCTCGCCGATCACCGGCCGGGTCATCTGCGAGGTCGCTCGCTCGGACGCGCAGGACGTGGAGAAGGCGCTCGACGCCGCCCACGCCGCCAAGGACGCCTGGGGCCGGACCTCGGCCGGCGAGCGCGCCCGCATCCTCAACAGGATCGCCGACCGGATGGAGGAGAACCTCGACCTGATCGCGCTCGCCGAGACCTGGGACAACGGCAAGCCGATCCGCGAGACGGTCAACGCCGACATCCCGCTCGCCATCGACCACTTCCGCTACTTCGCCGGCTGCATCCGCGCCCAGGAAGGCGGCATCTCCGAGATCGACCACGACACGGTGGCCTACCACTTCCACGAGCCGCTCGGCGTCGTCGGCCAGATCATCCCGTGGAACTTCCCGATTTTGATGGCCGTCTGGAAGGTTGCCCCGGCGCTCGCCGCCGGCAACTGCATCGTGCTGAAGCCCGCCGAGCAGACCCCCGCCTCGATCCTCGTGGTACTGGAGCTGATCGCCGACCTGCTGCCGCCGGGCACGCTGAACGTCATCAACGGCTTCGGCCTGGAATGCGGCAAGCCGCTCGCCTCCTCGCCCCGCATCGCCAAGATCGCGTTCACCGGCGAGACGACGACGGGCCGGCTGATCATGCAGTACGCCTCGCAGAACCTCATCCCGGTCACGCTGGAATTGGGCGGCAAGTCGCCGAACGTGTTCTTTGCCGACGTGGCCAACGAGGACGACGACTTCCTCGACAAGACGCTCGAGGGCTTCACGATGTTCGCCCTCAACCAGGGCGAGGTCTGCACCTGCCCCAGCCGCGCGCTGGTGCACGAGTCGATCTACGACCGCTTCATGGAGCGGGCGATCAAGCGCGTCGAGGCGATCACGCAGGGCTCGCCGCTGGACCCCGCGACGATGATCGGCGCGCAGGCCTCCTCCGAGCAGATGGAGAAGATCCTCTCCTATATCGACATCGGCCGGCAGGAGGGCGCCACGGTGCTCACCGGCGGCGCGCGCAACGTCAAGGACGGCGAGTTCGCCGACGGCTTCTACGTCCAGCCCACGGTGTTCCAGGGCCACAACAGGATGCGCATCTTCCAGGAGGAGATCTTCGGGCCGGTGCTCTCGGTCACGACCTTCAAGGACGACGCCGACGCGCTCTCCATCGCCAACGACACGCTCTACGGCTTGGGGGCCGGCGTCTGGACCCGCGACGGCACCCGCGCCTACCGCTTCGGCCGCGCGATCCAGGCCGGCCGCGTCTGGACGAACTGCTACCACGCCTACCCGGCGCACGCGGCCTTCGGCGGCTACAAGCAGTCCGGCATCGGCCGCGAGAACCACAAGATGATGCTCGACCACTACCAGCAGACCAAGAACATGCTGGTGAGCTACTCGGCCAAGAAGCTCGGATTCTTCTAGCCTCGACGGTGGTGCCTCGGTTCCTCCGGGCTGGGGCCTCGACCACCCGAAACCACCTCGCCCCGGCCCACGCGGCCGGGGTCTTCTTCTCGCAACTCACGGTTGGCCGGAAGTCGTTCCGTTGGGGCTCGCGGCGGGAGAGGACGCATCTCCCGAGTTGGCTCTCTCGATCGCCCCCTTCCCTCTCGCGTAGAGGGGAGAGTCTGCGGCTTCACGCATCCCTGCGTTTGGCGCGTCGGTGGCCGCGCATCCCCTCGCCCCGCTTGCGGGGAGAGGGCTTTGCCGACCTTGTTGTCGGCAAAGCGAGGCGGCAGCCGAGGGTGAGGTGGTGACACCGAAGGAGGCATATCCGATCGCGTCCCCTCACCGTCGCTTCGGCTTCGCCTCTCGCTCCCCGGCTGCACGACGGGGTGCAGCCGGACCTCTCCCCGCCTGCGGGGAGAGGGGACCCGCGCGTCATCCGATCGCGTCGAGAGATTGAGTGCATCTGCTGGC
The DNA here is from genome assembly GCF_964244095.1 of uncultured Methylobacterium sp. Taxonomy (GTDB): domain Bacteria; phylum Pseudomonadota; class Alphaproteobacteria; order Rhizobiales; family Beijerinckiaceae; genus Methylobacterium. The sequence goes on along the minus strand of NZ_CAXTHR010000134.1, from coordinate 2,907 downwards.
CCGCGAAGGGGAGAAGGAGGGGCCGGACCGGGATTCCTCCCGGTTCGCGCTATATGCGGACGATCCATCACGGACGAGAGATCAGACCATGACCGAGGCATCGACGATCGAGGCCACCACCGCTGAGCAGGCCGGCGTCGACGGGACGCCGCTGCGCGTCACCGCCACCCCGGCGGCGCTCGCGCTCATCGCGGACCTGCGGGCCGAGCACGGGCCGGTGATGTTCCACCAGTCCGGCGGCTGCTGCGACGGCTCCTCGCCGATGTGCTACCCTGTGGGCGATTTCATCACCGGCGACGGCGACGTGCATCTGGGCCAGGTGGGCGGCGCGGACTTCTTCATCTCGCGCCCGCAGTTCCAGGTCTGGAAGCACACCCACATCATGCTCGACGTGGTGCCGGGCCGCGGCGGCATGTTCTCCCTGGAGAACGGCCGCGAAAAACGCTTCCACATCCGCTCGCGGCTGTTCACGGCGGCCGAGAACGCGGCGCTGGACGGGGCGTGCAAGCTGTAGGCGTCCTACTGCGCCTGCGCCCGCTCGGCCGCCAGCCGTTCCGCGCGGGTGCGCTCGTCGATGTTGAGGCCGTTCAGCGCCTGGTCGAGCCACGCATCGGATAGGCCCTGGCCGGCCGCCGCGAGGTTCCAGGCCGCCGCCTCGACGGAATTCTTCGCCACGCCGCGCCCGGTCGCGTAGAGGCGCGCGACCCGGTTCTGGGCGATGGCGTTGCCGCGCGCCGCCGCGTGCAGGAAGTAGCGGGCGGCGCGCGCCTCGTCCTTGGGCAGCCCGGTGCCGTTGAACAGGAGGATCGCGAACTCGACCTCGCCGGCCAGATCCCCGTTGTCGGCGGCCCGGCGGAACAGTTCGGCCGCTTGGCCTGCGTCCTTCGGGACGCCGCGGCCCTGGAGGTAAAGCACGCCGAGGTCGTGCTGGGCCGGGCCGATCTCGCCGTCGGCCGCCTTGCGGAACAGCGTGGCGGCGCGGGCTTGATCGTCCTCGGTGCCGCTGCCCAGCAGCAGCAGCGCGAGGTTGTAGGCCGCCGTCGGCGAGCCGTGCTCGGCCGCCTGCTCCAGCCAGCGCCGTCCGGCCTTCGGGTCCTTGGCGACGCCGCGCCCGTCCAGCGCCATCAGCCCGAGCGAGGACATCGCGCCGGGCTCCCCTTGCGCCGCCGCCAGCCGGTACCATTCCGCGGCCTTCACCGGGTCGGGGCGGATGCCGAGGCCCTGATTATAGAGTTCGCCGAGCAGCGTCATCGCCGCCGCGTCCCTGCGGTCGGCCTCGATGCGCTTGGTCGCCTCGCGGAACGCGGTCACGTACTGCCCGCGCTGGTAGGCGCCGTAGGCGAAGTCCGGCGGGCGGTCGGTGGCGGGCGGGCGGGCGCCTCCCGCGTAGCCCGCGGTGTAGGGCGTCGGCAGGTCCCGCATCGGCGGCTTGGCCGGGTCCTTGCCCGGAGGCTTGGCCACGTCCGTGCCCGGAGGCTTGGACGGCTCCACCGCGCCCGGCGCCGCCCGCGCCGGAAGGCTCGCGAGGACCAGCAGGGCCACGGCCGAAAGGAGGCGTTTCACGGTGCGGCTCCGGCGCCCGCAAACGCGTCCCGCACGCGCGCGAGGATCGCAGGTTCGGCCATCCACAGGCCGCCCTCCAGGCCGACGAACTCGGCCCCCGTGGCGCGGAGGCCGGCGATCTCGCCCTCCCCGCAGGCCACGCCGATGCACGGCGTCTCGAAGATCTCGGCCCACCACGCGGCGCGCTCGCGGACCGCCTCGGCCTCCGGGGCGACGCCGTCGGGGTAGAGGCCGCCGAACATCAGGTAGTCGATCCCGGCCTCGCCCGCGTCCATCGCGGCGTGGCGGGTCTCGATCCCGCCGACACCGAGGATGCGCCCATCGCGCAGGCGCTCGCGCAGGTCCCGCAACTGGCCCTCGGCCGGCTTGTCGACGTGGATTCCGTCCGCGCCGCCGCGGGCCGAGACGGCGACGAGGTCGCCCGCCAACCCGGCGCAGGCCACGACCAGCGCCGCGCCGCCCGCCTGCGCCACCGGCGCGACCCGCTTCACCAGCGCGATCAGACTGCGCTCGTCGGAGGGCGCCAGCCGCAGGATCACCGCGGCGACGTCGCCCGTCCCGCAGGCGCGCTCCAGGGCGGGCAGCAGGGCATCGACCTGTTCGGGGCCGACCCGGTGCGGGGTCAGCAGGGTGAGGCGGGGCACGTCGGTCATGCGCCGTGATACCGCCGCCGCGCGGTCCGGGGAAGCGGGTCGGCTCTCCCTCAGCCGGCGGCCGCGATCTTCGGGTCGAGCGAGCCGTCGGCATAACGCCTGGCCATGGCCGAGAGCGCGATCGGGCGGATCTTGGAGCCCTGGCCGGCGGTGCCGAACGCCTCGAAACGCTGGCGGCACAGCTTGGTCATCGCCTCCATGGCGGGCTTGAGGTACTTGCGCGGGTCGAACTCGGCGGGGTTCTCGGCGAGCACCTTCCGGATCTGGCCGGTGAGCGCCATGCGGTTGTCGGTGTCGATGTTGATCTTGCGCACGCCGTGCTTGATCCCGCGCTGGATCTCCTCGACCGGCACGCCCCAGGTCGGCTTCATCTCTCCGCCGTAAGCGTTGATGATGTCCTGCAATTCCTGCGGGACGGACGACGAGCCGTGCATGACGAGGTGGGTCGTCGGCAGGCGCCGGTGGATCTCCTCGATGATGTTCATCGCAAGCACCTCGCCGTCGGGCTGGCGGGTGAACTTGTAGGCGCCGTGGCTGGTGCCCATGGCCACCGCCAGCGCGTCGACCTTCGTGGCAGCCACGAACTTCACCGCCTCGTCCGGGTCGGTCAGCAACTGGTCGTGGGAGAGCTGCCCTTCCGCGCCGTGCCCGTCCTCGGCCTCGCCCTGGCCGCTCTCCAGCGAGCCGAGCA
>NZ_CAXTHR010000133.1:0-11458 GCF_964244095.1 uncultured Methylobacterium sp. | reverse complement strand
CCATCGACGTGTTCTTCGCCTTCCCCTCGGTGCTGCTCGCCATCGCGCTCTCGGGGGCGCTCGGCGCGGGCATCTTCAACGCGATCGTCTCGCTGACCTGCGTGTTCGTGCCCCAGATCGCCCGCATCTCCGAGAGCGTCACCACCGGCATCCGGTCGCGCGACTACATCGACGCGGCGCGCCTCTCGGGCGCCTCGGCGCTGACGATCATGCGGGTGCAGGTGCTCGGCAACGTCGTCGGGCCGATCTTCGTCTATTCCACGGGCCTGATCTCGGTCTCGATGATCCTGGCCTCGGGCCTCTCGTTCCTGGGCCTCGGCGTGCGCCCGCCGGAGCCGGAATGGGGCCTGATGCTCAACACGCTGCGCACGGCGATCTACGTCAACCCGATGGTCGCGGCGCTGCCGGGGCTCGCGATCTTCATCGTCTCGATCTCGTTCAACCTGTTCTCGGACGGCCTGCGGAGCGCCATGGAGATCCGCCAGTGAGCGTCATCGTCCAGCCGGCCGACGTCGCGACCGCGGCGATCCGCGACCGCGGCGGCCCGGCCCAGCCGCTCCTCTCGATCTCGGGCCTGGTCAAGCACTTCCCCGTGCGCAAGGGCGTCGGGGGGAAGAAGTCGGTGGTGCGGGCCGTCGACGGCGTCGACTTCACCGCGATGAAGGGCGAGACGCTCGGCATCGTCGGCGAATCCGGCTGCGGCAAGTCGACGACGGCCAAGCTCCTGATGGGGCTGATCGCGCGCGACCACGGCGAGATGCTGTTCGACGGCGAGCCGGTCGGCTCACGCGCGCTGCCGTGGCGCGCCTACCGGCGCCAGGTGCAGATGGTGTTCCAGGACAGCTACGCCTCGCTCAACCCGCGCATGACGGTGGAGGCGTCGATCGCGTTCGGGCCGAAGGTCAACGGCGTCGGGAGCCGCGAGGCGGTGGAGCGGGCGCGCAGCCTGCTGGCCCGCGTCGGCCTCGAGCCGAAGCGCTTCGCCGGGCGCTACCCGCACGAATTGTCGGGCGGCCAGCGCCAGCGCGTCAACATCGCCCGCGCGCTGGCGCTGGAACCGCGCCTGATCCTGCTGGACGAGGCGGTCTCGGCACTCGACAAGTCGGTGGAGGCGCAGGTGCTCAACCTCCTCCTCGACCTCAAGGCCGAGTTCGGCCTGACCTACCTGTTCATCAGCCACGACCTCAACGTGGTGCGCTTCATCTGCGACCGGGTGATGGTGATGTATCTCGGGCGCGTCTCGGAGCTCGGCCCCTCGGACACGGTGCTGGCCGAGCCCGCCCACCCCTACACCCAGGCGCTGCTCGCCTCGATGCCCTCGCTCGATCCCGACAACCGCACCGAGGCCGCGCTGCTCACCGGCGACCCGCCGAACCCGATCGACCCGCCCGAAGGCTGCCGCTTCCATCCCCGCTGCCGCATCGCGGAACCGGTCTGCTCGGAAGCGGCGCCCCCGCTCGCGTCCATCGCACCGCTGCATCAGGCCGCATGCCTTGCCCGCCAGACCGGCTCGGGCCATTCGCTGGCGCCGGCCGCGCAGCAGGTGGCGGCATGAGCGCCGGGGCCGCCGCCGCTCCGGCGGTGGAACTGAGGGATCTCAAGGTCGGCTTCGGCAAGGTCGAGGTGGTCGACGGGGTCGACCTGCGGCTGGAGCGCGGCCAGGCCATGGCGCTGATCGGCGAGTCGGGCTCGGGCAAGAGCGTGACGCTGCGCGCGATCCTGCGCCTGTTCCCGGAAGGGCGCAGCCGGACGCGGGGCGGGATATCCGTGGCGGGCCGCGACGTGCTCGCGCTGTCGCGGCGCGAGCTGGCCGATTTCCGCGGCCACATCGCCGCGATGATCTTCCAGGAGCCGCTGCTCGCCTTCGACCCGGTCTACACCGTCGGCCGCCAGATCACCGAGGCGGTGCGGCGGCACGAAAAGATCGACGCGGCCGGCGCCCGGCAGCGCGCGCTGGCGCTGTTCGAGCGCGTGCGCATCCCGAGCCCGGAGCGGCGGCTCGACGCCTACCCGCACGAGATGTCGGGCGGCATGCGCCAGCGCGCGATGATCGCGCTGGCGCTCGCCTGCCGGCCGCAGGTGCTCTTGGCCGACGAGCCGACCACGGCGCTCGACGCCACGGTGCAGATCCAGATCCTGCTGCTGCTGCGCGAGCTGCAGCGCGACCTCGGCCTGTCGATCATCCTGGTGACGCACGACCTCGGCGCGGCCGTCGAGGTCGCCGACCGGATCAGCGTGATGTATGCCGGCCGCATCGTCGAGACAGGCACGGCGCATCAGGTGGTGCTCGATCCCCACCACCCCTACACGATCGGCCTGCTGCGCAGCCGCGCGGAGGGCGCGCTGGCCAAGGGCGCCCGCCTCCAGACCATCCCGGGGAGCCCGCCGGATCTGGCCAACCGTCCGCCCGGCTGCCCCTTCGCGCCGCGCTGCTTCCTCGCCGAGGACAGGTGCCGGCAGACGCCGCCCTCGGTCGAAGTCGGCGGCGGGCACTTAGGCGACGGGCATCTGGCCGCCTGCTGGCGCACGGCGGAGGCCTCGGCCGCCTATCGCGCCGGGCCGCAGCCGGCCAAGGCCGGGATGGCGCAGGCCGTGCCGGCCTGAGGCCGCCGCGGGATGGACGGCCGCCCGCGGGAGCCGATAGGTTGCCTGTCGAGGGGAGGGCGGCTGGAGGTGAGCGAGTACCAGTATTACGACTTCCTGGCGGTCGACCGGCCGCTCGGGGAGGCGGACCGCAAGGCGCTGCGGGCGCTCTCCACCCGCGCGCGGATCACCGCCAGCCGCTTCACGAACCACTACGAATGGGGCGACTTCAAGGGCGATCCGGCCGAGCTGGTGCGGACGTGGTTCGACCTGCACCTGTACGCGGCCAACTGGGGCACGCGGCGCCTGATGCTGCGCCTGCCGAAGCGGCTCGTGGACGAGCGCCGCCTCGGCGCGATGCTGCGGCCGGTCGCGGACGCCACGCTCGCCGCCTCGGGCGACGACCTGATCCTCGACATCGTCCGCGAGGACGAAGACGACGCGTTCGCGGGCTGGACCGAGGCGGACGACGAGGGCGGCGACGACACGCTCGGCACCCTCGTGCCCCTGCGGGCCGACGTGCTCGCGGGCGACCTGCGGCTGTTCTACCTCCTGTGGCTGACGGCGGTCGAGGCCGGCGACGTTCCGCCCGACGCGCCGCCGCTGCCGGGCCTCGGGCCGCTCAGCGGCCCGCTCGCGGCGCTGGCCGACTTCCTGCGCCTCGATCCCGACCTCGTCGCGGCCGCCGCCGAGCGGAGCGGCGCCGCGCCGGGCGATCCGCCCTCGACGGAGGCCGCGCGGGCGGTGATCGCGGCGATCCCCGAGCGCGAGCGGATCGCGATGCTGGTGCGGGTCGCGGCGGGCGACCCCCACGTGGCGACCGAGCTGCGGGCGCGGGTGCGGGCCGCCGGCCCGGCGGAGGCGCCCGCCGCGCCGCGCACGGCCGGCGACCTGCGCGGCCGCGCGCAGGCGCAGCGCCGCGCCCGGCAGCGCCGGGAGGCCGAGCGCGCCGAGGCCGAGCGGCGGCGGCAAGCGGAGGCCGCCGAGACGGTCCGCCGCGCCCGGATCGACGCGACGCGCCGCCGCGGGGCGGGCGCGTGGCGCGACGTGGAGCGCGAGGCCGAGCGCCGCACCGCCTCCGGCTACCACCGCGCGGCGGCGCTGCTCGCCGACCTGCGGACGGTGGCGGAGGAGGCCGGCGCGCTGCCGGACTTCGCGCGCCGGCTCGCCGGCATCCGCACCCGGCACGCACGCAAGGAACGCTTCCTCGAACGCCTGGACGGGCTCGGCTGAGGCCGGCCCGATTCGGGATGGCCGGGACGCGAGCCGCGCTCCGGCGTCCGGAACACCGCTACTGCAGCATCCCCATCATGCCGGCGATCGAGGGGCCGCCGAAGCGTTCGCTCATGCCGCCGATGCGCTCCATCCAGTAGGCCGCCTGGGCCATCTGCGAGCCGCCGCCGTATCCGTTGCGGCGAACGCCCGCGTGGCGCGGGCGGTCACGGTAGACCACCACGGTCCGTGTCACGACGCGCACGCGGCCGACCTGCCGGACGGAGACGCGGGCCGCGGGCGGGCTCGCCGCCCGACGCACGGTCGGACGCTCGTCCCGGCGTGCCGCCCGCCGCGCGGCCGGGCGGGCCTCGGCCTGCCGCACCGCCGGCGAAGCCTCGTCCATCGCCGTGCGGCAGGCCGGGCTGAGGCGTGACCGCTCGCTGCGCAGGCAGGCGGTGATCGCGCCGACATCGGGGATGTGCGACGCGCACAGGCGAAAGGTATCGGGGGAGCAGGCGGCACGCTGGGCCGCGGTGCCCTGCGCGAGCGCCGGCGTGGCGAGCGCCCACAGCGACAGGGCTGCGAGGACGGGCTTGATCGTCATGGTCGTGTTCCTTCCGAAAGCGCGAGGGGCCGACGACGAGGGCGCCCCGTCCGGCCAGGATCTGCTTGATCCCGGTGCCGGCCGGATGCGGTGTGGCGGCACACGCGATGCCGTTTTCATGCGCATGCACGCAGCGAGATAGTGTCTTTAGCTGTCGCGGCGGCAGATGATGATCAACCGAAGACAATCACCGTCCCGCCGAACCGACCGGTGCCGGCGGGCGACGCGTCACGGCCGGGCGTATGCCGCACGCAGGGCCTCCGCCATGCGCAGCACGGCCGGCGCGACGGCCCGCTCGGGGACGGCGGCGTAGCCGAGCAGCAACCCCGGCGCGGCCGCTTCGGGATCGGCGTGATAGGCCGAGAGGGCCACCGTCGCGATGCCGGCCTCGGCGCAGGCGCGGGCGGCGGCGACATCGCCGAGGCCTGCGGGCCAAGCCGGGCCGGGGCGGGCGACGAGGTGCATCCCGCCCTCGAGCGGCGGGATTTCCAGCAGTCCCGCCGCGTGGCGGCCGGCGGCGGCGAGGAGGGCCGCCTGGCGGGCGGCGTAGAGATTGCGCGTCCGGCGCAGGTGCCGGCCGAGATGGCCCTCGTCGATGAAGCGGGCGAGCGCGCCCTGGCCGAGGCCGGAGGGCGCCGGGCCGGTCTCGGCGAGCGCCCGATGCACCGGCGCGGCGAGCCCGCGCGGCAGCACGAGGTAGCTCAGTTGCAGGGCGGGCAGCAGCAGCTTGGAGAAGCTGCCGGCGTAGATCACCCGGCCGGTCCGGTCGAGCGCCCGCAGGGGGCTGAGCGGGCGGCTGGCATAGCGGTACTCGCCGCCGTAATCGTCCTCGACGATCCAGGCGCCGGCGGCCTCCGCCCAGGCGAGCAGCGCCAGCCGGTTCTCCAGGCTCATGGCGTGGCCGAGGGGATAGTGCTGCGCCGGCGTGACCACGGCGAGCCGCGTGCGCGCCGCCGCGGCGCGCACGCGATCGATCGCGAGGCCGCCGGGCCCGACCGGCACCGGCACGGGCCGGACCCCCGCCTCGACCAGCGCCAGCGCGATGCCGGGAAATCCCGGGTCCTCGACGAACGCCGCCTCGCCCGGATCGAGCAGCAGGTGCGCCAGCAGGCGCAGGCTCTGGCGGATGCCCGCGGTGACGATCACGTCGTCGGCCGTGCAGGCGACGCCGCGGGTGGCCGAGAGGTAGGCCGCGGTGGCGGCGCGCAGGCGCGGGTCGCCGAGCGGATGGGGCGGCGGCGCACCGTCACGCCACTCGGCCTGGAGCAGGCGGGCGAAGACCGCGAACGGGAAGGCGTCCGGCGCGGGGCGCCCGAGGGCGAAGGCGTCAGGCGCTGCGGGTGCGGCGAGGTAGGCGTGCCGCGGCGCCCGCGTCAGGGCGGCGCCCCGCCGCGACAGGGCCGGCGGCGACGAGGCGGGCGGCGAGGCCGCCTCCGACGGGCCGGCGGCGGGCAGGAGGTCGTCGGGGAGGGTGGCCGCCACGCGGGTGCCGGAGCCCGCCCGCGCCGTCAGGTAGCCCTCGGCGGCGAGCCGCTCCAGGGCGGCGAGCACGGTGCCGCGGGCGCAGCCGAGATCCTCGGCGAGCACCCGCGAGGCGGGAAGCCGCGCACCCCGCGCGATCCGGCGCTCCAGGATCGCGGCGCGGAGCGCATCGCCGATCCGCACGTGCAGGGGCGTCGACGCATCGGAATCGAGGGCGAGGACGAGCGGCAACGCTCCACCGGCACGAGCTTTCAGCACGAAGCGGTCCAGTCGATCGTGAAAAACTGGATCTTTCGTATGGGCCGCCTTTCGGTCAAGTCCGGGCATCCGACGGGCCGAGGATGCCGTGATGTACCAGCCGCCGCATTTCCGGGAGGACGACCTCGGGGCGCAGCACGCCCTGATCCGTGCCCATCCCCTCGGGCTCCTCGTCACCGCCGGGCCGGGCGGCCTGATGGCGAACCCGATCCCGTTCCTGATCGATCCAGCCGCGTCCGAGCGGGGCACGCTGCGCGCGCACCTGGCGCGGGCCAACCCGCAATGGCAGGAACTGGCGCAGGTCGAAGACTGCCTCGTGGTGTTCCAGGGCCCGCAGGGCTACGTCACCCCGTCGTGGTACGCGACCAAGCGCGAGACGGGCAAAGTGGTGCCGACCTGGAACTACGCCACCGTCCACGCCTGGGGCCGGCCGCGGGTGATCGCCGACGCGGACTGGCTCCGCCGCCAGATCGCCGACCTCACGGACGTGCACGAGGCCGCGCGGCCTGAGCCGTGGTCGGTCGAGGACGCTCCGAAACCGTTCACGGACGCGCAGGTGAGGGGCATCGTCGGGATCGAGATCCCGGTGGCGCGCATCCACGGCAAGTGGAAGGTCAGCCAGAACCGACTGGCGGCCGACCGCGAAGGCGTGATCGCCGGCTTTCGCGAGACGGGCGGCGACGAAGGGATGGCGGCCCTGGTCGAGGACAGGAGTGGGCGATGAGCGCGCGCGAGAACGAATTCGGCCAGCCGATCGGCCCGGCCCTGCCGGACTGGAGCCCGCGCCCGCCGCCACCGCGGACCGCGATGCCGGGGCGAACCTGCCGGGTCGAGCCCCTCGACGCGGAGCGCCACGCAGGCGACCTGTTTTCGGCGTTCTCGGCGGCGCCCGACCGGCGGAGCTGGACCTATCTCGGCGGCACCCTGCCGGAGACGCAAGCCGCCTACCGGGCCGAGCTGGCGGGGATGGCGGCCGGCACCGACCCGCTGTTCCACGCCATCGTCGATGCGGACACGCAGCGGGCGATCGGGATCGCGTCGTATCTGCGGATCGATCCCGGGAACGGCGTCATCGAGGTCGGGCACCTGCATTTCGGCCCGTCGCTGGCGCGGCGGCCGGCCGCGACGGAAGCCATGGCCCTGATGATGGCCCGCGCCTTCGACGAACTCGGCTACCGCCGCTACGAGTGGAAGTGCGACGCCCTCAACGCGCCCTCGCGCGCGGCCGCGCTCCGCTACGGCTTCACCTTCGAGGGCGTCTTTCGGAACGCGATCGTGACCAAGGGCCGCTCGCGCGACACCGCGTGGTTCTCGGTCACCGACGCGGAATGGCCGCGGCTGCGGGCGGCGTTCCGGGCGTGGCTCGCCGCGGACAACTTCGATGCCGCCGGGCGGCAGCGGCGCTCGCTCGCCGATATCCGGGCGGGATGATCCGTTTCAGCCAGCGGCGCGCGCCGCCCTGACGAAGGCGGCGATGCGGTCCGGGTCCTTGACGCCGGGGCCCGATTCGACGCCGGAGGACACGTCGACCGCCGTGGCGCCGGTGCGGGCGAGCGCCGTGGCGACGCGCGAAGCGTCGAGGCCGCCGGACAGCATCCAGCCGGGCGGCAGGGCGGCGCCGGCGAGCAGGTCCCAGTCGAAGGCGCGGCCGTTGCCGCCGGGGAGGTCGGCGCCGGGCGGCGGCTCGGCATCGAGCAGCAGGCGGTCGGCGACGCGGGCATAGGCCGGGACCCGGTCGAGGTCGGCGAGGCCTGCGATGCCGAGCGCCTTCATCACCGGCCGGCCGGTCAGGTGCCGGATCGCGGCGACGCGCTCCGGGCTTTCGGAGCCGTGCAACTGGATCAGGTCCGGGTCGATCGCCGCGACCGCGGCGGCCAGCGTCGCATCGTCGGGATCGACCAACAGGACCACGCGCCCGGCCCGGCCGCGTGCCAACGCGGACAGCGTGCGGGCGGTGTCGAGATCGACGTGGCGCGGGCTCTTTTCGAATCGGACGAGGCCGATCCAGTCGGCGCCGGCGTCCAGCGCCGCGGTGAGCGTCTCGGGCGTGCTCAGGCCGCAGATCTTGACGTGCGTCGGCATGGCCGGACGAGAACCCCGCATGCCTCAGCGCGGAGCGGGCAGCGCCGTGCGGTTCGGCAGCGCCGCGCCGGGCGCCGGCGGCGCGTAGGTCTTCAGGCGGGCGGTCTCGCCCTCAAGGCGGCGGATCTCGCGGCCGCGGCGGCGCACCTGGCGCCGGGTCTCGCCCTGCCCGAGCCATGCGAAGATGCCGCCGACGACGATGCCGAGCGCCACCGCGCCGAACAGGATCGCGTAGAGCGGCAGCGTCACGCTGAAGACCGGATCGGGCGAGAACGGATCGAGGGAGAGGCGGACGGGATCGCGGTTGGCGACCGCGAGCAGGATCACGACGACCGCGATAGGCAGCAGCACCAGACTCTTGAGGAAGCGGATCATCGATTCTCTCCGAACCACGTTCGTTCCGTGCCGCGACGCCCGAGAGGCCGTCGGCGGCATGCCTCACGCCCGGTCTACTCGGCCGCGGACCGGCTCTCGCCGATCCCGGCCGCGTTGAGGCGCAGGCGCATCTCCTTGCCGGTCTTGAACACAGGGATGGCTTTCTCCGAGACGGCAACGGCGGCACCCGTGCGCGGGTTGCGCCCGCGGCGCGCGTCGCGGCGCTTCACCGAGAACGCACCGAAGCCGCGCAGCTCGACCCGGTCGCCGCGGGCGAGCGCGTCGGCGATGGTGTCGAGGATCGCGTTGACCAGCGTCTCGACGTCCCGCTGGTAGAGGTGCGGGTTCCGCTCGGCGATCCTGAGGACGAGCTCCGACTTGATCATGGGTGTCCGGTCTTCTGGTTCCGGTGCGCGGATCTCGAAACCCGCGGTCAGGGTGCGTCGGCGGGGCTCGGGCGCCAGATCACGAGCATGCCGCCGCGGGCGGCCGCCTGCGCCTCGGCGCCGATCTGGCCAAGCCGCGCGGACAGGCCCTCGAACCCGAGCAGATCCGCGCCGAGGCCGATTGCCGAGAACAGGCCGAAGCCGCGCTCGTCGGCCGGCTTCCAGTCCTTCACCGGCAGGTCCTTGGGCACCTTGCGCGCGCTCTCCAGCCACGCGACCGCCTGGCGCTCGCTACCGAGTTCGTCCACGAGCTTCAGCGGCACGCTCTGGCGGCCGCTGAACACCCGCCCGTCGGAGACGGTGGCGACTTGGGGGCCATCCATCCCGCGCCGCTCGGCGACCAGCGCCTTGAACCAGGCATAGGTGTCGCCGACGACCGCGGCCAGCGCGGCGCGCGCCTCCGGCGAGGTCGGGGTGAAACCGGACGGCTCGGCCTTGAGCGGCGAGGACTTCACCGATTCGACCTTGACGCCGACCTTGTCGAGCAGCCCCGACACGTCCGGATACTGGAACAGCACGCCGATCGAGCCGACAAGCGATGTCTCGCGGGCGACGATGTGGTCGGCGGCGATCGCGGTGATGTAGGCGCCGGACGCCGCCGTGCCGTCGACGAAGGCGACGATCGGCTTCTTCTCGGCGAGCGCCCGCAGGTTGCGGAACAGTTCCTCGGAGCCGGTGGTGGTGCCGCCGGGCGAGTTGATCGAGACGACGACGCCCTGCACGGCCGTGGATTCGCCGACCCGCTTCATCAGCCTGGCGGTGGCCTCGCTGCCCGCAATGAAGCCCGAGACCGAGATGCGGGCGATCTGCGGCTGGGCCGCGCCGAACAGGGGCGCGTCGGTGCCGGCGCGGGCGCGCAGGCCCACGGCCCCGGCGGCGACGACCAGGCCGCCGATGCCGACGACGCGCCACAGGGACAGCTTGCGGCGCAACCGCCGCCGGTCGATCAGGAGTTCGGCGTCAGCGGCCATGCGATGGTCTGCTCCCTGGCGTTCCGGCCTTCGCGCCGGTCGATGTCGTCCGTCCGGCGGTTTCCGGGCCGGGGCAGGGGCGCACGGGACGCCCACGCCGCGGAGCCGTCCCGCACCGCGGAGTCCGGTACGGACCAAGTCCTTGGCAGGCTTGGACTCGTGGGCGCCGGGCGGTTGCCCGGAAGCGGTGTTCTAGCCCTGCCGGCCACGGACCGGCAAGGGGCCGGCCGCGCGAAACCAGGGGCCGGCCGCGCGAAACCCGCACGTCCTTGAGGTTGCATCGTCAAAAGAAAAGCCCGCGCGGGACGGATGCCCCGCGCGAGCCCGGACCGCCGCCGCGCGGCCGCCCGGATGGACCGGACGGCCGCGCGATGCCGGCTACTTCTCCTCGACGTCGTCGCTGGTGCGGGCCTTCTTGAAGGCCGCGCCCAGGATCTCGCCGAGCGAGGCCCCGGAATCGGCCGAGCCGAACTGGGCCATGGCCTCCTTCTCCTCGGCAACTTCGAGCGCCTTGATCGAGAGCTGGACGCGCCGCGCCTTGCGGTCGAACTGGATCACCCGGGCGTCGAACTTCTCGCCGACGGCGAAGCGTTCGGGGCGCTGGTCGCCGCGGTCGCGGGCGAGTTCGGCGCGGCGGATGAAGCTCGACATGTCGCTGTCGACGATTTTGACCTCGATGCCCGAATCCTTGACCTCGACCACCTCGCAGGTCACGACCTGACCCTTCTTGACGTCGCCGGCCTCCGCGAAGGGATCGCCGCCGATCTGCTTGATGCCGAGCGAGATGCGCTCCTTCTCGACGTCGACGTCGAGAACCTGCGCCTTGACCATGTCGCCCTTCTTGAACTCCTCGATCACCTGCTCGCCGGGCCGGTTCCAGTCGAGGTCCGAGAGGTGGACCATGCCGTCGACGTCGCCTTCGAGCCCGATGAACAGGCCGAACTCGGTCTTGTTCTTGACCTCGCCCTCGACCTCGGAGCCGACCGGGTGCTTCTCGGCGAAGCCCTCCCAGGGGTTCTGCAGGGTCTGCTTGAGGCCGAGCGAGATGCGGCGCTTGACCGGATCGACCTCGAGGATCTGCACCTCGACCTCCTGGCTCGTGGAGACGATCTTGCCCGGATGGACGTTCTTCTTGGTCCAGCTCATCTCGGAGACGTGGATCAGGCCCTCGATCCCCGGCTCCAGCTCCACGAAGGCGCCGTAATCGGTGATGTTGGTGACCCGGCCCTTGAGCTTGGCCTCGACCGGATAACGCTGGGCGATGCCCTCCCACGGATCGGCGAGCAACTGCTTGATGCCGAGCGAGATGCGGTGGGTCTCGTGGTTGATCTTGATGATCTTGACCTTGACCGTCTGGCCGATGGTCACGACCTCGGACGGGTGGTTCACGCGGCGCCACGCCATGTCGGTGACGTGGAGCAGGCCGTCGATGCCGCCGAGAT